>NZ_RJVJ01000002.1:975000-1300000 GCF_003751605.1 Kitasatospora cineracea
GGAGCCACCCGGAGCGGGGGAACGGCTGCGGGTGGCGGGCTCCGATGCCGTCAGCCGCGCAGCTCGCTCGGCATCGTCTTCGGGTTGCGGAGGTCCTGCCCGAGGCGGCGGCCCCGACTGCCGTCCGGTGGTGCTGGCGCCCTATGGAAAGAACCGGGTAAAAGAACCCGCCCTCCCTCCCGGAGCGGGAAGGGAGGGCGGGTGGGGGCGTTGCCCCGAGGATGCCTGTCACCAGCAGCCGGGTACCGGCAGCGGCCGAAGGCGGGCCGGGGCCCGACGTGTCATTTCGCCTGCGGGGTGACCACGGACACCAGCGCGGGGAACAGCACGGTGGCGAGCGCGACGGCGGGCAGGGCGGCGAAGCTCGGCGGGATGCCGAACCTGGATGCCACCCAGGTCCCGGCTCCGGCGAAGATCGCCACCACGGCGGCCGCGGCAACCACCCGGGTCAGCGACAGGATCGAGGGCAGGAGCCGGGCGGTGTAGTCCTGTACCGGCTGGAGGTCCTTGAGCTCCTCCTTCGGCAGCAGGGCGCCCACCCGGCCGGCGACGTAGTTGTCGGCTATCTGCACCACGAGGTCGGCGATCTCCTTCGCCGCGCCGGCGGCGTCGACTGGGCAGCCGGGAGGCCGGAGCAGCTACAGCCTGCCGGTCAGCTCCAGCACGTCCACGAGCGCGGCGTCCAGGAGGTCGCAGACCTCGACGTCGGGGCGGGCCCGGTCCTCGCCCTCCGGTCGGACCGGCCGACGACCCGGTGCGCGCCGCGCACACCTGCGGGGCCTAGACCGCGATCACGGTCCAGGTTCCGTCCGGGCGATCATGTGCGGAGCCAGATGGCGAGGGCGGCTGCGGTGACGGTGCCGAGGTGGACGTAGCCGCGTTTGTCGTATCGGGTGGCGACGGCTCGGGCGTGCTTGGGCTTGTTGACGGCCCGTTCGACGGTGTTCCGCTTCCTGTACCTGTCCTCGTCGAAACCCGGTGGCCGCCCGCCGCGTGAGCCCTTGCGCCGGCGGGCCGCCCGGCTGTCGGTCTTCTCGGGGACGGTGTGCCGGATACCGCGCCTGCGCAGGTGGCCGCGGCGCGTCCCGTTGCTGTACGCCTTGTCGGTGGCCACGCTGTCGGGCGTCTTGCGGGGCCTGCCCGGGCCGGTGCGTGGGACGCGGATCTTCTCCGGCACGGGCTCGAACTGCGTGCAGTCCGCCCGCTGTCCCGCGGTGACGACCAGGGACAGCGGGCGGCAGCGGCCGTCCGCGCTCAGGTGGACCTTGGTGGTGAACCCGCCGCGCGAGCGGCCCAGGCCCTCACCTCCTGCACCGCCTCCGCCAGGCGGGCGGTCAGGCTCTGCCACGGCGTCTCGTCCTGGTGTTCTCCCGGCCCAGCCCCCTTCGACGCGAGGGCTGGCGGCGGGTCGGTGCGGGCGCCGGCCGCGTGCTGACGGGCCCGGACGACGGTGGAGTCGACCGAGATGTCCCAGTCGATGTCGCCGGCCGCGTCCGCCTCGGCCTGGACCCGCTGGAGCAGGCGCTCCCAAGTGCCGTGGGCCGACCACAGCCGGTGGCGTTCGTAGACCGTCTTCCAGGGACCGAACCGCTCGGGCAGGTCACGCCAGTGCACACCGGTCCGCACCCGGTACAGGATCCCGTCGATCACCTGCCGATGGTCCCGCCACCGACCACAACGCCCGTTGCCGACCGGCAGGAACGGCCGCAGCCGCTCCCACTCGGTATCCGTGAGATCTCCCCGCCCCATGCCCCGACCAACGAGCACGGCAGGCGACAGTCACATGATCGACCGGACAAGTCCTAGCCGCATTCCGCTCGTCGTACGGGCCCTCGGCGGGGGCGAGAAACGGTGGGCTGGTCACCTGCGAGGTCGAGATGGAGGCCGCGGACCTGGACCGGATTCGAGCCCTGGATCTCGAAGGTGCGGCCGCACCGGGCGGTGGTCCCGGAGCGCGGGCCGAGATTCTGAGGTTGCGTGGGTTCTTTCAAAAAAGCGGAGCAGATTTTCCAGAGTTCGCCAATGCGGGAATTTCCCAGAAGGCTGCAAATGGCGCAACCACTCCCCAATGCGCCCCAGTGGGTGTTTTGCCTTATTTGTGGATCAATATTCGGGGAAGGCGCTGCGCAGGCTTCCTTCTTGGTGCATGATCGATCCTGCTCCTTGTCCGGCGGCCCGCGGCGGCGCCGACTCATCGCTCGCAAGGAAGGCGGCGCGAATCATCAGCGATCCCCCTGCGTCCGCCATGATCCGCCCCAAGGTCCGCTCCGGAATCCACACTTGCGGTGCGGCTGTGCAGGCCGGCCCTCTCCTCCGGGTTTCTGTACACGCATTGGGTGGTTCACATCGAAATGCAAGTGATGGAAAGGTTCGCAGCCATCCGGAATCCTTCCGGCCGTTTTCCCGTGCCGTTCCGATCTGCCGAGGAAACAGCCGGTACGGGCCGCATGTGATCACCAGGCGCCACATGCCGGTCGACCGCATGCAGACGGCACAACCCGCGCGATCTGTCCAAGCGCGCCATTGCAGAGAGTCCTTGCCCGTTTCTTCGAAGTGGATCGATAACTGTGCCTGTTCATGTGACCGACTGTTCCTTCGGCTACCGGCGAGGGGTCCGGATCCTGGACGGCCTCAGCCTCAGCCTCGACGCGGGCTGCAGTGTGCTGCTCGGCCCCAACGGCGCCGGCAAGTCGACCCTGCTCGGGCTGGTCGCCTCCGCCCTCCGGCCCGAGGCCGGCCACATCGAGCTCGACGGACTGGACACCCGGAACAAGAAGGATCTGAGGGCCTACCGGCGCAAGGTCGGCTGGCTCCCCCAGCAGGTCCGTCCGGTGCCGGGCCTGCGCGTGCGGGAACAGGCTGCCTACGCAGGCTGGCTCAAGGGCATGTCCCGCAGTGAAGCGTGGGAGCGCTCGCAGCAGGCGATCGAGAAAGTCGGACTCGGCCCGCTCTCGGACCGGCGCAGCGCCGAACTGTCAGGAGGGCAGCTGCGCCGCCTCGGTATCGCCCAGACCCTGGTGCACGATGCCCAGCTCGTCTTGATGGACGAACCGACTGCCGGCCTGGACCCGGTGCAGCGCGGCGTGTTCCGTGAGTTGATCGGCGAGCTGAAGAGCTTCAGCAGTTTCGTCGTCTCGACCCATCAGACCGAAGACCTGGCGGAGATCTACGACTCGGTCGTACTGCTCGATCGAGGGCGGGTACGGCACCAGGGGCCGATCGACTCCTTCCTGGCTCTCGCCCCGGAAGACGTTTCCTCCGAGCGGCGTGCCGAGGCGGCCTACGCCGGCATCGTCACCGGGGAGGTGTGAGCATGCCCTGGCGCACCCTCATCCGTACGTCCTCCGCGTTGCGAGCCGCGCCCGTGCTGTTCGTGTGGCTCGTGATGTACAGCGGCAACATGACCGGATGGATCACCGAGGGCTACTGGCCGTCCGTCGCCTCCCAGAGCACTTTCCTGCTCAACTTCACGGCGCCTGCCGTCGCAGCCTGCGGGGCCTGGGAGGCCCTGAAGGTCCGCAGGTCTGCCGTCCTGAATACGGCGCCCGCCCGGTCTTCCACCATGATCGCCCTGGCCGCCCTCGCCCCGGCCCTGGCACTCGGCGCGGTCTCCGTTCTCCTGGCCTTGGCGATGTTCGTCCCGCAGGCCGGTGGCTTCCCCGGCTGGTCGCTCCCGGTCATCCTTCTGCTGGAACTGCTCGTCGTCCTCGCCCACGCCTCGGTCGGCTACGTGTTGGGGCTGGCTCTGCCCCGCCTGCTCGCCGTTCCTCTGACTTTGATCGCCAGCTTCGTGTGGATGGCCTACCCGTCGGCACTCGATATTTTCTGGGTCCGCCAGCTCAACGGCCGCAACCTCACCGAGTGCTGCGCGCTGGACCAGGTGCCGGCCACCCGCGCCGTGTGCGCCGCGGCAGTGGCCACTCTTGGGATGATCGCCGCTGCCTGGCTCTGGAACGGCCTTCGCGCACCTCTTCGGCTGACCGCCTTCGTTGCTCTCGCCGCCACCGTCGCCGCAGGAGCCTGGATCGCCGAGCCCCTCGACTTCCGTGCGGCACAGCCGCGTTCTGCGAGTGAGCAGACATGCACGGAGGGTACGCCGCAGATCTGCCTGTGGCCTGAGCAGCGGTCCGAGGCCTCGGACATCACCGGTTGGGCTTCTGAGGCCCAGCAGCGCCTCAATGCTGTCGGCGTGACTCAACTCGCCCCAGTGAAGCCGTTGTCCGACAAGCCCACGCGTGAAGACATCCAGTCCCTGATCGCTCTGGGCTCCATTCCGAACCACGCTCCCCCGTGCGCTTCCGAGCGCGGTGTCCGGTGGTCGGGGATCGAAGCCGTCGGTCCGCTCTCGGCCTGGCTGAAGCTGACCGCGGGAGTCGCCCCCCGGGCTGTGGAGACCCGGTACGGCCGACCCGCGGTGCAACTGGCCGGCCGGGTCATGACGCTGACCACCGAAGAGCAGCACACGTGGTTTCAGCGCAACGCCTCCACGCTGACCGGATGCGACACCAAGCCTGACCTTGATCCGTCCCACTTCCACCAGACTGCTGGCGCCCAGGCCGGAGGAGCGCAATGATCTGGTGGCTGCGCATCAGGCACGTACCCGCCGTGGCCGCCGGACTTCTTCTGTGCATCGCCCTGGGTGCCGCTGCGGACTCGGTCACGTTGCCGGTTCCCGTCATCATCGGGGGCCTGAGCTTCGATCTGCCGCTGCCGAGCCTGCTGCCGCTTCTTCCCGTCTGCCTGATCCTGCAGGGACAAGGTCGCGCTGACCACATGACAAAACGCGTCGCGGTCCGCTCCGTCGGCCGTTGGGACGCCGCCTTCATGGCCCTGTGCGTTCTGGCCAGCGTGGCCGCGGGCACCGCCCTGTCCGTGGGCGGAGCCGGTCAGGCTGCGGCGGCCATGGCCCGCGATTTCGCCGGCTACCTCGGCCTGGCCCTCATCCTCCGATGGCTCGTAGGGGAACGCTTCGCCTCAGTCGCCACAGCTGTCTTCCCTTTCTTCTGCGTCTCCTTCGGACTCGTCTTCAACCGGCCCAGAATCTGGGCCTGGCCCCTGCATTCCCCTTCATCCGTCACTGGAGCCCTCCAAGCAGCGCTCCTGCTGCTCATCGGAGCTGCCACCCTGGCCCTCCCCCGACCCCGCTTGGCACCAGCAGACACCGAGGAATGAAAAGGCGTTATCGGACCCTGGCCCTGGCCGACACGCTTCCACAACCGGTAGCACCACCGAGCCGGACGCGACCGGCAGGCTAGGTTCCGTCCGGTCGATCATGTGCGGAGCCAGATGCCGAGCGCTGCTGCCGTGACGGTGCCGAGGTGGCCGCAGCCGCGCCTGTCGTAGCGGGTGGCGACGGCTCGGGCGTGCTTGAGCCTGTCCGATGGCCCGTTCGACGGTGTCGCGTTTCCGGCAGCGCTCCTCGTCGAAGCCGGGTGGCCGTCCGCCGCGTGAGCCCTGGCGCAGGCCACGCCGTCGGGCGCCTCGCGGGGCCCGCCCGAGCCGGTGCGTGGGACGCGGATCTTCTGCGGCACGGGCTCGACTGCGTGCAGTCCGCCCGCTGTCCCGCGGTGACGACCTGGGACAGCGGGCGCCCGCTCAGATGCCGTCGAACTCCCCGCGCCCGGCCGCCGCCGCGAACGCGCTCCACGCGGTGGGCGAGACCGCCAGGACGGGACCCTGCGGGTCCTTGCTGTCCCGCACCAGCACGACGCCGTGCGACCCGGCCAGGTTCACGGCGGGCTGGACGCAGTCTCCGCCGTTGCCGTCGCTGTACGAGCTGGACTTGAACCACGCGATCGGCCGGAGCAGTTCGGTGTTGAAGTGCTGCGTGGACATGGAGTTGACCAGTCCTTTCATGACTCGGCGGATCAGCGCGGCCGAATCCGGAACGGAGAGCACGTGACCGCGAAGCCAATCATAGGCGCGGGAGTAGTACCTGATCTCTTCCGGATCGGTGGTGAAGTGACCGGATGTCAGGCTCTCGGAGTAGAGGTGCTGTCGGCCGTCCGGCATGGTCAGCAGGGTGAACGAGGTACCGGCGGGCGCGCGTTCGCCGAGTTCCAGCGGAGCGACCTGGATCACGATGTTCGGCCGCCGCATCAAGTCCAACAGGTGGTTCAGTTGACGGTGCATCATCTGCGGCCCGCCCACTACGCGCCGGATCACCGCTTCGTCGAGGACGACGGAGAGCAACGGCCCGCCGTCCGCCAGGAAGCGGGCCTGGCGACTGATCCGGGCTGCGACCGCCGCCTCGATCCGGGCGGGAGTGGGATTGATCTGTCGCCACTTGAAGATCGCTGCCGCGTAGCCGGGTTCCTGGCACGGGCCGGGGATGAGGCTGACCGAGTACCTCCGCACCTCCACCGCCTGCGCCTCCCGCTCGGCGAACACCTGGAACCACTCGGGGTGCGCCACCTCCCGGTACCAGCCCACCCGTTCGTAGGCGTTGGTCAACAGCCCTTCCGCGCCGATGAGTTGGTCGATGCGGCGGACCATCTCCACGGCCGGTACCCGTTCGCCCGACTCGAAGCGGCTGATGAGCGAGGGGTCGCAGTGCACCTCGCGGGCCAGCCCGGCCTTCTTGAGGCCGGCCTTCTCGCGCAGTTCCCCCAGCAGCCAGCCGAACGCGGCCGGGGTCATGTCCGTAGGGTTCCCGGGTGCTTCCCCCGTGCGACGCGCCAACCCCGCTCCCCAGTTCGATCATGACAGCTCGTCAGTGTCACGCCTCTCCGCCTGTTCACGGTACCGCTTTCTGCCGATGCTGGTGACGCACCGAGGAGAACACAGAGACAGGCGGTAACCGTCATGGGGAACTCCCTGCTCGACCGGCTGGAGCGGCAGGACCGGGCTTTCGCGCGCAAGGTGCGCGACGGCCTCCGGGACGCCCTCGGCTCGGCGGGCCTCAGGCTGCCCTCGCTGGGGGTGGAGCGGAGCGTCACCGGCGCGCACCTGGTGCAGTTGGGCGGTGTCGCTCCGGAGGTGGCGGGCGAGTTGGCGACGCTGGTGTGGGCGGGCGCGCCCTACGTGCGGGCCGTGCGGGGCGGGGAGTTCGCCGAGATCGCCGGGTCCGTCCGGTCTTACGGGCAGGGGGAGTTGCTGGTCGACACGGGGAGCGGGCGGCTGGGCGGGTTCTCCCACGTCGACGGGCGGGGCGCCCTGGTGCTGGTGCCGGCGGACGGGGGCGCGCCCTGGTCGGTGGGCCGGGGCGCGGTGCGCCGTCCCACCTGCGCCGACCTGGGCGCCGCCTCGTGAACGACGCTTTACGGCAACGGACTTGGGAGATCGCCGAGCGGCTCTCCCGGGCCGGCGGCGGCGGGGAGGCCCGACTGACCACCATCGCCGACGGCTTCCGGATCGAACTCTCCGTCATCCGGCCCGACGGACCCGACGACCCACCGGCCGTCCTCGCCGCACTCGCCCTCGGCGACCGCTGGGGACACAGCTACTCCCCCGCCTTCCGCAACAACGGCGTCGCCCGCGAGATCGTCTGGAGCGAAGTCCACCACCCCGTACCCGCACCCGCACCGGACGACGCCTGAGCACCCTCAACTTCCGTCCCCCGGAACGGCGTTCACCCGCTAGGCTGGCCGCAAGGGGACCGGGGCCGGCGGTACCGCACACGACGACCGCTGTCCGGAGGTGCCGGCGATGAACGCCAGCCACGCGGCCCACACCCGCCCGACCGACCCGCCCCGCCAGAACCACCCGAACCACCCGACCCGACTGCCCGGCGAGGGGCCCGGCGCCCCGCTGCCCGGCCCGGCCGCGCGGGTCGCCGTCGCCTTCGCGGGCCTGGACGGCGCGGGCACCGAACCGCTCACCTGGGGCCAGTGGTCGCTGTGGGAGGCGATGGTCCGGCACGGCTCCTGGATGCCGCTGGGCGGCGCCCGGCCGCTGGCGCCGGGAACGACCGTGCAGGACGTCGCGGACGAGCTGCGCCACCTGGTCACCCGTTACCCGTCGATGCGCACCCGGCTGCGCTTCGACGCCGGGCCCGAGCCCCGCCAGGAGGTGGCCGGGGCGGGCGAGGTGTTCCTGGAGGTGCACGACGCCCCCGACGGCGCCGACCCCGCGGCGACCGCCGCCGCCGTCGCGGCGCACCACCGGCACGCGCCGTTCGACCTGGCGGCGCACTGGCCGGTGCGGATGTCCGTGGTCCGGCACCGCGGCACGCCCACCCACCTGGTCGCCGTCATCTGCCACCTGGCGACCGACGCGGCCGGCGCCCGCACCATGCTGCGCGAGGTCGCCGCCAAGGAGCGCTCCCCGCTGCGCGGCCTGCAGCCGCTGGAGCAGGCCCGCTGGCAGCGCTCCCCCGCCGGGCGGCTCCAGGACGACCGGGCGCACCGCCACCACGAGCGGCTGCTGGCCGCGATCGTCCCGCGCCCGCTGCCCGCGGCGCCCCCGCCGCCCGGCCCCCGGTACTGGACCGCCGAACTGCGCAGCCGCGCCCTGCGGCCCGCCGTCCGCGCCGTCGCCCGGCGCACCGGCGCCACCCCCACCACCGTGCTGCTGGCCCTGTACGCGGCCGCGCTCGCCCGCGCCACCGCCGTCAACCCGGTGGTGGTGCGGCCCATGGTCGGCAACCGCTTCCGGCCGGGCCTGGCCGACGTGGTCTGCATGCTCTCCCAACTCGGCCTGTGCACGCTCGACCTGGCCGGCGCCACCCTCGACGAGGCGGTGGACCGCACCCGCCGCGCCACCCTGGGCGCCTACAAGTACGGCTACTACGACCCGCGCCGGTTCGCCGCCCTGCTCGACCGGGCCACCCGGGAGCGCCCGGGCCTCGATGTCTCCTGCGTCTTCAACGACCGCCGCGACGAGGCCCCCGACACCGCCGACGCCGCCGACGACACCCCCGCGCCCACCGCGGAGCAGTTGCGGGCGGCCCGCACCGGCACCGCCTTCCGCTGGGCGGAGCGCACCGACCGGCCGTCCGAGCGGCTGTTCCTGAACGTCGAGGACGAGCCGGAGGGCGTCCTGCTCTCCTTCACCGCGGACGTCCGGCTGCTGCCCCCGGACCGCTTCGAGCCCCTGCTGCGCGACGTCGAGGGCCTCGCGGTGACCGCCGCCCTGGACGGCACCGCCGCCACCGGCGTGTCCCCGGCCGCCCCCACCGGCGTGTCCCCGGCCGTCCCCGCACCCCCGACTACACGCCGTTCACCGCGCCGCCCAACCGGACCTCGCTGACCAACGGCCTGGCCACCGCGCCGTCCTGCGGCCCGGACGTCCCGGCCCCGCAGGCCGCGACCGCCGCCGCCGCGGCGCCGGACCGGGCCAACCCGGCCCAGATGAACCACCTCACCTGGTACGAGGCCCACGACTGGGCCACCCCGTACCCGGGCGAGCGGGCGGTCCTCGCCCCGGCGGACGTCCCGGGCGCCTACCTGCCCTCCGCGGAGCTCGACGGCTGACGCCGCCCCCGCCCCGGCGGAGCTGCCCGCCGCACCGTCCCCGGTGCGGCGGGCAGTTCCGTTCGGGCGGGCCTCGCCGTGCAGAGAGTAGGCGGCGGCCGCGCGCCCCGTCAATGAAAAGTACCGATATTCGATCGGAAACTCCTGCCGTCCGGACGCTTCGACGTTTTCCCAGCCCATCCGGCCCAGGGCGGCAACGAACCTGACGATTCGTCCAACTTCTGCTGCGTGCAGCCTTATTGACTGGGGCGGATTTCCGGCACTAGCTTCTTGGAAGTTCGATCGATATTTCGAAACTTTCGAAACATCTGACGTCCCTTCCCCACCCCCCAGCACCCCCGCACCAAGGAGTTCGCTGTGAAGCTACGCCGTCAGCTCGCGGCCGCCGCCGCCACCGCCGCCGTCCTCATGCTCGTCCCGTCCGCGGTCGCGGCCGCCGGCGGGGAGAAGGGCCGGGCCGACGACTCGCTGCGGGCCCTGGGCGCGCGCCAGGACCTGCGGATCGGCACCGCCGTCGACGACGCCCACCTCGGCAGCGACGCCGCCTACACCGGGATCGTCGCCGACCAGTTCTCCGTCGTCACCGCGGAGAACGCCATGAAGTGGGAGTCCGTGGAACCCACCCGGGGCAGCTACGACTGGGCCGCCGCCGACCGCCTGGTCCGCTTCGCCCAGCAGAACGACCAGAGCGTCCGCGGCCACACCCTGCTGTGGCACAACCAGCTGCCGTCCTGGCTCACCACTGGCGTCGCCGACGGCACCATCGGCACCGCCGAACTCCGCAACATCCTGCGCAAGCACGTCACCGACGAGGTCACCCGCTACCGCGGCAAGATCTGGCAGTGGGACGTCGCCAACGAGGTCTTCGCCAACTCCTGGGACCCCAACCCGCTGCCCAACGGCCTGAACGGCGACGACTTCTGGATCAAGAACCTGGGCGAGGGCGTCATCGCCGACGTCTTCCGCTGGGCCCACCAGGCCGACCCCAAGGCCCTGCTGTTCTACAACGACTACAACATCGCCGGACAGGACGGCAGCAACGCCAAGTTCCAGGCCGTCCACGACTTCTTCGCCAAGCTCGTCGCCCAGGGCGTGCCCGTCAACGGCATCGGCGAGCAGGGCCACCTCGACACCCAGTACGGCTTCGACGCCCAGCGCTTCCAGGCCGACCTCCAGTCCTACGGCGACCTCGGCCTGAAGGTCGCCGTCACCGAGGCCGACGTCCGCACCTTCGTCAACAACTCGACCGAGCAGGTCCCGACCAGCCAACTGGCCGCCTTCGCCCAGCCGTTCGAGTTCTCCGAGATGCTCAAGGGCTGCCAGCTGGTCCGCCAGTGCATCTCGTTCACCGCCTGGGGCGTCTACGACGGCGACTCCTGGATCCCCGGCACCTTCGCCGGCACCGGCTACGGCCTGCTCTACGACGTGGCCATGAAGCCGAAGCCCGCCTACTACGCCCTCCAGCAGGACCTCGCCCTCGCCGCGGGCAACGCCCGCCACAACGGCAAGTAACCCCCTCCCCCGCCGACCGGCCCGCCGGAGCGCCCACCCCCACGGGGCGCCCCGGCGGGCCCCTTCACGCCGGACGGGGCTCCGGGCCGCCGTCCTCCGGCCGCAGGAGGCCCCACGCGTCCAGGGCGAGGTAGGCCGCGGCGGTGTCGGTCAGCCCGCCCCTGCGGAGCACCCGGGTGCGGAACTCGTCCAGGGGGAGGGTGACGACCTCGACGAACTCGGTGCGTTCCGGGGCCGGTTCGGCGACCTTGACGCAGTCGGTGGCGAAGAAGGCGAAGCGCCGGGCGTCGGAGTAGGCGTCGTGCCAGTACGGTCCGGCCGCGTGGACCTCGCCCCGGTAGCCGGTCTCCTCCAGCAGTTCCCGGGCGACGGCGTCCAGCGCCTCCTCGCCGGGTTCGAGGAAGCCGCCCGGCAGCTCGTGGAGCACGCGGTCGGGGCCCGGGCGGTACTGGCGGGCGAGGACGACGCGGCGGTCGGGGGTGAGGGCGAGCACCGCGCCGGCCGGGCGCTCGCGCTTGAGGTAGAACTCCTCCCTCCGCCCGTCGGGCAGCTCGTAGTCGACGCGTTCCACGGACCGGCCGAACCTGCTGAAGACGGTGGTGCGTTCGATCGCGCGCCACGGGGCGGTGGTGTCGGTCATGCCCGGACTGTACGGCCCCGTCCCGGTGCCGGGCGGCCCCGCCGGCGACCGCGGTCCACGGCCGCTCAAGAGCGGCACGCCAGAATGCCGCTGCGGCAGGTGATCCTGAACGTGCCTCCGGTCGCGATCTCGGCGGCAGCGATCTCCGCCGCCCGGCTGACGGTCTCGTGGAACGGGACGCCGCTCTGGTCGGCCCACGCCTCGTAGGAGGCCAGGTGGGCGACGACCGGCGCAGGATCGGTGATCTCGATGATGCCGGGCAGCTCCCGTACGCGGATGTCCTTGAACTCCGCCCCGAGGTAGCCGGGCGCCCTCTCCAACGAGAAGCGGGAGCTGAGGGAGACGCGCGCCGGCCCCTCGGGAAGCCCGAGGACGTCACCTGCGGCCCTGGCCCAGAGCCGGTCCAGCTCCTGCTTGTCGGTATCGCTGTTGGTCGAGGCGATGAGCACGCCGCCGGGCCGGAGAACGCGGGCCAGTTCCGCGATCGCAGCCTCGATACCACCGACGTGGTACAGCATGTGCAGGGCCAGCACGGCGTCGGCGCCGTTGTCGGCGAAGGGCAGCGCCTGGGCGTCGGCCACCAGGACCGGCTCCTCGACACCGGCGAGGATGCCCGCCGAGATGTCCACCCCGACGACCTGGAGGTCGGGGCGGTCCCGGTGCAGGCGGCTGACGAACTTGCCGTTGCCGCAACCGACATCGAGGACGGTCCCGCTCGTACCGGCCAGTTCCTCGACGACGATCCCGGGCAGGTCGTACTGCGGCCGCTGCCACCGGTAGATCGACTGGCGGGCGGCCAGGTGGCGTCCGTCGGCGTAGGCGTTGTTCGCCAGGATCGCCCTGTCGGCGACTGCGGCGTCCTGCTGTGCGGTGTTGCTCGTCACTGCGGCAGCTCCGGAGGGTTCGTGAGTGCGGGTCGAGCGCAGGCTTCCCTGACATTCTCACGGAGCCTCAGGACGACCGGGGAGCCTGCGTAGGCGGGCTGGGCGAGACGAGTGCTCAGTGCCCGAAGGCGGCTGGAGATGCTCGCTGTTCGCCGGTCCGGTGCGGCGTCCAGCACCACCGAGAGCTTCTCCTGCACGCCGTCGAGGTCGCCGTGGGCGAGGTGGGCGCTGGCGAGGTCGAGTCGGGCGGCCAGCAGGTCGCCGGAGGACTGCTCCTGCTGCGGTGCGGACTCGTACAGGGTGATGGCCCGGGAGGACGCCTCGATGGCACGGTTCACGTGACGCCGGCTTCCCAGGGCCAGGAGGGCGGTGCCGGCGTAGGTCCACTGCTTGGCCTCGGGAAACGTGAACACGCCGGGAAGATCCACGGCGGCTACGGCGCTCCGCGCCGCCTCGGCAGCCTCTACGGCCCGCAGCGCGCCCGCGCTGTCGCCGAGCGCGGCGGCGGCCCGCGCTTCGAGGCCGAGCAGGCGGGCTGCGATCGTTCCGCTGTCCGCGTACGGCAGTCCCGCTCTGGCCAGCTCGGCGGCCTGGCGGTGGTCCTGCTGCCAGTAGGAGATCAGGGACTGGACGGATCGGATCCAGGCCCGGAGACCGTTGTGCCGGGCCGACTCCGCGCAGCGCCAGGCCGTTCGCGAATGCGTGGCCGCAGCTGTGTATTGGCCGAGGTCGAGGGCGACATGGGTGGCCAGGCCGCAGAGACGTCCGGCCTGCAGGTAGAGGTGGCTTGTCTGGTACGGGTGTTGGCGGCCTCGGAGTAAGTCGAACACTCCTCGCCGGAGGGTTCCGATGTCGTGGAAGAGCTCGGGCACCGGCTTGCTCACGTAGTCCGCGGCCAGCCTCGCGATGTCCGCGTCGATCTGTTCGAGCAGTGTGTCGTCCACGTTGGACGCGCTCGAGAAGCGAAGGAAGAGCGCGGACTCTGCCGAGTCGGCTGCCACCGCCGCTACAAGATTGTTGGCGTGATCCGTGCGCTGGACAGGCACAGGAAGCGAGACCTCGCCGACGCTGCTGGGCGGTGGGACTGCTTCGGCGGCTGCAGGAGGTACTGCCAACCGGTCGACCGGGAGTCCCAGGGCCCGGGCGAGCTTCGGCCGCATCCAGGGCTGCGGGGCGCCCCTACCGCTCTCCCATCGCCCCACGGTCGTGCGGTCCACATCGAGGGTCTCAGCCAGGGATTCCTGGGTGTGGCCGACAGCTTCCCTGTGCTGGATCAGCCGGGACCTCCTGGATGCCATTCCGCGTCCTCCAGAGGTACGTCAGTTCGCCTGCAGCCGTAACAGGCCAGGTCGTGACCGGGTTTGCGGCACGGATACCTCGTTGCCGCTTCAATTCTGCTCTGGTTCAACGGCGTTGGAGGCGGTTCTGTGGATACCTGCCGGGTGGATCCCGGCGCGAATCGGCCCGCCCCGTAGAACCGAAGGAGTACCTCGTGCCCGAGAACCTGACGGACAGCACCGAATTGGAGGGCGACGGCCTGTTGGTCGCCCGCGCGAAGGTCGCCGCGGCCCGCTCGCGTGGCGAGGTGCCGTCGGACGGCGGCTCCACCGGCCGCTCCGACGGCAACGACTGACGGCTGCATCACGATGACCGCCGAGCAGTTCTCGGTGGTCGAGCGTCTGGGCGGGGACGACTTCCTCGCCCGGACGCTCGGCCGCAGTTTCAAGGTCGCACGCGGCGAAGCCGCGTCACTCGCCGGACTCGTGAGCTGGGACGACCTCAACGCCATCCTGACGCACCACCGGTTCGAACCGCCTCGCCTGCGACTCGCTGCCAACGGCGAGCAGGTGCCCGCGCACACGTACTCCCAGCCGATCGTCACCCGGCGGAGCACCGTCTGGCACCGCCTCCAGCCCTCCGAACTGCACAAGCGCCTCGCCGACGGAGCCACCCTGGTCCTGGACGCCATCGACGAACTCCACCCCGGCATCAGCGCCCTGACCGGCCAACTGGAGCGCTGGCTGCGAACCGGCGTGCAGGCCAACCTGTACGCCTCCTGGACCGGCACCGAGGGCTTCGGCGTGCACTGGGACGATCACGACGTGGTCGTCGTCCAGCTCGACGGCGCGAAGCGCTGGCGCATCTACGGCCCCACCCGCGCGTTGCCGATGCACCGCGACGTCGAGACCCCGGAACCGCCGCCCGAGGTGCCCGTCGCCGAACTGGTCCTCACCGCCGGCGATGTGCTCTACCTGCCCCGGGGCTGGTGGCACGCCGTCGCCGCCTCCGAGGGCGAGCACTCGCTGCACGTCACGTGCGGGTTGCAGAGCACGACGGGCGCCGACTTGATCACCTGGCTGTCGGAGATGCTGCGCGCCCACGAGGCGGTCCGAGCAGACCTCCCGCGCTTCGGCAGCGCCGAGGAGCAGCGAGCCTTCCTCGACGCGATCGGCAAGCTCCTCGCAGGCGAGTTGGAGAGCGAGGACCTGATCGCCCGCTTCTCCTCCGCCCGCGACGCCACCGAGCGAGCCCGGCTCGCGCCGTCGCTGCCCCACATCACGGCGGCCCCGCCGGATGCCGATCTGCAGGTGCGGCTGGTCACCACGCGGCCCGCGCTCGTAGCCGCACCCGACGGCACCGCCCGGCTGACCGCCGGCGGCGAGGAGTGGACGTTCGCCGCCAAGGCCGAGCCGGTGCTCGCGCTCCTCGCCGACGGGGAACGCCACAGGCTGGCCGATCTCGCACAGGCCGCAGGCATCACCCTCGCGCAGGCGGCCGGCGTCGTGACGGAGCTGGTCGACGGCCAGGCCGCCGCGATCGGGGGCCCATGATGACCGCCCGGCTGGGCCTCGGCACCTACCGCTGTCACGATGTGGCCGAGGCCGCAGTGAGGGCCGCTTCCCGGGGTGCCGACTGGGTGGATACCGCGCCCAACTACGGGGGTGGTCGGGCGGAGGCGGCACTGGCCCTGGTTCTGGCGGCGTATCCGGATCTCCGCGTCTCCACGAAGGCGGGTTTCGTCCCTCCCGGTGCCGGGCGGACCGGCGTGCGCGCCGGTGCGCTCTCCGCCGGTGCTGCCGAACGCGGGCACTGCCTGGCACCTGACTACATCGCCTGGCAGGTCGCCCGTAGCAGGCGCGTGCTCGGCCGCATCCCCGACGTCGTGTTCCTGCACAACCCGGAACACGACTGTCAGGAGGACGAGATCGCCGGCCGGCTCCACTCCGCGTTCCTCGCCTTGGAGGAGGCGTGCAACCAGCGCGTCATCAATTCCTACGGAGTATCTACCTGGCGCGGTTTCAGCAGCGGGCTCTTCGACGTACCCGCCCTGCTCGAACTCGCGACCAAGGCCGGCGGCCCGCAGCACCACCTACGAGCTGTCCAACTCCCCGTCTCCCTCATCCACCTCGGCGCCGTCGCCCAGGCCCTCGACGGACACGGCCCGCTGGTCGATGCCCCGGCTGCGGGACTGGAGGTGTTCGCCTCCGCCCCGCTCCACGGTGGCGAGATCCCCGGCCTCGTGACCCGCGAGCTGACCGACCTGATCAGCCCCGGCAGCACGCCCGCGCAGGCTGCCCTCGCCGTCGTCGCCTCGACCACCGGAGTGGGACGCGTGCTCCTGTCGACCGGGAATCCGGAACACTGGGCGCAGGCCGCCGATGCCGTCGGCCGTCCGCCGTTGTCTCCGGGCGTGCTGCGAAGGGTCGTTGATGTACTCGGAACCTGAGCCGAACACCGCCGGGCGGATGCGCAGCATGCACACCGCGGCCGCGGCGGCGTTCGACGCCGCCCCGGTCGGCTCGCGCGAAGCGTGGGGCTGGCGGGGGCGTACCCTCAGCCGCCCGGTTGCCACGGCGTCCGGCAAGGGCTGGCTCCGCCTGGTGTCCGCACCGGCCGACCGGGCCGGTGGAAAGCTCTGGGAGGGACCGCAGGAGGCCGAGCGACTCATGCCTCCTGCGGTACCCAGGCCGCATCTGAGGGGCCGACACACCTGGACCAACGGTGAGCACGGCTACCTGGCGGAGCTGTACGACAGGATCACCGTCCCCACCATCACCACCCACGAACCGACCCTCCGGAAGGCCCCCGACCTGGACGACGCCTGGTGGGACGGGCTCAGCACCGCTCTCGACGTCATCGCTGCCGTCCCGAGCACCCGGGTGGCGGTCCGTCAGGAGTACCTGGACCGCGCCATGCCGCAGTACCTCGGCGTCCCGGTCGACACCAGGCTGCCCGCCTGGACGACCGCCCACGGCGACCTGCACTGGGCCAACCTCACGGGTCCGGCCCTCACGGTCCTCGACTGGGAGGGCTGGGGTGCCGCGCCCGCCGGGTACGACGCGGCACTGCTGCACTCCCACAGCCTCCTCGTGCCGGACACCGCGGCAGAGATCCGCCGGCGGCTCGGGTCCGTCCTCGACACACCGGCGGGGAGGTTCGCCGAGCTCGTGGTCATCACCGAACTCCTGCAGACCACCACCCGGGGCGACAACCTCGACCTTGAGGAGCCGCTGCGGCACAGGCTCTCCGAAATCACCGGCTGACCGGCGCTCGGCTCTTCCCGTCGAGGACACGGCCGCGCCCCCTGCCCGGAGTGGGAGGGGGCGCGGCCGGGACGCCGGACGGGCCGTCAGGCGGTGCGGAAGTCCGCGTGGAGGCGGCGGGTGTGGTCCAGGGTGCGGACCGGGCCGGTGAGGCGGACGGTGGCGGTGAGGCGGGGGTCGGTGCTGGAGGCGGCGAGCCGGAGTTCGAGGTCGCCCGGTTCGACGATCCGGCGGCCGTCGCGGCCGGTGAAGGAGGCGAGGTCGGCGGGGACGGTGACCCGGACCAGGGTGCGTTCGCCCGCGTCGAGGGTGATCCGGCGGTAGCCGATCAGTCGCTGCACCGGCTGGACCACGCTGGCGACGGGGTCGTGCAGGTAGAGCTGGACGGTCTCGCTGCCGGCCCGGTCGCCGGTGTTGTGCAGGGTGAAGGCGAGTTCGAAGGCGCCGTCGGTACCGGTGGCGGCCTGTTCGACGCCCAGGCCGCTCCAGTCGAAGGAGGTGTAGCCGATGCCGTGCCCGAAGCCGAACGCCGGGGTCGGGTCGGTGCTGGAGACCTCGCTGGGTCCGGCCAGGCGGGCGGCCAGGTAGGTGGAGGGCTGCACGCCCGGGCGGGCCGGGATGCTGACGGGGAGCCGGCCGGACGGGTTGACCCGGCCGCTGAGCACGGCGGCGACCGCCTCGGTCCCGGCCTCGCCGGGGAAGAAGGTCTGCACCAGGGCGGCCGCCTCGGTGACGGCGCGGCCCAGCGCGTAAGGGCGCCCGGCCAGCAGCACCGGGACGACGGGCTTGCCGGTGTCCAGCAGCGCGTCGAGCAACTGCCGCTGCACGCCGGGGAGTTCGAGCAGCTCCACGTCGCAGCCCTCACCGCTGGTGCCGCGCCCGAACAGGCCGGCCCGGTCGCCGAGCGCGACGATCACCACGTCGGCCCGGCGGGCGGTCTCGAGCGCCTCGGCGAACCCGGAGGTGTCGGCGGTGTCGATGCCCGACCCGGCCGCCGTCCAGATCTCGCTGCCGGGGAACTCGGCCGCCAACGCCTGCCGCAGCGTGGGCAGTTCGATGCCGACCGGGGTGTCCGGGTGCTGGCTGCCGACGTGCACGGGGAAGGCGTAGCAGCCGAGCACCGAGGTCGGGGTGTCCGCGTTGGGGCCGATCAGCGCGATCCGGCGCGGGGCGCGCAGCGGCAGGGTGCCGTCGTTGCTGAGCAGCACCACGGCCCGTTCGGCGATCTCCCGGGCCAGCTGCCGGTTCTCCGGCCGGTCCAGGTCGACGGTGCCGCGCAGCGCCCGCGGGTCGTCCAGCGGCCGGCCGGCCAGCACCGCGGGGACGGCCTGCCAGTCCTCGTCGAGCAGGCCGAGTTCGGCCTTCTGGGTCAGCACCCGGCGCAGCGCCCGGTCGATCAGCGCCTCGGGGACGGTGCCGTCCTGGACGGCCCGCAGCAGCGGTTCGCCGAAGGTCTTGACGGTGGGCAGTTCCACGTCGACGCCGCTGTCCAGGGCGAGGGCGGCGGCCTGCGCCCAGTCCCCGGCGACGCCGTGCAGCAGTTTGAGGAAGGCGATGCCGAAGTAGTCGGCGACCACCGTCCCGTCGAATCCCCAGGTGTCGCGCAGCAGCCCGGTGAGCAGTTCGCCGTCGGCGGCCGAGGGGACGCCGTCGGTGTCGGTGTAGGCGTGCATGACCGAGCGCGGGCGGCCCTCGCGGACGGCCATCTCGAACGGCGGCAGGATGACGTCGGCGCGCTCGCGGGCGCCCATCCCGACCGGGGCGAGGTTGCGTCCGGCGCGGGAGGCGGAGTACCCGGCGAAGTGCTTGAGGGTGGCGACGATGCCCGCGGACTCCAGGCCCTGCACGTAGGCGGTGGCCACCGTTCCGACCAGGTACGGGTCCTCGCCGATGGTCTCCTCGACCCGGCCCCAGCGGGCGTCGCGGACCACGTCCAGGACGGGGGCGAGGCCCTGGTGGACGCCGACCGAGCGCATGTCGCGGCCGATCGCGGCGGCCATCTCGCGGACCAGGTCGGGGTCGAAGGTGGCGCCCCAGGACAGCGGCACCGGGTAGGCGGTGGCGCCCCAGGCGGCGAAGCCGGCCAGGCACTCCTCGTGGGCCAGCGCGGGGATGCCGAACCGGTTGGCGGCGGCGATCCGCTGCTGGCTGCGGGCCAGCGAGAGCGCGCCGAGCGCCGGGTCGACCGGGACGGTGCCGAACGGGCGGGTCAGCTGGCCCAGGCCGTTCGGCAGCAGGTCGTCGAGGTCGGGCGGCTCCTCCATGTCGTGCTGGTGCGGGGCGACGTCGCCGCCCTCGTCGGAGGCGCCGACCCAGAGGCCGACCAGCTGGCCGAGCTTCTCGGGGAGCGTCATCTCGGCGATCAGGGCGTCCGCGCGCTCCGCCGGGGTCAGCGTGCGGTCGCGCCAGCGGGGGGCGGAGGAGGGGGCGGTGGGTGCGGCCGGGTTCGTCTCGGCGGCCAGTTCGGCGGTCATTTCGGCGGTCACTTTCCTCCGACGCCCATGAGGCCCTGGACCAAGGCGCGACGGGCGAACAGGTAGACGATGAAGATCGGGAGCATCGACAGCACGACGGCGCTGAGCAGGCCGGGCACGTCGACGCCGTGCTCGGTCTGGAAGTTGTACAGGCCGAGGGTGATGACCTTGGTGCTCTCCGACTGGGTGAGGATCAGCGGGAACAGGAAGCCGTTCCACGCCTGGAGCGCCGAGAAGACCACGATGGAGGACAGGCCGCCCTTGGACAGCGGCACCACCATCTGCCAGAACACCCGCCAGGGGGTGGCCCCGTCCATCGCCATGGCCTCGTACAGCTCGTTGCTGATGTCGCGCATCGCACCGGTCAGCACCAGCGTGCACACCGGCAGGCAGAACGCCGCGGTGGGCAGGATGATGCCGATCAGGTGGTCGTACAGTCCGGCCTTGCTGATCACGTAGAAC
The DNA here is from genome assembly GCF_003751605.1 of Kitasatospora cineracea. Taxonomy (NCBI): domain Bacteria; kingdom Bacillati; phylum Actinomycetota; class Actinomycetes; order Kitasatosporales; family Streptomycetaceae; genus Kitasatospora; species Kitasatospora cineracea. The sequence goes on from NZ_RJVJ01000002.1 coordinate 994,930, forward strand.
ATCGGCACGATCACGGCCTGGGCGGGGATCGCCAGGCCCAGCAGGAAGATCCGGAAGACCGTGCCGATGGTCCTGCCCTGGGCCCGGACGATCGCGTAGGCCAGCGGGGGCACGACGAGCAGCACGATCGCGACCACGCTCACCGTGACGATCACGGTGTTGAGGAAGTCCTGGCCGAAGCCGTTGGAGAAGTCGTCGACGTAGTTCTTGAGGGTCAGGTGCTCGGGGAAGCTGAGCGGGCCCTCGGAGGAGTAGCTGGAGCGGGTGCGGAACGTCGAGATCAGCAGGACGTACAGCGGGAAGCCGACGACGACCAGCCAGACCAGCGAGCCGAGCCCGGCGAGGTAGTTGGGACGCCTGCGCATCACAGTCCCTCCGTCGTGCCGCGCATCTTGTCGTAGCCGGAGAGCCGGACGACGGCGAGCGAGATCAGGGTGGCGACCACCACGAGGACCAGCGCGATGGCCGAGCCGGAGCCGAAGTCGAAGCTCTTGAAGGCCTGCTGGTACATGTAGTAGGCGCTGTTGGTGGTGTCGGTGCCCGGGCCGCCCTGGGTCAGGATCAGCACGGTGTCGAAGGTGGTGAGGCCGCCGACCAGCATCAGGATCACCGAGGTGATCATGGTGTTGCGCAGCTGCGGCAGGGTGATGTGCAGGAACTGCCGGACCTTGCCCGCGCCGTCGATCGCCGCGGCCTGGTAGAGCACCTGCGGGACCGCCCGGGCGCCGCCCTGGTAGAGCAGGGCGTGCATCGGCGTCCACTGCCACATGCCGACGAAGGTCAGCACGGCGATGGCGCCGCTCTGCGAGCCCATCAGGTTGCCGTCCCCGAACAGCCACTGCATCTGCGAGGGGACGCCGAAGTTGGGGTCGAGGATGGCCCGCCAGACCACCGAGATCGCGGTGGCGGACAGCAGCAGCGGGATGAAGAAGACCGCGGACAGCACGGCCCGGTTGCGCTGGTGCCCGGCCGCCCACACGCCCAGCAGGATGCTGACCGGGGTCTGCACCACGACGCCGGCCACGGTGAGCACCAGGGTGAGCCAGATGCTCTGGGTCATCACCGGGTCGTGCAGCAGCTTGGTCCAGTTGTCCAGGCCGTTGAAGGTGGGGGCGCCGACGCCGTCCCAGCTGGTGAAGGACAGCACCGCGACCAGCACCAGCGGCAGGAGCGCGAACAGCAGGAAGAAGACGGTCGCGGGAACCGCCCAGACCAGGCCCGGGCGGGTCACCCCGACACCGGCCCGGCGTCCGGCGCGCGCGCTGCGGCCGGACCCGGACCCGAGGGAGGAAGTACTCATGGAGTTTCGTCTCAGGAGGCGGGCAAGGCCTGCATGGCCTTGATGAAGCCGTCCACGTCGAGCTTGCCGTTGAAGAACTGCTGCACGGCGGTGTGGATGGGCGTGGTGGCGGCCGGCGGGTACGCCTGGTCCCAGGAGAGCTGGAACGACGGGGCGGCCTTGACCAGGTTGTACTGGTACTTCGAGTACTCGGGGCTGGCCGAGGTGTCGAGGAACTGCTCGGTGTTGGTGGTGGTCGGCAGGTTGCCGATGGCCAGCTGGGCCTTCACGAACTCGTCGGAGTACATGAGCTTGAGGAACTCGGCGGCTTCCTTGGGGTGCTTGGTCTTCTTCAGCACCGAGTAGAAGTTGTTGGTGTTGCCGACCACGTCCGCCGGGTCGCCCTTGCCGCCGGACACGGACGGGAAGTTGCTGTAGCCGAGGTCGTTCTTGGCGAAGTCCGGGTTGGCGTCCTGCTGGGTGGCGTACCCCCAGGAGCCCATCAGCTCGAACGCGGCCTTGCCCTTGGCCAGCAGCGCCGGGGAGCCGCCGTCGGTGAACTTCACCGAGTCGAAGTTGGAGCCGAACGCGCCCGCGTCGACCAGCTGCTTGAGCATGCCCAGCGCCTTCTTCGACTCCGGGCTCTCCCAGGCGGTCTTGTCGCCGGACAGCGCCTTCTGGAACAGGTCGGGGCCGGCCACCCGGTCGAAGACGTACTCGTACCACATCAGGGTCGGCCACTGGTCGCCGCCGCCGAGCGCGAACGGGGTGACGCCCTTGCCCTTGAGGACGGTCACCGCGTTGAGCAGCTCGTCCCAGGTCTTCGGGACGCTCAGGCCCGCGTCGGCCAGCACCTTCTTGTTGTTGAACAGCAGCACCGGCTGGGTGCCGCGCATCGGGATGCCGTACGACTTGCCGTCGATCACCGCGGTGTTGAACACCGCGGGGAGGAAGTTGCTCTTCAGGCCCGGGTCCGAGGCGATCATGTCGTCCAGCGGGAGCAGCAGGTCCGCCTTGACGTAGGGCTGGATGCTGCCGCCGCCCCAGTTGAAGAAGATGTCCGGGGCCTGCGGGGTGTTGATGACGGTGTTCAGCTTGGACTGGTAGTCGGCGCCGGGGATGGTGTCCAGCACGACCTTGACCTTCGAGGTCTTGTTGAAGGTCTCGACGATCTGCTTCTCGACCTTGTTGCTGGCGTCGCCGTAGACCAGCACGTGGATGGTGTTGGAGCCGCCCGCGGCGGTGGAACCGCTGCTGCAGGCCGTCACGCCCACCGTCGCCAGGGAAAGGCCGAGGGCCACCGCGAAAGCGCGTCTCTTCATCGGAGAGTCTCCTAAAGTTTCGAGCCAAGTCCCGAAATAACTGCCTGGCCCGGACGCTAAGTTGCGAGCATGTTGCGGGTCAACCCCTCGTACCGAGGGTTACTGAAGCGTGATCCGGGACTGGACCCGCGCCGCCCGTGCCCTATGCTGCGTCCATGGAAAAGGGCGATGAACTGGGACGAGTCACCCTCGCGGACGTCGCGAGAGAGGCCGAGGTCTCCGTTTCGACGGTTTCGAAGGTTCTCAACGGACGTACCGACGTCTCGGCGTCCACCCGCGGCCGGGTCGAGCGGGTCCTGCGCGAACACGACTACCAGCGCGCCGCCCGCAACGGCGGCGAGGCGCCGCTGATCGAGATCGTCTTCCACGAGCTCGACAGCCTCTGGGCGATGGAACTCCTGCGCGGCGTCGAGACCGTGGCCAACGAGCACGGCGCCGCCGTGGTGGTCGCCCACAGCGGCTCCCGGCACGCCCCCGGACCCGGCTGGATCGACGCGGTGCTGCGCCGCCGGCCGCTCGGCGTGGTGCTGGTCTTCTCCAGTCTCCCGCCCGAGCTCAAGCGCCAACTCCGGGCCCGCTCCATACCGTTCGTCATCATCGACCCGGCCGGCAACCCCGACCCGGACATCCCCTCGGTCGGCTCCGCCAACTGGGCCGGCGGCCTCGCCGCCACCCGGCACCTGATCGAACTCGGCCACCGCCGGATCGCCATCGTCACCGGCCCCGAGGACACCCTCTGCTCGCTGGCCCGGCTCGACGGCTACCGCTCGGCCATGTCGATGGCCGGACTCGACATCGACCCCGCGCTGATCGCCTTCGGCGACTTCCACGCCGAGGGCGGACTCGCCCGCGCCAAGCAGCTGTTGGAGCTGCCCGACCGGCCCACCGCGATCTTCGCCGGCAGCGACCTGCAGGCCCTCGGCGTGATGGAGGCCGCCCGGGTCTGCGGCCTGCGGGTGCCCGAGGACCTCTCCGTGGTCGGCTACGACGACCTGGACATCGCCCAGTGGACCAGCCCCGCGCTGACCACCGTCCGCCAGCCGCTGCGCGAGATGGCCGAGCAGGCCACCCGGCTGATCCTCGCCCTGCGCAGCGGCGAGGCCACCGCCGCCCCCACCCGCCTCGAACTCTCCACCACCCTGGTGGTGCGCTCCAGCACGGTGGCGCCCGGGCCCGCGGCGTCCTGAGCCGGAGCGCCCCGGGGCGGGACGACCCGAACCGGAGCGCCCCGAACCCGCGCGCCCCGGCCCCGGCACGCCCTTCGAAACTTTCGACATCTCCTGCCCCTTGCCTCGCTGACCTCGGCCGACTAATTTGTAGCTTGCCATTGCAAATGGGAACGGCCGTACGCCGGGCGCCCCGCACCGACCCCCCGGGGGTGCACCGATGACGACCACCGACCCGACCGGCCCGACCGGCCCGACCGGAACCGACCCGACCGGCACCGGCCCGCTGACCAACTGGGCGGGGAACCTCGCCTTCGGCACCCGCGCCGTCTACCGGCCCCGCAGCGTGGACGAGCTGCGCGAGCTGGTCCGCCGCAGCGACCGCGTCCGGGCGCTGGGCAGCGGGCACTCGTTCAGCCCGGTCGCCGACACCGCGGGCGACCTGGTCCGGCTCGACGGGCTGCCCACCCGGATCGAGATCGCCCCCGACGCCCGCAGCGTCACCGTCTCCGCCGCCACCCGCCACGCCGAACTCGCCACCGCCCTGCACGCGGCCGGCCTGGCCCTGGAGAACCTGGCCTCGCTGCCGCACATCTCGGTGGCCGGCGCCACCGCGACCGGCACCCACGGCTCGGGCGACGCCCGCCGCTCGCTCGCCGCCGCCGTCCGCTCGCTGGAGGTCGTCGGCGCCGACGGCGAACTGCGCACCACCGCCCACCCCGGCGCGGTCGTCCACCTGGGCGCGCTCGGCATCGTCACCGCGCTCACCCTGGACGTGGTGCCCGCCTTCGACGTCCGGCAGTACGTCCACACCGGGCTCGCGCTCGCCGACTACGCCGCGCACCGGGACGAGATCCACGCCGCCGGGTACAGCGTCAGCCTGTTCACCGACTGGGGCTCGGACACCGGCCGGGTCTGGGTCAAGCAGCTCGACGACGGCACCCCGCCCGCCACCGTTCCCGGTGCGCGGCCCGCCGCCCAGCCCGAGCACCCGGTGCCCGGCATGCCCGCCGCCACCTGCACCCCGCAGCTGGGCGTCCCCGGCCCCTGGCACCAGCGACTGCCGCACTTCCGCCCCGAGTTCACCCCCAGCAGCGGCGCCGAGCTCCAGTCCGAGTACCTGCTGCCGCGCGCCGCCGCGGGCGCCGCGATCGCCGAACTGCGCTCGCTGGGCGCACAGTTGGCGCCGGTGCTGCACATCTCCGAGATCCGCACGGTCGCCGCGGACGACCTGTGGCTGAGCCCCTCGTACGGCCGCGACTCGACTGCCTTCCACTTCACCTGGAAGCCCGACCCCACCGCCGTCGCCCCCGCCCTCGCCGCCGTCGAACGCGCCCTGCTGCCACTCGGCGGCCGCCCGCACTGGGGGAAGATCACCCTCGCCGACCGCGCCACCGCCGGCTACGAACGCCTCCCCGACTTCCTGGCGCTGCGCCGGGGACTCGACCCGGCAGGCAAGTTCGCCAACCGCTTCACCGAGCAGCTGGCCGGCGCCGCCCGCTGACCCGCCCCGCCCGCCCCGTTCCCTCCCCGCCCCACCCCACCGCTTCCGCCGACCGGGCAGCCCCCCGCTTCGCCGCCCGGCCGACGGCGCCCGCCCCTGCCCGCCGCCCCCGGACACCCGGTCGCGGCGCGACAGCGGACGGGCCGGTCGGCCGTCGGCCCGCAACGACGCGGAACCAGCCGACGGCCGATCCGAACTCCCGCCCGGCAGCAGCACCCTGATCACGCCGCACGCACCGGAGCGGGCAGGGCAAGTACGACCTGGCGGGGGAGCTCCCGGGGCCGGGGCCCTTCCGCGTCCGGGCGAACCGCGACCGGAGCCTCACCCGCCGGACCTGACCGCCCGCCGGACGTGACTGCCTTCCTGCCCGCAGGACCTGACTGCTCGCCATACCTGCCTGCCTGCCGGACCTGACTGCCGGACCTGACCGCCCGTCAACCGGCGCCAACCGCCGACCGCCGACCGGCACCGGGCGTCCCGCCGCACCGGCCGAAAGGTGATCGGCGCCGATCGGTCGCGCCCGCGCCGCACCCCCTGCCCCGCGTTCCGCGCCGAACCGGCCCAATCACCCGCCTTTTCCGGCCGACCGCAGGGCCGCTTCCGGGCATCATTACCGGCACCGATCGAATATCGACAGAAAGTTTCAACCGGAACATTGACACCCGAACTGCCCGGGTCAAAACTCTTCGCAGTCGGCCGTCGCCGACTTCCCCCAGTCGAGCCGGGTCGCCGGTTCCATCCGCCTCCCGGGCTCCCCAGCGAACCACGAGGAGTCGCACCCCCATGCGCATCGCCAGTCTTTCGCCGCGCCCGCTGATCGCCGGGCTGGCCGTCGTCGCCACCGCCGCGGCCGCCCTGACCGTCTCCGCCGTCGATCCGGCCCCCGCCCGGGCCGCCACCTGCACCGGCTACGTCGGGCTCACCTTCGACGACGGCCCCTCCAACGACCACACCCCGGCGCTGTTGAACGCCCTCAAGCAGAACGGGCTGCGGGCCACCGTGTTCAACGAGGGCCAGTTCGCCGCCTCCTACCCGGCCCAGGTGCAGGCCGAGGCGGCGGCCGGGATGTGGATCGGCAACCACAGCTACACCCACCCCCACCTGGTCCAGGAGAGCCAGGCCCAGATGGACTCCGAGGTCGGCAACACCCAGTCGGCCATCGCCAACGCGGGCGGCGGCACCCCCAAGCTGTTCCGCCCGCCGTACGGCGAGACCAACGCGACCCTGAAGGCGGTCGAGGCCAAGTACGGCCTGACCGAGGTGATCTGGGACGTCGACTCGCAGGACTGGAACGGCGCCAGCACCGCCGCGATCGTGCAGGCCGTCGGCCGGCTCGGCAACGGCCAGGTCATCCTGATGCACGAGTGGCCCGCCAACACGCTGGCCGCCATCCCGCAGATCGCCCAGAACCTGGCCTCCCGCGGCCTGTGCGCCGGCATGATCTCCCCGCAGACCGGCCGCGCCGTCGCCCCCACCGACAACGGCGGCGGGACGGGCGGCGGCACCGGTGGCGGCACGGGCGGCGGAACCGGCGGCGGGAGCTGCACCGCCACCCTCTCCGCCGGCGCCTCCTGGAGCGACCGCTACAACCTGAACGTCGCGGTCACCGGCTCCAACACCTGGAAGGTCACCGTCAAGGTCCCCTCCCCCGAGAAGGTCAGCGCCACCTGGAACACCACCGCCAACTACCCCGACGCCCAGACCCTGGTCGCCACCCCCAACGGCGCCGGCAACAACTGGGGCATGACCATCATGAAGAACGGCTCCACCACCTGGCCCACCGTCAGCTGCACCACCGGCTGACCGCACCACCGGGGCCGCGCGGAAAACCCCCAACAGGTACACCGTGCACGTACCGAAAAAAGGAAAAGCAGCGGCGGGAGTTCACCGGCGCGGGCAATTCGGTGCACCGCGCCACCGCTCCGCCGGGAATTCCCCCGCTCCTGCCGCACCGGGCCGCCGACCCCGGCCCGCCCCTCCCCGGTTTCGAAAGTTTCGACCATCTCTTGCCGAAAATTGTGCCGCACGATCCGGCCGCACGCCATCGAAAGCGCCCGATCCGCGTTCGACTCTCCGCGCCACCCCTCGGCAAATCCCGCGCTGACCAGCAGAGTTGCTCAGGAGGCCGCCACGGCCCGGCGATCGACGCATTCGGAAATCCTGGCGAAAGAGTTGACAGCCCGTCGGGGGCCGCCCAACACTGGCGCCGTCGACAAGTCCGTACGGCCGCGGATCCAGGCCGTGCCCGCCAACCTGCGCCCGGTGCAAGCCTGTTGACGACGGACCGGGCCCGGCGCAGGGCGGCATCCCCCACCCCCACCCCTCGCAGAACGGATCTCGACCCGTGACCCTCCCCCACCCCAAGAGCGCCGGCCGCCTGTCGCGGCTGGTCCGCACCGCCCGCATCCTCCCGCTGGCCGCCGCGGCGGTCGTCCTGCTGCCCGGCACCGCCGACGCGGCGACCATCAGCAGCAACCAGACCGGCAACGACGGCGGGTACTTCTACTCGTTCTGGAGCGACGGCAACGGTTCGTCCTCGATGTCACTGAACGGCGGTGGCAACTACAGCACCTCCTGGAGCAACGTCGGCAACTTCGTGGCGGGCAAGGGCTGGAGCACCGGCTCGCGCAACCCGGTCACCTACTCGGGCACCTGGAGCACCAGCGGCAACGCCTACCTGTCGCTGTACGGCTGGACCACCAACCCGCTGGTCGAGTACTACGTGGTCGAGAACTACGGCTCCTACAAGCCCACCGGCACCTACAAGGGCACCGTCACCACCGACGGCGGCACCTACGACATCTACGAGACCACCCGGTACAACGCCCCCTCCATCGAGGGCAACAAGACCTTCAACCAGTACTGGAGCGTCCGCCAGTCGAAGCGGACCGGCGGCACCATCACGGTCGGCAACCACTTCGACGCCTGGGCCCAGCACGGCATGAACCTCGGCAGCATGAACTACGAGATCCTGGCCACCGAGGGCTACCAGAGCAGCGGCAGCTCCAACATCACCCTCGGCTCCTCCGGCGGTGGCGGCGGCACCGGTGGCGGCGGCACGGGCGGTGGCGGCACCGGCGGGAGCTGCAGCGCGACGCTCTCCGCGGGCGACTCCTGGAGCGACCGCTACAACCTGAACGTCTCGGTCACCGGCTCCAGCAACTGGAAGGTCACCGTCAAGGTGCCCTCCCCGGAGAAGGTCAGCGCCACCTGGAACACCACCGCCAGCTACCCCGACGCCCAGACCCTGGTGGCCACCCCCAACGGCGCCGGCAACAACTGGGGCATGACCATCATGAAGAACGGCTCCACCACCTGGCCCACCGTCAGCTGCACCACCGGCTGACCGTCGGCCGACGCTCCGGCCCCGGCCGCGGGACGCACCGGCGGGTGCGTTCAGCGGCCGGGGCCGGGGGCACCCGCGTCCCGGGCGAGGGCGACGTAGTGGTCCATGACGGCCGGCCGGTAGCGCACGGGCAGCGTCTGTCCCGGGGCGAGCCGGGTGAGCTCGGTGATCGTGAGGTCCTCGTCCGCGATACCGCGGAACGAGACGCCGTCGGCGGTCTCCACGTCGAGCATCAGGACCACGCGTGGACTGCCGTCGCTGCTGACCTCCCGCCAGTCGACGAGAACGCCGAACGCGAGCTCCCCCGTGCGCAGTTCCGCACGGCGCCTGCGTGCCTCACTGCTCAGGAGCGGGTTCGGGACGATGCCGGGGAAGTCGGGCCCGACACCGAGCGACTCCCGGCTCAGGTCGGGCCTGAGCTGTGCCACCAGGTCGTTGAGCTTCTCGCTCGGACCGAACATCCCGCCGAGCATCCTGCTGAACATCCCGCCGAACATCCTGGCCCCTCCCCCTCCCCCGCGCCGGTGCCGGAGTCCCGGCCCGGCGCTCCGCCCTCCGCGCGATTCTACGTCGCGGCCGTTCCCGGCCGGCCGGGGCCGAGGAGGGTCCAGGGCTGGGGGCGGGCGAGGGCCAGGTGGGGGCGGCGGGTGGCCCAGTGGTGGACGGAGGCGGCCATGGCGGCGGCCGGGTCGGGGACCTTCCAGGTGGGGGTGAAGGGGCGGCGCATGCTGGTGTAGCTCTGGAACATGGCGAGGAGTTTGACGGCCTGGCTCTGGATCGGGGAGAGGTACTGGTCGGAGAGCGGGAGGAAGAAGCGGTTCCAGCTGTCGACGGGGACCAGCGGCGGGCGGGCGACGGGGGCGGCGCCGTGGGCGGCGCGGAAGTCGTTGAGGGTGGTGCAGATGACGTCGAGCAGGGTGTCGAGGTCGAGGCTGTCGGGCCCGGCGGCGATCACCTCGGTGCGGGGCCGTTCGGGCGGGGCGTCCAGGACGGCGGCGGTGAGGGCGGCGGCCACCTCGTCGACGGGGCTGATCTCGGCGTGGCCGGCCGGGTCGCCGACGACCACGGCGGCGGTGCCGGAGACCAGGGCCTGGAGCATGGTGTAGGGGCCGGAGAACCGGGCGATCTCGCCGGTGGTGCGGCGGCCGACGACCAGCGGCGGGCGGACCAGGGTGAGCGGGCCGGGGTGGTGGGCGCGGGCGAGGTCCTCGCAGCGGGCCTTGGACCACTCGTAGCCGTTGCGGTAGCCCTCGAACTCGGTGCCGCGCAGGTCCTCGGGGTTGCGGTCGCCGCCGACGTACGCGGTGGAGACCTGGACGAGGTGGGTGTCGCGGTCGGCGAGGGCGAGGACGGCGCGCAGCGGGTCGAGGTTGGCGGCGACGGCCTGGTCCCGGCCGAGGGTCCAGCGGGTGCTGGCGGCGGCGTGCACGACGACGTCCCAGTGGCCGGTGAGTTCGGCGGGCGGGGGTTCGGTGCCCATCCGCCAGTGGACGGTGTGCTCGCCGCGGCGGGAGACCGGGACGAGGTCGAGCGGGCGGCCGCGGGCCGCGGCGGCGGCCCGTAGCTGGTGGGCGAGTTCGGTGCCGACCACTCCGGTCGCCCCGGTGAGCAGGACTCGCATTGCTTGGCTCCATCCGAGGGGCGGGGTCAGGTCGGGGGTGCGAGCACCAGGCAGGCGTTCTGGCCGCCGAAGCCGAAGGCGTTGGAGAGCACGGGGGCGGGGGCGACGGCGCGCGGGGTGCGGTGGACGAGGTCGAGCAGGTCGGCTTCGGGGCTGGCCCGCAGGTTGGCGATCGGCGGGACGAGCCCGTCGGCGGCGCAGCGCAGCGCGAGCGCGGCGGCCAGGGCTCCGGCGGCGCCGATCAGGTGGCCGGTGGCGCCCTTGATCGCGGTGACCGGCGGCGGCGCGGCGCCGTAGCAGCGGGCGACGGCGCGGGCCTCGGCGCGGTCGCCGGGGACGGTGGAGGTGCCGTGGGCGCTGATGTGGCCGATGTCGGCGAGGGCGAGTCCGGCGTCGGCGACGGCGGCGCGCATGCAGCGGGCGGCGACCTCGCCGTCCTCGTGCGGGGCGGCGATGTGGAAGGCGTCGCAGTTCTCGGCGTACCCGGCGATCTCGCCGTGGATCCGGGCGCCGCGGGCGCGGGCCGTCGCCCAGCGTTCCAGGACGAGGACGACGGCGCCCTCGCCCATCACGAAGCCGTCCCGGTCGGCGTCGAACGGGCGGCTGGCGAGGGCGGGTTGGTCGTTGCGCAGGGAGAGGGCGCGCATCCGGGCGAAGGAGCCGAGCACGACGGTGCTGACGGCGGCGTCGACGCCGCCGGCCACCGCGACGTCCAGTTCGCCGTGCCGGATCCGGCGGGCGGCCTCGGCGAGGGCGGTGCCGCCGCTGGCGCAGGCGCTGGAGTAGGTGGTGCAGACGCCCTGGAAGCCGTGGCGCAGCGCGACCCGGCAGGCGGGCGAGTTGGCCATGGTGCGCGGGACGGTGTGCACGGGCAGGTCGCGGGGGCGGTGGACGTACCCGGCGGTGGCCTCCTCCATGCTGGTGAGGCCGCCGATGCCGGTGCCGATCTGGACGCCGATCCGCTCGCGCGGCTGTCCGGCGGGCAGTTCGGCGTCGGCGAGCGCGTCGGCGGCGGCGCACAGCAGCAGCCGGGCGGGGCGGTCGATCTGCCGGGCCTCGCGCCGGCTGAGGTACGGCTCGGTGTCGAACTCCGGTACCAGGCAGGCGATGTGGACGGGCAGGCCGGCTTCGACGAGCCGGTCGAGGCGGGTCGCGGCGGGCTTGCCGGCCAGGACGGCGGCGTACGCCTCGTCGAGGGTGTGGCCGACCGGGGTCTTCAGGCCGATGCCGGTGACGGCGACCCGGTGGCCGCCCGAGGGGTGCCGGTCGCGCGGGTTCACGCGGAGCCTTCCGGGGCGGGCACCAGGTCGATCACCGCGCCGGCCGGCCGGCTGCCGGGCGCGGCGGTGGCCGGGTCGGCCGCCCGGGCGTGCAGCAGGTCGACGGCGTGGCCGACGTCGCGGGCCGAGAGCAGGTCGTCCGGGTCGATCCGCAGGTGCAGCGTCCGTTCCAACCGGGCGCCGATCTCCATGAGTTCGAGGCTGTCGACGCCGTAGTCGTCAGCCAGGCTGGTCCGTTCCTGCAGTGCGTCCGGCTCCGTGCCGAGGACGTCGGAGATGACCGTCCTGACCGTCGCGGCCAGTTCCTCTCGCGTGGGCACCTGCGTTCGCTCCTTTCGCCGCACCGGGCGGCGTGCTCCGTACCGGCCGGTCCCGGCCGTTGTCCCGTGCGCCGGCCGGTCCCGGCCGGGGTTCCCCGTGCGCCGGCCGTGGTCAGCCGGTGGTGGCGGTCGGCCGCAGGGCGCGGCCGGTGGCGGTGAGCGCGGCGTCCAGGACCGCGGCCGCCTCGGCGAGTTCGGCCGCGGTGGCGATCAGCGGCGGCAGCAGCCGGACGGTGGTCGGGCGGCTCAGGCACGGGGAGACCAGCAGCCCGGCGGCGGCCAGTTCCAGCACCATCGAGCCGGCCGCCTGCGGGGAGGCGCAGTCCAGGCCGCGCAGCAGGCCGCGGCCGGGGACGGCCCGCACCACCTCGGGGTGGCGCTCGTGCAGGCCGGTCAGTTCGGCGTCCAGCAGGGCGGCCAACTCGCGGCCGTGGTCGGCGAGTTCCTCGATCGCGTCGAGGGCGGCGGGGACGGCGGCGCAGCTCAGCGGGTGGCCGCCGAAGGTCGCCGAGTGCAGGAACGGGTCGGCGGCCAGCGGCGCGTACAGCCGTTCCGAGCACAGCAGCGCGGAGAGCGGGACGACGCCGCCGCCCAGCGGCTTGCCGAGCAGCACCGCGTCCACCGGGAGCCCCTCGGCGAGGGCGACCGAGCGTTCGCCGCAGCGGCGCAGGCCGCACTGGATCTCGTCGGCGATCACGAAGGCGCCGTCCCGGGCCGCGTCCGCGCACCACTGCCGCAGCACGCCGGTGGGCAGCGGCAGCGCGCCGTTCTCGCCCTGCACGGGTTCCAGGACGATCGCGGCCACCTCGCCGCCCGCGGTCTCCCGGCCGACCGCGGCCGGGTCCTCGGCGTCCACGTGCACGACGTCGACCTCGCAGCCGAGCAGGCCGCGCCGGTAGAGCGGGCTGTGGGTGAGCGCGAGGGCGCCCTGCGACTTGCCGTGGAAGGCGCCGCGCACCGCCAGCACCCGGGGGCGGCCGGTGGCCAGCCGGGCCAGCTTGACGGCGACCTCGACCACGTCGGCCCCGTTCAGCCCGAAGTAGACCTTCGGGAGCGCGTCGCCGAGGTAGCCGCTGAGCCGGGCGGCGGCCTCGGCGGTGACCGGGTTGGCCAGGCTGCGGGTCGCGGTGGGCATGGTGTCCAGCTGGGCCCGGACGGCGGCGGTGACCGCGGGGTGGCGGTGGCCGAGCAGGGTGACCGCGTAGGAGCCGAAGTCGAGCGCGGTGCGGCCGTCGGAGAGCGTCACCCGGCAGCCGTCGCCGGCCGCCTCCACCGCGCCGCGCCCGGCGAAGCCGCCGGTCAGCGCGAGTTTCGGGGAGAAGTGGCGGCGCAGCCGGTCGAAGACCGCGGCGGGGTCGGCGGCCGGGCCGGTGGTGGTGGTCATCGGGCGGCTCCCTGGAGCAGCAGGCGCTGTTCGAGGGCGCCGAGCATCTGGGCCGCGCTCTCCCGCAGGGCGTCCGCGGCGACCGGGTTGAGCATCTCGGCGAGCAGCGGGATGCCGATGTCGAAGTCGACGTGCAGGGCGACGGTGCTGCCGCCGCCGGGGGCGGGCGACACCGACCAGTGGCCGGTGAACGCGCCGAGGTCGCCGCTGGTCTGCGCGAAGTCGAAGCGGCGGGCGGCGTGGTCGATCACCTCGGCCTCGGTCCAGCGCAGCACCGAGCCCTTGAGCCGGACCGACCAGGCGGTGGTGCGGTGCCGGTCGTCGGGCTGCTCGACGAGTTCGACCGAGTCGACGCTCTCCATGCAGGCGGGGTAGCCGAGGACGTCCACCACCACCGGCCAGGCGTCCTCGGGGGCCGCGGCGACGGGCAGCTCCACTTCAACGTGCGGCATGCGGGGGCCTCTCTTCGGTGCGGACTTCGGCGCGGGGGTGCGGGGGTGCGGGCCGGGCGCCGCCGTGCGGGCCGAGCGCCCGGTCGCGGGCGGCGGTCAGCGCGGGCGGGAGGAGCCGGCGGAGCAGGGCCCGGGGCAGCGGCCGGACGTGGGTCATCGCGTGCCACTGCTCGACCAGCGCACAGCCCAGCTCCACCTTGGGCAGGTACGCGGTCTGGGCGAAGCGGATGTGCCGGCAGCCCGCGGCCAGTGCCAGCCGGACGGCCGCGTAGTGCAGGTTGTGGTAGAGCGCGGCGTCGTGGGCCAGCCGGTAGTCCAGGCCGATCCGGGCCCCGGTCGCGCCCGCCGCGGCCCCGGCGACGACCCCCTCGCCGTCCCCGGACCCGGACCCGGCTCCGGTCCCGGGGGTGAAGAGGCAGAGCAGGAAGCCGACCAGCCGCTCGCCCTCGAAGCAGGCGACCAGGCGGCTGAGCGGGTCCTCGGCGAGGGCGGCCAGGAAGGCGTGGTCGAGGACGTCCAGGGTCTGGTCGGCCCGGTCCATCACCTGCCCGTAGAGGGCGAGCACGGCGGGCAGCAGGTGGGCGAAGTCGGCCAGCACCTCGATCCGCAGGCCGGGGCGGGCGGCGAAGCGGCGGATCTTGGCCCGGGCGTTGCGGCGCGGCTTGGCCGGGAGGGCGGCCAGGTACTGCTCGAACGAGTCGGCGGGAAGGGCGAGTTCGGTGTCGGGGAGGCTGGGGACGAGGAAGAAGCCGGCCGCCGTCAGCGGGGCGCGCAGCGGGGCCAGGTCGGGCCCGGCGAAGTCCTTGAGGACGACGGTGCCGAGCCGCTCGCGGCGGGCGAAGTCGAGGACGGCGGAGACCAGCAGTTCCCCGGCCGGGCCGTCCAGCGGTTCGGCCGCCAGGACGTGGCCCTGGCCGAGCAGGTGGCCGCAGAACAGCATCGGCACCCGCAGCAGGCGGGGCGCGTGGCGGCGCAGCGGGGCGAGCAGACGGCGTTCTTGCGGGCCGACGATCCGGTCGAGCTGCAGGTCGCGGAAGAGGCACAGCGGCAGCACCGCGACGGTCTCCGCGCCCCGGCGCACCGTCAGGTAGGCGTAGCCGGACGGGCCGACCCGGCTGCGTTCCAGGGCGCGGAAGACGCCGCGGGACCACATCGGGTCGCCCGCGGGGGCCAGCCGTTCCCAACTGCCGGGCGGCAGTTGGTCGATGCTGCGCAGCACCTCGGCCCGGTGGCCGGTCGCGCGTCCCACCGGGTCAGCCGATCCGCAGCGGGCGGCCGTCCAGGTGCTCCCGGAGCGGGCGGGCCATCCTGGTGCGGGCCGGGGGGTGGAAGGTCAGGGCGAGGGCGGCCGAGGCGAGGTAGGAGCCGTCCGGGGAGCTGACGAAGGACATCCCGCCGAGGGCGGCCAGGCAGGCCCGGGTGCTCTCGGCGATCGCGTCCTGCGCGGCGTAGCGGGCGGTGAGCGCCCGGACCAGCAGGGCCTCGTCCCAGGGCTCGTCGGCCATCGCCCGGGCGACGGCCTCCACGGCCAGCATCGCGCCCTCGACCGGGACGAGGTACGGCGTCGGGTCGTCCTCGGCGGCGCCCGGGCGCCGCAGGGCGCGTTCGACCAGGGCGCTGGCGGCGCCGAGGTAGCCGGCGGTCAGCAGCAGTTCGAACCAGAGGAAGCCCGCCACGTTGAGCGCGTCCGGCACGGCGTCGGCGGTGACCTCGGTGGCCACCACCATGCTCGGGTCCAACTCGACGTCGGTGAGCCGGACTTCGTCGCTCTCGGCGCCCGCCAGGATCGGCGTGCCCCAGAACGGGTGGACGGTGATGCCGGGGGTGTCGGCGGGGATCAGCGCGACGGCCAGCCGCGGCACGCCGTCCGGGCCGGTCAGCGCGACGGAGGCGGTCAGCAGGTCCATCGAGCGGGAGAGGCTGCACGGCATCTTGCTGCCGTTGAGCACGATCCGGTCGCCGCGCCGTTCGGCGGTGAGGTGCGGGGTGAGGATGTTCCGGCCGGGGCGGCCCTCGGCGAAGGCGGAGGCCAGCAGCAGTCGCTGCTTGGCGACGCTCTCCAGCAGCGCCCCGGCCAGGCCGTCGCCGTACTCGGCGGCCGCGGCCAGGCCCGCCACCGAGAAGTGGTGCATGGTGGTGGCCACCGCGAGCGAGGGGCAGCGGGCGCCGACCGCCCGCTGCACCCGGACGGCCTGCAGCGCGCTCGCCCCGGCGCCGGAGTTCGCGGCGGGCACCAGCAGGCCGGGGCCGCCGGCCGCCTTGAACGCGGCGACCGCCGGGCTGGGCGCCTGCTCCAGCTCGGCCAGCGGGTGGCGGGCCAGCGCCTGGTCCAACCCGGGCATGAGCGCCTCGAGTTCGGCGCGTTCGCGGTGCAGGAAGTTCACGGGCACGTCCTTCGGGGCTGCGGTCGGGAGGCTTCGAGCGGGGGAGGTGCGGGCGGGGGGAGGCTTCGAACGGGCGGGAGGTGCGGGCCCGGGGTGCGGGCGGGGCGCTAGCCGGTGGCCGCCAGCGGCAGGGCGTCGAACGAGCGCAGGCAGGCCGAGGCGCGCCGCACCGGGGGCCCGGCCGGGGCGAGCCGGGGGAAGCGCTCCAGCAGCCGGCCCAGCAGGACGGCCGTCTCCAGCCGGGCCAGGGCCGCGCCGAAGCAGTAGTGCGGGCCGGCGCCGAAGCTCAGCACGTGGACGTCCGGGCGGGTGACCAGGAACGCGTCCGGGTCGGGGTAGCGGCGCGGGTCCCGGTTCGCGGCGCCCAGCACGGCGGTGACGCTGGCCCCGGCGGGGACGGGCACCCCGGCGACCTCGGTGGGGCGGGCCGCCAGCCGCTCGGTCATCAGCACCGGTGCGTCCCAGCGCAGCGCCTCCTCGACCGCGCCGGGCAGCAGCCCCGGGTCGGCCCGCAGCAGCGCCGCCTGCGCGGGGTGGGCCAGCAGCGCGGACACCGCGGTGCCGAGCAGGCCGGCCGTGGTCTCGAACCCGGCGACGAAGACCAGCAGCAGCAGGTCGGCCGTCTCCCGTTCGGTGAGCGGCAGTTGCCCGGACGGCGGCTGCGGGCCGCCCCGGTCGGACGCCGGGGCGAGCAGGGCGGTGGCGAGGTCCTCGGCGGGGCGGGCCCGGCGCTCGCGCAGCAGGCCGGTGAAGTACGCGCGCAGCGCGGTCACCGCCGCGTCCGCCCGCTGCCAGTCCTGCTCCGAGCGGACCGGTTCCAGCAGCCGGGCGGCGTCCCGGCCCAGCCGGTGGAAGTGCTCCCGGTCCGCCCGGGGGACCCCGATCAGTCCGCCCACCACCGCGACCGGCAGCGGGTAGCCGACCAGGGCCTGGAAGTCCGCCGTCCCGCCGTCCGCGGTGGCGTCCGCGAAACCGTCCATCAGTTCGTCGACGATTTTCTCCACGCCCGCCGACAGCTGCGCCGCCTGCCGCGGCCCGAACGCGGCCGTCAGCGGCGCACGGAGGCGTTCGTGCGCGGCCCCGTTCGTTCCCAGCAGGGAGGCGTAGAAGAAATCCGCCGCCGGCCGGGCCGCCCACTCCGGGCGCTCCCGGGCCAGCCACCGCGCGTCCGGCACCGCGAAGGCCGGGCTCGCCAGTGCGGCCTGGCAGTCGGCGAAACCGGTCAGCAGCCGCGTCCCCAACTCCTCGTCGTACCAGGCCGGATCGGCCTCGCGCAGCGCTGCCAGCGCCCCGTGCGGATCGGCCCGGAACGCCGGGCCGAAGGCCGTCGACGGGGCGCGCCGGGCGCCCGCCGGGTCAACCGCGGAACCGTCCACCGAGCTCGCCCACCTCCACCCACTGCCGCGCGCGCCGGACCGGCCGAACCGCTCGGGAATTCCGTTCCGTTCGGACCGAGAGTACCTGAATTCCCGCTCTCGATACACCGGGAATGCATTGAAGTACCCATCCAGCAATAGGAATTACTGCCCGTCGGATCATTTCCGGGCGCCCGTTTCCCGGCCCGCTCCCCCACCGGGCCGGAGGGCGGTCAGCCGGCCGTCCCGCGCAGCGCCTTGCGCGTGGTGCCCAGCTTGCGCAGCACCGCGGCGACGTGGTGCTCGGCGGTGCGTTCGGAGACGAAGAGGGCGGCGGCGATCTCCTTGTTGCGGGCGCCCTCGGCAAGCAGGTCGGCGACCTGGCGTTCGCGCGGGGAGAGGGTGTCGGCGGGGTCCCCCGGGGTGCGCGGGACGGGGCCGAGGGCGCGCAGGCGGCGTCGGGTCCGGGAGGCGTCGCGGACGGCGCCGAGGCGGTCGAACTCCTCGGCGGCGGCGGTCAGCAGCGGCCCGGCGTCGGCGGCCGGCCCGGCGAGCGCGGCGCGTTCGGCGGCGAGGGCGGCGGGGTGGGGGCGGCCGACGGACCGCCAGGCGTCGCGGGCGCGGCGGAACGCGGCGGCGGCCGCGTCCGGGGTGTCGGCGAGCAGTCCGGCCGCGGTGTGCTGTTCGGCCCGGCCACCGGGGCTGACCAGCCCGTCGAGGCCGGCCGCGTGCTCGGCGGCGAGGGCGGCGGCGGTGGCCCGGTCGCCGCGGCGCAGGGCGGTGTCGACGGCGGTGGGCACCAGGTCGAAGGCGAACGGCCAGGCTTCGCGGCGGCGCAGCAGGCGCAGCGCGGGGGCGAGGGTCCGCCAGGCGGTGTCGGGGTCGTCGCGGTCGAGGTGGAGGCGGGCCAGGCCGGCCGCGGCGGGCAGGGCGAGGACGCTGGTGGCGTCCTGGTCGAGGGCGGTGCGGAAGTGCTCGGCGGCGCGGGCGGCCCGGCCGCGGGCGGCGGCGATGGCGCCCTGGGCGGCGGCGAGCAGGCCGGTGTCGGCGACGGGGCTGTCGGGGAAGCGCCGTCGGTAGGCGGCGAGGGCGGTGTCGAACCGGGTCCACCGGCCGGCCGCCCAGTCGAGCAGCACCGGGTAGCTGCGGGCGTACATGGCGAGGCCGTCGAGTCCGGCCCGCTCGCCGAGCGCGGTGGCCTCCTCGGCCCAGCCGCGGACCTGCGCGTCGAGGCCGGTGCAGCAGGCGATCTCGGCGGCGTTGGAGAGGCTGATGACCGTGCAGAACACGACCTTGGGGTGGTCGCTGTGCCGGGGCAGGGCGGCGAGCAGGCCGGGGATCTCGGGGGTGGCGCAGACCGGGAGCGAGACCAGCCGGTTGGTGTGGACGACGGCGGTGGCCTCCGGGTCGTCGACGCGTTCCAGCAGGGCGAGGGCGCGGTCCATCCAGACCCGGCGTTCGGCGGCGGTGGCGTCGCCGGTGTCCATGGCGGCGATGACGGCCAGCGTCTTGGCCGCGTGCCGGGGGTTGTCGGCCGCCAACTCGACGGCGGCCTCCTCGAGTTCGGCGACGCCGTGGGAGCCGCCGAGGTGCAGTCGGAGGATCTGGCCGAGCCGGGCCCGGATCTCGCCGCGGACGGCCGGGGCCAGGCCGGGGGTGTCGACGATCCGGCGCAGCGCGTCGGCGCTGGCACCGGCCTCCGCGGTGTAGGTGACGGCCTCGGCCAGCGAGCGGGCGGCGGCGCCGAGTTCGTCGGCGGGCAGGCCGGGGTGGTCGATGATCCGGCGGAGCATCAGGGCGGCGGTGCCGAGGTCGCCGACCTCCATCGCCCGGTCGGCGGCGGCGCGGGCGTGCACCAGCCACTGCGCGGTGTCGCCGAGCGCCTCGGTGTGGTGGGCGATCTGCACCAGCGGCTGCGGGTCCCGGGCGGTGAGCAGGCCGAGGACGCGGCGGTGCAGCCGGGTGCGGAGCGGGCCGGGCAGCGCGTCGTAGACGGAGCGGCGGGCCAGGGCGTGCGAGAACCCGTAGCGGTCGGGGCCGTGCTCGACCAGGACGGAGCGCTCCAGGGCGTCGGTCAGGGCGGCGTCGGCCCGGTCGGCGGGGAGGGCGGCGGCCTCGGCCAGCAGGTCCCCGGACGCGGGGACGGCGAGCACGGCGGCGGCGTCGACCAGGTCGGCGGCGTCCGGGGTGAGCCGTTCGATCCGGGCGGCGAGCACTTCGCGCAGGCTGCGCGGCACGCCCAGCAGGTCGGGCCGGTCGGCGGCGCCGGGGCGGGTGCCGAGGGTGATCAGGTCCTCGACGGCGATCAGCGGCAGGCCGTGGCTGCGCTCGTAGAGCGCGCCGGTGAGCCGGCGGGCGCCGTCCGGGCCGAGGGCGGAGCCGGCCAGCGCGGCGAGGGCCGGGCGGTCCAGCCGGTGCAGGGCCAGGTCGCGCAGGCCGGTGCCGGCGGGGCGGCGCAGTTCGCGGCCCAGCAGCGGGCCACGCACCTCCTCGCCCCGGTAGGTGAGCAGCAGCGCGGTGTCCTCGGGCAGGCTGCCGGCCAGCAGCAGGAGGAGTTCGCGGGTCGCGTCGTCGGCCCAGTGGACGTCCTCGACCACCAGCACCACGGGGGCCGCGGCCGCCAGCAGGGCCCGGGTGGCGGTCAGCACCGCCTGGCGCTGCTCGCCCGGCCCGGTGGGCCCGGCGGGCGGCGGGGGCAGCCGGTCGGCGAGGTCGGGCAGCAGCGGGGCGAGCGGCGCGGCGGCGGCCCCGAGCCGGGCGCCGGGCGGCAGCAGCGGGCCGAGCGCCCCGAGGGCGTCGATGACCGGGCCGAAGGGCAGCGGCTCGCGCAGCGGGTGGCAGCCGCCCACCACGGTCCCCACCCCGCGGGCCCGCAGCGCACCGGCGGCCTCCGCGACCAGCCGGGTCTTGCCCACCCCGGCCTCGCCCTGCACCAGGGCGACGGCCGGGCGGGCGTCCAACAGCTCCACCAGCTCGGCCAGTTCGGGCTCCCGGCCGACGAAGGCGAAGCCCCGCCGCTCCGGGGCGGGACCGGACCGCCGCACCGCACCGACCATCCGCCGCTCCTGACCACCGTGAACGCCTCTCCCTCACGCTACTGCCGCCCCGCCGGGGAACCGCCCGGCGGGCCGGGAGCCCGGCCCCGCGGACCGCCCGGGTCCGGGTGCGGAACTACCCATGTCCCGGCCCCCGGCGGACGGGAATGGGTAGTTCCGCGTCTTCCGGCGGGCCGCGGGCCGGTCTTCCCTTGAACCGTCGGCACCACCCGCACCACCCGCACCACCCGGAGGCGAGCAGCCATGAACCCCAGGAACCGTCCGGCGGCCAGCCGCCCCACCGCCATCTACCTGCGCTGCTACCCGTACGACGCGGGTTTCCTGCTGGACTTCTGGAGCGCGCTCAGCCATTACGCCCTGGCCGCCGGGCTGGGCGAGGCGACCGTGTTCCTGGACAACGGCCGCCGCTCCCAGGACCCGTTGAGTTCGCTGGAGGCGCTGCTGGCGGCGGCCGCGGCGGGGCGGGTGTCGGCGGTGGTGGTGCCCGGCCCGTTCGTCTTCTCGCTGGACGACGAGGCGGCCCGGGCCACGGTGCGCCGGTTCGAGGCGGTGGGCTGCGCGGTCCACGAGCTGCCGGACACGCACCGGCGGCGGCCCTCCGCGCGGTTCGCCGTGGCGGGCTGAGCGGGGGCGGGCTGAGCGGGGGCGGCGGGTCCCGTCAGGGGGTCTCGGCGACGACCAGCTGTCCGACCTGTTCGCCGAGCACGGTCCGGGCGGGTGCGTCCAGGCCGGAGTCGGTGACGAAGCAGTCCAGTTCGTCCAGGGCCGCGAAGG
This sequence comes from Kitasatospora cineracea, assembly GCF_003751605.1. Lineage (NCBI taxonomy): Bacteria > Bacillati > Actinomycetota > Actinomycetes > Kitasatosporales > Streptomycetaceae > Kitasatospora > Kitasatospora cineracea. The sequence goes on from NZ_RJVJ01000002.1 coordinate 1,016,173, forward strand.
CGCTCAGTCCGACCACGCCCCACTTGCTGTGGTCGGCCACCGCGACCACCCGGCGGGCCGAGGAGATCAGGGCCCGGTTGGTCTGCGCCTCGGCCAGGTTGGGGGTGGTGAGCCCGGCCCGTTCGGAGACGCCGTGCGCGCCGATCAGCAGGAGGTCGACGTGCAGCGAGCGGATCGCCTGGTCGGCCAGCGGGCCGACCAGGGCCGCCGAGGGGGTGGGGGTGCCGCCGGTGAGCAGCAGGGTCGGCCCGCTGCCCGGGTTCTTCGCGGCGTGCTCGCGCAGCAGGTCGGCGACCGGCAGCGAGTTGGTGACGATGGTCAGGCCGCGGACGTCCAGCAGCCGGCCGGCCACCGCGTGGGCGGTGGTGCCGGCCGAGACGGCGACCACGCTGCCGGGTTCGACCAGGGCGGCCGCGGCGTCGGCGAGCGCGGCCTTGGCGGCGGACTCGCGCTGCGTCTTGGCCTCGAAGCCCGGTTCCTCGGCCCGGGCGGCGCTGGTGACCGCGCCGCCGTAGATCTTCTCCACTTCGCCGGCCCGGACGAGTTCGTCCAGGTCCCGGCGGATCGTCATGTCGGAGACGCCGAACTGCTCGACCAGGTCGGCCACCCGGACGGCGCCGGTCCGGCGCACCAGTTCGAGGATCAGCGCCCGGCGCTGGGGGCCGAGAAGTGCCGGGTCCGCCACGGGTTCTCCTTACACCGCTCGGCAGTGGTTCACGGATCAACAGGATAGTGCGGTCCTGATCAGCCGGGCGCCCACCCTCCCCCACTCCACCCAGAGTCAACATAATCAAACGTTCAATGACGGTGGAGATGCGGCCACGAAATGCCCCTTTGAACCCACCAAAACCCTTCTGAACTGGGCAAACATCCCCGCTCCCGATCGGGGCCCGCAACCGGGCCGGTCAGAACCCTTGACACAACCGAACACCGCTCCGAGACTCTCCCCAGCCGCTTGTTTGCGCCAACATGCTTCACCCCCCACCCCCCACCCGAAGCCGCGAGGTACTCCCCCATGTCGCGTACGAGATCCGCGCTGCTCTGCGCCCTGCTGGCGCTCGGCGCCCCGCTGGCCGCCGGCACCGCCCCCGCGCAGGCCGCCCCCGTGCCCGTCGTCAACGGCACCCAGTTCACCGACACCACCGGCGCGGCCGTGCAGGCGCACGGCGGCGGCGTGATCAAGGTCGGCGCGTACTACTACTGGTTCGGCGAGGACCGCAACGCCGACAACAGCTTCCGGTACGTGTCGGTGTACCGCTCCACCGACCTGAAGACCTGGGAGTTCCGCAACCACGTGCTGACCCAGGCCACCGACCCGGAGCTGGCCTCGGCCAACATCGAGCGCCCGAAGGTGATCTACAACGCGGCCACCGGCCAGTTCGTGATGTGGATGCACAAGGAGAGCGCCACCGACTACGGCGAGGCCCGGGCCGCCGTCGCGGTCTCCTCCACCGTGGACGGGAACTACAGCTGGCGCGGCAGCTTCCGGCCGCTGGGCGAGATGTCCCGGGACATCACCACCTTCGTGGACGACGACGGCACCGCGTACATGGTGTCCGCCGCCAACGAGAACCGGGACCTGCACGTCTACCGGCTGACCGCCGACTACACCGGCATCGACGCCCAGGTGCAGAGCCTGTGGAACGGCTCCTCCCGGGAGGCTCCCGCGCTGTTCAAGCGGGGCGGCGTGTACTTCCTGCTCACCTCCGGCGCCACCGGCTGGACCCCCAACCAGCAGATGTACGGCACCGCCACCAGCGTCACCGGCAGCTGGAGCGGCCTGACCAACATCGGCGACGGCCTGACCTACGGCAGCCAGACCGCGTACGTGCTGCCGGTCCAGGGCACCTCCGGCACCGGCTACCTGTACATGGGCGACCGCTGGGGCAACTGGACGGGCGGCACCGTCAACGACTCCCAGTACGTGTGGCTGCCGCTGACCTTCCCCACCGCCACCAGCATGACGATGGGCGACTCCCCGCAGATCACCGTGGACACCGCGGCCGGCACCGTCGCCCCGATGAACGCCACCTGGGAGAACCTGACCGGGCAGCAGAGCGGCAAGTGCGTGGACGTCGCCGGCTACGCGTTCACCGCGGGCGCGCAGACCGTCCAGTGGTCCTGCGGCTGGGGCGCCAACCAGACCTTCTGGTTCAAGCCGCTCAGCGGCGGCTACGTGCAGATCATGGCCCGGCACAGCGGCAAGTGCCTGGACATCGCGGGCAACTCCACCGCCAACGGCGCGGCCGTGGTGCAGAACACCTGCTCCACCGCCAACTCCCAGCAGTGGCAGGTGCAGAAGGCCGACAGCAGCGGCAACGTCCGGCTGGTCGACCGGCGCTCCGGCAAGTGCCTGGACGTGACCAACCAGTCCACCGCCGACGGCACCGCGCTCGAGCAGTGGACCTGCAACACCGGCACCAACCAGCTGTGGCGGCGCGGCCCCTCCTGGCTCTGACCCCCGTCCCCGCCCCCACGCACCACCCCCACCCGACGGCACGTCCCTGGTCCTCGCCCGGCGAGGGACGTGCCGTTCCGCATGCCCGCCCCCGGAGGAACACCGTGTCCCCACAGCGCCGCACCACCCGTAGCGCCCGCGCCGCCGCCCTGACCGCTCTGGCTGCGCTCGCCGCCGGCACCCTGACCGCCCCGCCCGCCGCGGCCGAGGAGGCCGCCGCGCACGTCACCGTCCGGCTCGACCCCAGCTACCAGCAGCAGCCGTTCCAGGGCTGGGGCACCGCGCTGGCCTGGTTCGCCAACGCCACTGGCGACTGGCCGGACGCCAAGCGCAACGAGCTCGCCGACGCCCTGTACGGGGCGAACGGCCTGGGCTTCACCGTCGCCCGCTACAACATCGGCGGCGGCGACAGCCCCGAGACCGTGCCCTACCTGCGCCCGGGCGCGGCCGTGCCCGGCTACTGGAACCGGCCCGCCGCGTACGGCCCGCCCGGCGGCGACACCACCGGGTGGACCGAGCAGCCGAACTGGTGGGACCCGGGCGACCCGGACGACTGGAACCCGCAGGCCGACGCCGCCCAGCGCTGGTGGCTGACCGCCGCAAAGAGCCGCGGCGCCGACACCTTCGAGGCGTTCTCCAACTCCGCGCCGTACTTCATGACCGACAGCGGCCTGGTCTCCGGCGCCGTCAACGGCTGGCAGGACAACCTGCGCCCCGACCAGTACGACCGGTTCGCCGCCTACCTGGCCGGGTCGCTGCAGCGCGCCCAGGCCGCCACCGGCGTCACCTTCGACTCGCTGTCGCCGATGAACGAGCCCGGCACCTCGTACTGGCACGCCGGCGGCCCGCAGGAGGGCTCGCACTGGGACACCGACTCGCAGACCCACCTGGCCACCAGCGTCCGCGCCGCGCTGGACGCGGCTCACCTGACCACGCCCCTGGCCGCGATGGACGAGACCAACCCGGACCTGTTCCGCGACGAGTGGAACGCCTACCCGGCCGCCGCCCGCGCCGCGGTCGGCAGGCTCAACACCCACACCTACTCCACCGGCGGCCGCGGCACCGTGCGCGACCTGGCCAAGGGCGCCGGGCTGCCCGACTGGATGTCCGAGGTGGACCTCGGCGGCTCGGTGCCGCAGAGCTTCACCGACATGTCGCCCGCGCTCGACTTCGCGCACCGGATCACCGACGACGTCCGGGAACTGGAGCCGGGCGCCTGGGTGATGTGGCAGGCCGTCGAGGACTACACCAACATGACCCCCGCCCACGAGAACTCCAACTGGGGCCTGGTCCAGGTCGACCTGAACTCCGCCGACCCGGCGAACGAGCCGCTGCGGCTCAACAAGAAGTACTGGGCGATGGCCAACTACAGCCGCTTCGTCCGGCCCGGCGCCCGGGTGATCGCCACCGACTCCGCCGACACGCTGGCCGCGCTGCGGCCGAACGGCACCGGCGCGGTCGCGGTGTACACCAACTCCACCGGCGCCGCGCAGACCGTCACCCTCGACCTGGCGGGCTTCCAGAGCGTCGACACCTCGGTGCCGGTGCAGCGGTGGACCACCGACGGCGGCAAGAACCTGGTCCGCGAACCCGACCTGGCCGCGACCGCCGCCAAGACCCTGACCGCCACCGTCGGCCCCGGCTCGGTGACCACCTTCGTGCTGCCCGGCGCCACCGGCACCGCCGCCGCGGCCGCCACCGTCCCCACCGGCCGGACCCGCCTGCTGGTCAACGACCACAGCGGCCTGGCGCTGGCCGCCTCCGGCACCGCTGTGGTCCAGCACACCCCGAACACCACCGACACCACCCAGCAGTGGAACTTCACCCGGCTCGCCGGAACGTACGACTCCACCGCCGCCTACCGGATCACCAACGCCAAGAGCGGCAAGGCGCTCAGCGTCGCCGGCGGCGCGCTGTCGCTGGTCTCGGCGGGCAGCTCCACCCAGCAGCAGTGGCTGCTGTCCACCACCGGCGACGGGCACGACACCCTGGTCAACAAGGCCGGCGGCCTGCTGCTGGACGTCAGCAACCAGTCCACCGCGGACGGCGCGCCGGTCGGCGCCTGGACGCCCACCGGCGGCGGCAACCAGTCCTGGGCGATCGGCTCCGCCGCACCCGACGCCTACAAGGGCCTGAAGGTCCGGCTCAGCGGGCGCTGCGCGGAGGTCGCGGGCGGCTCCACCGCCGCGGGCACCGCCGTGGTCCAGCACACCTGCGCCAACGCCACCGACCAGCAGTGGACGCTGCGCCCGGCCGGCGGCCCCGGCCAGGTCAACGTGGTGGTCCGGTCCACCGGCCAGTGCCTGGACGTGGCCGGCGCCTCCACCGCGGACGGCGCGCCGCTGGTGCAGTACCCGTGCAACGGCGGCACGAACCAGCAGTGGTCGGTGCGCGACACCGGCTCCGGGTACGTCACGCTGCTGGCCCGGCACAGCGGCAAGTGCCTGGACGTGAACGGCTCCTCGACGGCCGACGGGGCGGCGCTGGTGCAGCGGCCCTGCACGGGCGCGCCGGGCCAGCAGCTGCTGGCCGGCTGACCGGCCGGCCGCGACGGCGGCGGGCCCCACCTCCGGACCTCCGGGTGGGGCCCGCCGCCGCCGTTCGTTCAGCCGCGCGGGGCGGGCGGGGGCGCGGTGCTGGCCCGCACCACCAGCTCGGGGGCCACCACGACCGGCGCGTCCCCGGCCGTGGCGGGGGCCTCGATCTGGGCCAGCAGCCGGGCCACGCACTGCCGGCCGACCTCCTCGAAGTCCTGCCGGACGGTGGTCAGCGGCGGCAGGTAGTAGGCCGCCTCGGGCAGGTCGTCGAAGCCGGCCACGCTGACGTCCTCGGGGACCCGGCGGCCGGCCTCGTGCAGGGCCCGGAGCAGGCCGAGCGCCAGGTGGTCGTTGGCGGCGAACACCGCGGTGACGTCGGGGCGGGCGGCCAGTTCGCGGCCGATCCGGTAGCCGTCCTCGGCCGTCCAGTCGCCGTACCGCAGCGGGGGCACGGGCGCGCCGGCGGCCTTCAGCGCGGCGTGCCAGGCGGCGGCGCGGCGGCGGGCGGCGTAGGAGTCCTGCGGGCCGCCGAGGTGCCAGACGGTGCGGTGGCCGAGGCCGAGCAGGTGGCGGGTGGCGGCGGTGGCGCCGGCCGCCTGGTCGGTGTCGACCGAGGGGAAGCGGCGCTCCGGGTCGCCGTCGGCGACCACCACCGGGACGCCGGAGGTGACGGAGAAGCCGGGGCGGTCGAGGATCTGCGCCTCGATCACCACCAGCCCGTCCACGGCCTGGTCGGTGAGCTGGCGGACGGCCTGCTGCACGGCGCGCTCGGTCTGGTCCTCGACGCAGACCACGTTCAGCGAGTAGCCGGCCCGCTGGGCGGCGCGCGAGATCGCGGCCAGGGTGCGGGCGTTGCCCTGGGCGGTGACGTCGAAGGTGACCACGCCCAGGACGTGGAAGCGGCCCAGGGTGAGCGCCCGGGCGGCACTGTTGCGCTGGTAGCCGAGCACCCGCATCGCCGACAGCACCCGTTCGCGGGTCTCCGGTTCGACGTTGCTGCGGTTGTTGGCGACCCGGGAGACGGTCTGCGAGGAGACCCCGGCGAGCGCCGCGACGTCGGCCTGCGACGGCGGCCGCGTCCTGCCGCGGGCGGTGCCGTCGGCGGTCGGGCCCTGCTGCATGCGGTCCTCCTTCATGTCTGCGTAAACATGGTAGCGGGGCGGAGATCGGGAAAAGCCACCGCCCCGGCTGCCGGAGCAGTCGGGGCGGTGACCTGGCGGGCGCGGCCGACCCTCAACGGCCGGCCCGCCGTTCCGTCCCCGGCCAGGAGCCGGGCCGCCACGCCCGTGGGGCGGCCCACCGAAGCCCGGTGGCAGGGGGACGGAAGCGCGGGGGGGGTGGGTCAGGCGGGGAGGCCGATGGCGCGTTCGCCGTTGCGGCGCTGTTGGATGACGACGGCGACGACGAGGAGGGCGCCCTGGGCGACGTTCTGCCAGAAGGAGTTGATGCCCTGGACGGTGAGGCCGTTCTCCAGGGCGCCGAGCAGGGCGACGGCGAGCAGGGTGCCGCCGATGCCGCCCTTGCCGCCCTTGAGGGCGCAGCCGCCGAGGGCGGCGGCGGTGATGGCCTTGAGTTCCAGGCCCTCGCTGCCGGAGGTGGGTTGGCCGGAGCCGGTGCGGGCGGTGAGCAGGATGCCGGCGAGGGCGGCGACGGTGCCGATCAGGCCGTAGACGGCGATCAGGTACTTGTTGATGTTGATGCCGGCGAGGCGGGCGGCGGTGTCGTTGCCGCCGATGGCGTAGAGGTTGCGGCCGAGGTCGGTGCGGGCCAGCAGGACGTGCACGGCGAGCGCGACCAGGACCAGCAGCCAGACCATGACGGGCAGTCCGGCGATCCTGCCGCGGCCGAGGAAGACGAACACCGGGTCGCCGAGGACGTAGCCCTGGGCGCGGCCGTCGGAGATCAGCTGGGCGAGGCCCTTGTAGGCGGCGAGTCCGGCGAGGGTGGCGATGGTGGGGTTGACCCGGCCGTGCACGATGACCGCGCCGTTGAGCAGGCCGATCAGCAGGCCGACGGCGACGGCGGCGGCGATGCCCGCGTAGGCGTTGGAGCCCGCGGAGGTGAAGGCCATCGCGGAGACGACGGAGGCGACGCCGGCCTGCGAGCCGACGGAGATGTCCAGGCCGCCGCAGATGATGACGACGGTCTGCACGACGGCCAGCAGGCCGGTGATGGTGGCGGCCTCGGCGATCACCTGGAGGTTGCCCAGGCTCAGGTAGTTGTCGTTGAGCGTCCCGAACACGGCGAGCACCACGACCAGGGCGCCGATCAGGCTGAGGTGCTGGGCGCCGAGCCGGGCGATCAGCGAGGGGAGGACGGAGCCCCGGGCGGCCTCGGGCCGGGCGGGCGGGCTGGTCAGGGCGGTCATGAGGTGGCTCCAGGGGAGGGGTTGCGGGGCGTGAGGTCGTCGGCCATGGCGAGGTGCAGGACGGCTTCCTCGGTGGCGTCGGCGCGGTCGAGTTCGCCGGTGATCCGGCCGCCCTGCATGACGACGATGCGGTCGGCCAGGCCGAGCAGTTCGGGCAGTTCGGAGGAGATCACCAGCAGGGCGACGCCCTGTTCGGCGAGGTCGGCGATGATCCGGTAGATCTCGGCCTTGGCGCCGACGTCGATGCCGCGGGTGGGCTCGTCGAGGATCAGCACCTCGGGTTTGCGGGCCAGCCAGCGGGCGAGGACGACCTTCTGCTGGTTGCCGCCGGAGAGCTTGCGCACCTCGTGCTCGATCGAGGGGGTGCGCACCCGCAGCCGCTCGGTGTACTCCCGGGCCAGTTCGCGTTCTGCGCCGCGGCGCACGAAGCGGAAGCGGCGCAGGCGCTCCAGCACCGCCACCGAGGTGTTGTCGCGGATCGAGCGGTGCAGGAACAGGGCCTGGGCCTTGCGCTCCTCGGGCGCCAGGCCGAGTCCGGCCCGGATCGCCCGGCCCGGGCTGCCGCCCAGCGGCTTGCCGTTGAGCGTGGCGGTGCCGGAGCGGATCGGCAGGTCCCCGGCCAGCGCCAGGGCCAGCTCGGAGCGCCCGGCGCCGATCAGCCCGGCCAGGCCGACCACCTCCCCGGCGTGCACCCGCAGGTCGATGCCGTGCACGTCGTCGGTGGTGACGCCGCAGACGTCGAGCACGACCCGGTCGGTGGCCACCCGTTCGCGGGTGAACATCGCGGACAGGTCGCGGCCCACCATCAGCCGCACCAGCTCGCCCTCGTTCGTGGCGGCGGCGTCCTGGACGCCCGCGAGTTCACCGTCGCGCAGCACGGCGATCCGGTCGGCCAGCTGGAAGATCTCCTGCATCCGGTGCGAGACGTAGACGACCGCGACCCCGTCGGCGCGCAGGCGCCGGATGAGGGCGAACAGCGCCTCCACCTCCTGCTCGGAGAGCGAGGAGGTGGGCTCGTCGAAGGCGATGACCTTCGCCTCTCCGGTCAGTGCCCGCAGGATCTCCACCAACTGGCGCTGCGCGGGGGTGAGTTGCGAGCCGAGCAGGTCGGGGTCGAGGACGCCCGCGAAGCCCAGGCGCTCCAGGTCGGCCAGGATGCGGCGGCGCAGCTCGGCCCGGTCCAGGCGGCGGCCGGCCCGGCGCGGCAGGGAGCCCGCGTAGACGTTCTCGGCGACGGTGACGTGCGGGATGATCTCCGGCTCCTGCGGGATGATCCGGATCCCGGCGGCCCGGGCGTCGGCCGGGGAGCGCAGGTCGAGGCGGTGGCCGTCCAGGTGCAGGTGGCCCTCGGTGGGCTGGTGGTCGCCGGTGAGGATCTTCAGCAGGGTGGACTTGCCCGCCCCGTTCTCGCCCATCAGCGCGGTGACCTGCCCTCCGGGGAAGTCGAGGGTGACGCCGCCGAGCGCCCGGACGGCGCCGAAGCGCTTGCCGACGGCGACGACGCCGGCCGTGCCGGGCGGGAGCGGTGGCGGGGAGTGGTCGGGTGGGGTGGTCATGGCGGGTCACCTCGGAGCGGACGGGCGAACGGGCGGAGGGCGCGGCGCGCAGGAGAAGCGCGCAGGAGAAGGAAGGGGAGCGAGGGAGGGTGGGCCCCCGGCCCGGCGGGGGCAGCCGGGCCGGGCCGGGGGCGGCTCGGGCGGGTCAGCTGCAGCTGACGCCGGCGTCCTGCCAGTCGGCGGCGTCCACCATCCGGGTCGGCGCGAACGCCTCGGCGGGGAACTCCTTGCCGTTCTTGAGCTTGTCGTACACGGTCTGGACGGCCAGTGCGCCGACGTCCTTGCCGTTGATGAACAGCGCGGCCTTCATGCCGCTGGGCTGCCCGCTCTTCCAGTCCTTGCAGGCCAGGTAGGCGCCGAGGCCGACGCCGGCCACGTCCTCGGCCTTGAAGCCTGCGTTGGCCAGCGCGGTGACGCCGCCCTGCACGTTCTCGTCGTTGCAGCCCCACACCACCCAGTGCTTGACGCCCGGGTTGGCGGTGACGGTGGCGGCGACCTTGTCCTGGGCGCCGGTGGGGGTGTTGTCGGTGGCGACGTCGATGGCCTTGACGCCGGGGACGGCGGCGTCGAACGCCTGCCGGGCGCCCTTGACCCGGTCGCCGCAGACCGTGACGTCCTGCTTCCAGGCGGAGATCACCCGGGTGTCGGCGGCGCTCCAGCCGGCCTTGGTGAACTCCTCGGCGGCGCGCTTGCCGACCTCGCCGCCCATCTGGGCGCCGGAGAAGCCGATCCGCGGCACCAGCTGCTCCTTGGCGCAGGCGGCCGGGTCGGGGCCGTCGGCGCAGATCTGGTCGTCCGAGGTGAGCAGGGCGACCTTGGCGTCCCGGGCGGCCTGGACGACCTGCGGGCCGACCGCCGGGTCGGGGACGACCACGATCAGGCCGTTGGACTTCTGGGCGAGTGCGGACTGCACCTCGCTGACCGTCTTGTTGGCGTCGTTGCCGAGGTTGACGACCTTCAGGTCGACACCGAGCTCGGCGGCCTTGGCCTTGGCGCCGGCCGCCTCGCCGACGAAGTACTCCTGGTCGCCCTGCTTCTGCAGGTAGGTGATCGAGATCTTCCCGTCCACCTTGGCGACGCCGCCGTCGCCGGACCCGGACTGCTGTCCGGTCGAGCAGGCGGTGGCGGCCAGGCCCAGGGCGAGCAGCAGGGCTGCGGCCGAGGCGGTGCGGGAGGAGGGGGCGGTTCGAGGCATGGGGACGCTCCTTGGCGCAGGAGTCCGGACCGGCGCGAGACTGGCGCACTGAAGTCAACAGACAACCGAACACGATCAAACGTGATGCAACAATGAGAGGGGTGGGGACTCGCCGGAGTCAAGCCGGGCGACCCACCGATACCGGGTCGTGATCTGGCCGCCGATCCGGCCGGACCCGCCACCGCCCGCCCGACCGCCACCGCGACGACCGCCGTGACCTGCGGCTTCTCCGAGCGGATCGGGCGCCCGCCGGGGCCGCCGCCCGATCACGAAGCGGCATCACGACGCAACAACGGCTTGACGCCCCGGCAACACCGGGTCAACACTCGTCGCCAACACCATGTTGGCGTAAACATCCGCCGAAGGGCACTTCCCGTGAGCACGTCGCAGCGCACCACCTCCAGTCCCGCCCGGTCCCGCTCCGCCCCCGCCACCCGCCGTCCCCGCAACCGCGGTGCCCGGCACGGCGGTTGGGGCTTCGCGTTCTTCGCGCCGTTCCTGGTGGTGTTCGTGATCGGGGTCGCGGCGCCGCTCGGCTACGCCGCCTACCTGAGCCTGTTCCAGGACCGGCTGATCGGCGGCACCGTCTTCGTCGGGCTGGAGAACTACCGCCGGGCCCTGGGCGACGAACTGTTCCGGGCCGGCCTGTGGCGGGTGCTGATGTTCCTGCTGGTGCAGGTCCCGGTGATGCTCGGCCTGGCCCTGCTGGCCGCGCTCGCCGTCGACAGCGGCCGGCTGCGCCGCCCCGGCCTGTTCCGGATCGGCGTCTTCGTCCCGTACGCGGTGCCCGCCGTGGTCGCCTCGCTGATGTGGGGCTACCTGTACGGCGACCGGTTCGGACTCGCCGGGCAGATCGGCGACTTCCTCGGCACGAAGCTGCCCGACCTGCTCGGCCCGGACTGGATGCTCGCCTCCATCGGCAACGTGGTGACCTGGCAGTACACCGGCTACAACATGCTGATCCTGTACGCCGCGCTGCGCACCGTGCCCACCGAGCTGTACGAGGCCGCGGCGCTGGACGGGGCCGGCGAGTTCCGCAAGGCGTGGAGCATCAAGCTCCCCGCGGTCCGCCCGGCCCTGGTGCTGGCCACGGTGTTCTCGATCATCGGCACCTTCCAGCTGTTCAACGAGCCCAACGTGATGCAGTCGCTGGCGCCGAACGTGGTCTCCACCAGCTACACGCCCAACATGTACGCCTACAACCTGGCCTTCAACGGCCAGCAGTTCAACTACTCGGCAGCCGTCGCCGTGGTCCTCGGCGGCGTCACCGCCGTGATCGCCTACGCCGTCCAGCTCCGGTCGATGCGGAAGGGGCAGGGCGCATGAGCAGCAGCACCACCACCACCATCACGAAGCGGCGGCCGCGCCGCGGCCGGGCCAGCAACGCGCTCACCCTGGCGATGGCCCTGATGCTCGGCTACGCGCTGCTCCCGCTGGTGTGGCTGTTCATGGCCTCCACCAAGGACACCGCCTCGCTGATGGACAGCTTCGGCCTGTGGTTCGGCCACGGCTTCCACCTGTTCGGCAACATCGCCGACGTGCTGAGCTACGACCACGGCATCTACCTGCGCTGGTTCGGCAACACCCTGCTGTACGCGGTGGTCGGCGCCGGCGGCGCCGCGTTCATCGCCACCGCCGCCGGGTACGGCCTGGCCAAGTACCGCTTCCGCGGCCGCACCGCGCTGGCCGCCACCGTGCTCGGCGCGATCGCCATCCCCGGCACCGCGCTGGCCGTCCCCACCTACCTGCTGTTCAGCAAGGCCGGGATCGTCGACACCCCGTGGGCGGTGCTGCTGCCCTCGCTGGTCAGCCCGTTCGGCGTCTACCTGATGCGGGTGTACGCCGCCGAGGCGGTCCCGGACTCGATGCTGGAGGCCGCCCGGATCGACGGCGCGGGCGAGCTGCGCACCTTCTTCACCGTCTCGCTGCGGCTGCTCGCCCCCGGCTTCGTCACCGTCCTGCTGTTCGCCCTGGTCGCGACCTGGAACAACTACTTCCTGCCGCTGATCGTGCTCAGCGACCCGAAGTGGTTCCCGCTGACCGTCGGCCTCAACCAGTGGAACGCGCTGGCCACCGGCGCGGCCGGCAGCGGCGCCACCACCACCGACTTCTACCCGCTGGTCGTCACCGGCAGCCTGCTGGCGATCGTCCCGCTGGTGGTCGCCTTCCTCTTCCTGCAGCGCTACTGGCAGTCCGGCCTGTCGGCCGGCTCCGTCAAGGAATGACGGCACCTGCCCCTCCCTCCGCCCCTCCACAGCAAGGAACCACCATGTCTCCCGCACCCGCCCGCCGCCGCAGACTCGCGGCCCTCGTCCCGGCCGCCGCCCTGGTGCTCGGCCTGACCGCCTGCGGTTCCTCCGGCGCCGGGTCCGCCGCCCCGGCGGTCACCGACCCCGCCGCGGCGCTGGACACCCCCACCACGCTGACCTTCTGGACCTGGGCGCCGAACATCGACAAGACGGTCGCGCTGTTCGAGCAGAAGTACCCGAAGATCAAGGTGAACGTGGTCAACGCCGGCCAGTCCGCCACCGAGTACACCAAGATGCAGACCGCGATCAAGGCCGGCAGCGGCGGCCCCGACGTCGCCCAGGTCGAGTACTTCGCACTGCCCGAGTTCGCGCTCTCCAAGCGGCTGGTGGACCTCAAGCAGTACGGCGCGGCCGGCCTGGAGTCGAAGTTCACCCCGTCCGCCTGGTCGCAGGTCGCGCTGAACGGCGGCGTCTGGGCCGTCCCGCAGGACACCGGCCCGATGGCGATGTTCTACAACCAGAAGCTCTTCGACCAGCTCGGCCTGAAGCCGCCCACCACCTGGGCCGAGTTCGAGGACGTCGCGGTGAAGATCAAGGCGTCCGACCCGAACCGCTTCATCACCTCCATCGACCCCGGTGACGCGGGCGGCCTGGACAGCTTCATCTGGCAGGCCGGCGGCCGGCCCTTCCAGCAGAAGGACGCCGGCAACGTCGCGGTCGACCTCCAGGACCCGGGCAGCAAGAAGGTCGCCGACCTGTGGTCCTCGCTGCTGCAGCGCAAGCTGGTCGACGCCGCGCCCGGCTGGACCAACGAGTGGTGGCAGAGCATGGACAGCGGCCGCTACGCGATGTGGCTGATCGGCGCCTGGGCGCCCGGCAACATCGCCTCCACCATCCCGAACACCGCCAAGGACTGGCGGGTCGCGCCGATGCCGCAGTGGTCGACGGGCGACAAGGTCTCCGCGGAGAACGGCGGCTCGGCCGTCGCGGTGCCCACCTCCAGCAAGCACCAGGCCGCCGCCGCGGCGTTCGCCATCTGGCTGAACTCCGACCCGGAGGCCGTCCGCTCGCTCAACGACAACGGCCTCTTCCCGGCCACCACCGGCCTGCTCACCGACCCGGCCTTCCTGGACAAGCCGCTGGACGCGCTCGGCGGCCAGAAGGCCAACCGGATCCTCGCCGACTCCTCCGCCACCGTCGGCACCGGCTGGCAGTACCTGCCGTACCAGGTGTACGCCAACTCGGTCTTCAAGGACACCGTCGGCCAGTCCGTGAACGGCGGCGACCTGAACGCCGGCCTGGGCGCCTGGCAGAAGCGGATCGCCGACTACGGCAACCAGCAGGGCTTCAAGGTCACCACGCCGTGACCCCCGGCCGGTGCCCGCCCGCCCCGCCGCGGGCGGGCGGGCACCGGCCCCCTCCCCCCAGCACCCCAGGAGCAGCAACCCCATGCCCGTCCTCGACACCGACGGCGGCGAGTTCACCCTCGACGGCGCCCCGTTCCGCATCCTCTCCGGCGGCCTGCACTACTTCCGGATCCACCCCGACCACTGGACCGACCGCCTGCGCAAGGCCCGGCTGATGGGCCTCAACACGGTCGAGACGTACGTCCCGTGGAACCTCCACCAGCCCCGGCCCGGCGAGTTCCGCTTCGACGGCGGGCTCGACCTGCCGGCCTTCCTCGACCTCGCCGCCGCCGAGGGCCTGCACGTGCTGCTCCGCCCCGGCCCGTACATCTGCGCCGAGTGGGAGGGCGGCGGCCTGCCGTCCTGGCTGCTCACCGACCCCGGCGTGCGGCTGCGCAGCAACCACCCCGGCTACCTGCACGCCGTCGAGGGCTGGTTCGGCGCGCTGCTACCCCGGGTCCTGGACCGGCTCGCCACCCGCGGCGGCCCGGTGCTGGCCGTCCAGGTGGAGAACGAGTACGGCGCGTACGGCGACGACACCTCGCACCTCGCCCACCTCGCCGAACTGCTGCGCCGGCACGGCGTGGACGTCCCGCTGTTCACCTGCGACCAGCCCGGCGACCTGGCCCGCGGCGCGCTGCCCGGCACCCTGGCCACCGTCAACTTCGGCAGCCGCGCCCGCCAGGGCCTCGCCGCGCTGGACGAACTGCGGCCCGGGCAGCCCAAGCTGTGCGCCGAGTTCTGGATCGGCTGGTTCGACCGGTGGGGCGGCCGGCACGTGGTGCGCGACGCCGAGGACGCCGCCCGCGAACTCGACGAGCTGCTCGCCACCGGCGCCTCGGTCAACCTGTACATGTTCCACGGCGGCACCAACTTCGGCTTCACCAACGGCGCCAACGACAAGCACACCTACCGGCCCACCGTCACCAGCTACGACTACGACTCGCCCCTCGACGAGGCCGGCGACCCCACCGCCAAGTACCACGCCTTCCGCGAGGTGCTCGCCAAGTACGCCCCGTCGATGGCCGAACCGGCCCCCGCCGCCGGGCCCAAGCTGCCCGCCGCCACCGTCCAGCTCACCGAGAGCGCCCCGCTGCTCGCCGACCTGCCGGTGCTAGGCACCGCCGTGCCCGCGCTGCGCCCGCTCACCATGGAGGAGCTCGGCCAGGACTTCGGCTTCGTCCTCTACAAGGCGGTGCTGCCCGCCGCCGGCCCCGCCCTGCTGGAGGTCGGCGCCGTCGCCGACCGCGCCCAGGTGTTCGTCGACGGCCAGCCCGTGGGCGTGCTGGAGCGCGAGAACCACGAGCGGGCGATCGCCTTCCACGTCCCGCGGGCCGGCGCCGTGCTGCGGCTGCTGGTGGAGAACCAGGGCCGGGTCAACTACGGCGAGGGCCTGCACGACCGCAAGGGCCTGCACGGGCCGGTGCTCCTCAACGGCGCGGAGCTGACCGGCTGGACCAGCCTGCCGCTGCCGCTGGACGACCTCGGCGAGCTCTCCTTCACCGGCACCGCCGGCCCCGTCCCCGGCCCGGTCTTCCACCGCGGCACCTTCCACGTCGACGAGCCCGCCGACACCTTCCTGCACCTGCCCGGCTGGACCAAGGGCAACGCCTGGGTCAACGGCTTCCCGCTCGGCCGCCACTGGTCCCGCGGCCCCCAGTGCTCGCTGTACGTCCCCGGCCCGGCCCTGCGCCCCGGGCCGAACGAGCTCACCGTGCTGGAACTGCACGCCGCCCCGTCCCACCGCACCGCCCGGCTGCTCCCCCACCCCGACCTCGGCCCCACCGAGGAGTAGCCCCGACCCCGACCAGTGCACCCCGGCGGCCGCCGCGCCGCCGGGGGCTTCGGCCTGCCCGCGACCAGGGAGAACACCGGCAATCACCATAATCAAACATGATCCATCAGGAAACTCGTCCGTAACCTTGACACAACCAAACAGTGCTCTGAGACTCTCAGCAGTGTCCGCCCGACCGCCCGGGCGCCTTCCCCCACCGCGAGCAGGAGTCCCGCCATGTCCTCGCCCCACCTCTCGCTGGACCGCCGGCAGTTCGTCACCGCCGCCGCCCTGACCGCCGGGGCCACCGCCCTCGGCGGGGCCCTGCTCCCCGCCGTCCGCGCCGCCGCCGCCGTCCCCCCGCAGGTCGCCCTCCCGCAGCGCGGCAGCTACGACACCGCGCAGGCCACCGCCTGGACCGACGGCTTCGTCACCGGCAACGGCACCCACGGCGCGGTGCCCCACGGCACCCCCGCCCTGGAGCGGGTCGTCCTCAACCACCACTCCTTCGTGCTCCCCAACGGCACCCGCGACCTCCTGCCGCCCGTCCTCTCCGGCAGCCTCGACACCGTCCGCGACAAGGCGCTGGCCGGCGACTACTGGGGCGCCGCTGGGACCTTCGCCGAAGGCTGGTCGCTGCGCTGGACGCAGACCTTCCACCCCGGCTACGAGCTGCGGCTGAACAGCCCGGCCATGACCACCGCCGACAACTACGCCCGGATCGTCGACTACCGCACCGGCGAGGTCACCCACACCTGGACCGACAGCGCCGGCACCTGGAAGCGGCACGTCTTCGCCTCCCGGGCCGACGACGTGGTCGTGCACGAGCTGCTGCCCGCCACCGGCCAGACCGTCAACACCACCGTCACCGCGTACACCGCGCTCGACGGCGCCCCCGCGGACGTGACGTTCACGACGACCGCCGCCAGGGTCTCCACCACCGAGGGCACCCTCGACGTGCGCGGCACCTACCCGGCCGGGCAGGGCGCGTACGGCTTCGAGGGCGTCACCCGGGTCGTGGTCACCGGCAGCAAGGCCACCGTCACGGCCTCCGGCGGCGGCCTGGTGGTCGCCAAGGCCGCCAAGGTGCTGCTGCTCACCAAGCTCGGCAGGTACGAGAACGCCACCGGGTGGAACGCCAGGCCGCTGCAGACCGCCCTGGCCGCGCTGCCCGCCGACTACACCACCCTGCTCGGACGGCACACGCCGCTGCACCAGGCGCTGTTCGACTCCTCCAGTCTCGACCTCGGGGTGTCCAGCGCCGACCGGCAGCTGTCCACCGGCGAACTGATCGCCCGCCAGAACGGCGACCGCTCCACCGTCGACCTCGCCCTGCTGGAGCGGATGTACGACTCCGGCCGCTACCTGTTCGCCAGCTCCAGCGGCCTGCTGCCGCCCCGCCTCACCGGCCTGTGGACCGGCTCCTGGAACGCCGCCTGGGCTGACGACATCACCACCGACGCCAACATCAACCTCCAGGTCGCGGGCGGCAACCTCCTCGGCCAGGACGGCGCCATGAACGCCTACTTCACCCTGGTCCTCGGCCAGCTCGCCGACTGGCGCGACAACGCCACCCGCCTGTACGGCGCCCGCGGCTTCCTCGCCCCGACCCGCACCGACGGCGAGCACGGCCACATGCTGCACTTCGACGGCGGCTTCCCCGGCCAGTGCTGGACCGGCGGCGCCGACTGGCTGCTGTACCCGCTGCTGGAGCACTACCAGGTCACCGGCGACGCCGCGTTCCTGCGCGACAAGCTCGGCCCGGCACTGATGGAACTCGCGCTGTTCTACGAGGACTTCCTCACCCGCACCGACAGCAGCGGCAAGGCGGTCTTCGTCCCGTCCTTCTCGGTGGAGAACTCCCCGTCCAACACCGGGCAGATGCTCTCGGTCAACGCCACCGGCGACATCATGGCCGGCCGGCACGCCCTGCAGGCCGCGATCGACGCGGCGAACGCCCTCGGCCTCGAACAGGGCTCCGGCCAGGGCGTGGCCCGCTGGACGGCACTGCTCGGCAAGCTCCCCGACTACACCGTCAACGGCGACGGCGCGCTCGCCGAGTGGTCCTGGCCCGGGCTGCAGGACCGCTACAACCACCGGCACGTCCAGCACCTGTACGGGGCCTGGCCGCTGCACGAGATCAACCCCGAGGAGCGGCCCGACCTGGTCCGCGCGGCCGGCCGCGCCCTGGATCTGCGCGGCGACGAGAACTACTCGGCGCACGGCAGCCTGCACCGGGCGCTGGCCCGGGCCCGGCTCAAGGACGGCGCCGGCGTCCTCGACAACATCCGCAAGATCCTCGGCAGCAACATGGTGTGGCGCTCCCTGGTGACCTCGCACAACCCCGACCTGACCACCTACAACTGCGACGCCGCCAACGCGCTGCCGGGCGTCCTCGCCGAGGCCCTGCTGTACACCCGCCCCGGCGTGCTGGAGATCCTGCCCGCGCTGCCCGAACAGATCGTCAAGGGCACCGTCCGGGGCGTCCGGGGTCGGAACCGCGTCCTGGTGGAGAGCCTGGCCTGGGACACCTCGGCCCGCACCGCCACCGCCACCCTGGTCTCCGACACCACCCAGACCCTCACCTTCATCTGCCGCCGCGGCATCGCCGCGCTCTCCACCACCGCGGCCACCGGCACCTCCCCGCTCGGCGCCCACGCCCGGACCCTGACCCTGACCGCCGGCACCCGCACCACCGTCACCGTCACCACGCTGGCCGGCACCTACCGCCTGGTCAACCGGGCCGGCGGCCAGGTCCTCGACGTGGCGAACCAGGCGACCTGGGACGGCGCCCAGGTCGTCCAGTGGCCCTGGAACGGCGGCGCCAACCAGAAGTGGCAGCTGCTGCCCGACTACGACGGCTCGTTCCGGCTCGCCAACGCCAACAGCGGCAAGGTCCTCGACGACCCCGGCTCCTCCCCCACCCCCGGCCAGGCCCTCGACCAGTGGACGGACACCCGCAGCCCCAACCAGTGGTGGAACCTCGTCCCCGCCGCGAGCGGGTACGTCCGCCTGGTCAACGTCTCCAGCGGCCTGTGCCTCGACGTCGCGGGCGACTCCCCGGACGCGGGCGCGGCCATCGTCCAGGCCGCCGCCAGCGGCGCCCCCTCCCAGGACTGGACGCTCGTACCCGTCTGACCGGATCACGGCCCCGCCCCGTCGACCACCCCTCCTCTCCCCCGAAGGAGCAGCCATGTCCCCCACCCCCCGCCCCGTCAGCAGGCGCGGCCTGCTGGCCGCAGCCGGTGCCGCGACCGCCCTCGGCCTGCTGCGGTTCGCCCCCGGGGCCGCCGCCAGCGACGGCCCGACGGCCTACACCGCGAGCTGGCCCTCCGTGGACCAGCACCCCCCGGCCCCGGCCTGGTTCCAGGACGCCAAGTTCGGGATCTACTACCACTGGGGCGCCTTCAGCGTCCCCGCGTTCGGCAACGAGTGGTACCCGCGCACCATGTACAACAGCGGCTCGTCCGAGAACCAGCACCACATCGCCACCTACGGCGACCCCTCCGTGTGGCCCTACAGCAACTTCATCGACGGCGCCCGCGACCGGGCCAGGAACCCCGTCAAGTTCGCCCCCAAGCTGGTGTCCAAGGGCGGCAACTGGGACCCGAACGCCTGGGCCCGGCTGTTCAAGGCGGCGGGCGCGAGGTTCGCCGGCCCGGTCGCCGAGCACCACGACGGCTTCTCCATGTGGAACAGCCGCGTCAACCCGTGGAACTCGGTCCAACGCGGCCCCAGGCTCGACCTGCTCGGACTCCAGGGGCAGGCCATCCGAGGTCAGGGCCTGAAGTTCATGGCCGCGATGCACCACGCCTACAACTTCAACGGCTTCTACGAGTACGTGCCCTACCAGTCGGACCCGACGCTCCGGATCCTCTACGGGCAGCAGGGCGCGGCCGCGGAGAACCAGCTCTGGTACGACAAGCTGGCCGAGGTCGTCGACGGCTACCAACCGGACCTGATCTGGCAGGACTTCGCCCTGGACCGGGTCGACGAGGCCGCCCGGCTCAAGTTCCTCTCGTACTACTACAACAAGGCCGTCTCCTGGAACAAGGACGTGGTCGCCACCTACAAGGACGGCTTCGACGACCTGGGTGAGGTCTACGACTTCGAGCGCGGCGGCCCGTCCGGACTGCTCACCCCCTACTGGCTGACGGACGACAGCATCTCCTCGTCGAGCTGGTGCTACACAGTCGGCATCGGCTACTACACCCCGCAGGCGATGCTGCACTCGCTGATCGACAGGGTCAGCAAGGGCGGAACCGTGCTGCTCAACATCGCGCCGATGGCCGACGGCACCATCCCCGCCGACCAGCAGTCCGTCCTGCTCGGCATGGGCGACTGGCTCGGCCGCTTCGGCGAGGCCGTCTACGCCACCCGTGCCTGGAGCACCTACGGCGAGGGTCCCACCCCGATGGGCGGCGGCTCGTTCAGCGGCCCGAAGGCCGGCACCGCGCAGGACATCCGGTTCACCCGCAGCCAGGACAACACGGTGCTCTACGCCACCGCACTCGGCTGGCAGGGCGGCACCATGACCATCGCCACGCTCGGCTCCGACCGGATCAACCTCGGCGGCCTCACCCGAGCCCAACTGCTCGGCAACACCGCGGGAACCGCCGTCGACCTGCCCGCCCCCGTCCAGGACGGCAGCGGCCTGCACCTGGCCATGCCCTCCACCGCCCCGCCCTTCCCCGCCCTCGCCTACACCGTCAAGCTGACCTTCGCGGGCAGGATCCCCGCCCTGGGCGCACCGGCCGCCACGGCCACCTGGGTCGAGATCGCCAACGCGCGCAGCGGTCTGGCCCTCGACGGCGGCGGCGACGTCGCCGCCGGAGCCGACCTCGGGCAGTGGGCCTACGACGGGAGCCCCAACCTCCAGTGGCAGCTCGTCGACCTGGGCAACGGGTACTACCGCATCACGAACCGCACCAACGGCATGGCCGCCGACAGCTGGGGCGACTCCGGCAACGGCGCCCGGGCGAGGCAGGCGCCGTGGAACGGCGGCCACAACCAGCAGTGGGCGTTCAACAGCGTCGGCGACGGCCGCTACCAGATCGTCAACCGCGGCACCGGCACCGCCCTCGACGGCGGCGGCAGCACCGCGCCCGGCGCCCCCGCGGTGCTGTGGGCGCCGAACCCCGACCCCAACAACGAGTGGACCGTCACCGGCAGCTGACCACGGCAACAGCACGGCGCGGACCGGCCGGGGCGCCGGGGAGGATGCCCCGCCGAGGAGCAGCCCCCTCGGCGGGGCGGGCCTCCCGAGCGGCGGGGCGGGCTTCCCGGGCGGCGGGCGGCAGGCTTCCCGGGCGGCGGGCCGGCTCAGCGGTGGCCGGTCACCAGGGCCTCGATCGCGGGGACGCTCGCGGCCGGGGTCGGCAGGGCCTCGTTCTCGGCGCGCAGGCGGGCCGCGGCGGCCCGCAGGACGGGGTCGGTGACCAGGCGGGTGAGCAGGGCGGTGTCGACGTCGGCGGAGCTTGAGCGCAGGCCCGCGCCGGCCGCGGCCAGGGTCTCGGCGACGATGAAGTTGTCGGCGCCCTGGGGCAGCACCAGCTGCGGGACGCCGGCCTGGAGGCCGGTGAGGGTGCTGCCGGAGCCGCCGTGGTGGACCACCGCGTCGCAGACCCGCAGCAGTTCCGCCAGCGGCACCCAGGGCAGCGGACGGACGTTGGCGGGCAGCGGGCCGAGCTCGCCGAGGTCGCCGCCGCCGACGGCGAGCAGGAACTCCGCGTCGACCCCGGCGGCGGCCGCCACCAGGCGGCCGATCGCGGCCAGCCCGTCCGTCCCGGCGATCACGGTGCCCAGCGTGACGGCGACCCGCGGCCGCGCCCCGCGGCGCAGCAGGTCGGCGGGCACGGTGCCGCCGCCGTTGTAGGGCAGGTAGCGCATCCGCAGCCCGCCGGCGTCGCCGCCGAGCGACTCGGGGACGATGTTCAGCGGGGTGGTGGCGGCCGGGCCCGCGACGCCGTGCTTCTCGTACAGGTCGGTGAAGTGGCCGGCCAGCCGGCCGGCCATGTCGAGGCCGGAGCTGAGGCCGAAGTTCTGCAGCGCGGCCGGGATGCCCAGCTTCGCGGCGACCAGCTGGGCGGACGCCAGGCAGGAGTCGTGCACCAGCAGGTCGGCGCCCCACTCCTCGGCGACGGCGAGCAGGCCGTCCACGGTGGCCCGGGAGGCGTGCGCGAAGGCGGCGGCCGCCAGGTCGAGGATCTGGTCCTGGGTCATGTGCGGCCGGGCGTAGCCGACGGACTCCCCGGCCGGGAGGACCGCCTCGAACGAGTCGCGCAGCGAACTGCCGTCGCCGATCTCGACGATCGGGAACCCGGCCTGGCGGAGCTGGTCGAAGGGCGCGGGTGAAGCGAACAGGACCTCGTGCCCGGCCGCCCGCAGGGCCTGCGCGGTCGGCACCATCGGGAACACATGGGTGGGCGCGGCCGGGCCGGTGAAGAGCATGCGCACGGTGGTCTCCTCGTGTCTCGTCAGCAGACGGAATCGCGTGGACGCGGGCCGTACCCGGACGACCGCGCCCGCTCCATTAACTGACGGATCCTCAGTTGACCTTCCCGGCACGATCGATAATCGGACGTTCTGTCACGCCCCTTGCCTTCCCGGCCCCGGTCTGCTCCCGTCCGCCGCCACTCCGGGTGAACCGTTGGTCAGCGGCAGGTGACGGCCGCGGCCCCGGCGAAGCGGCGGCGGCGCCTACGCCGCCGCGGCCGCCGGAGCGCCGCGACCGGTGCCCGGCAAACGACCGGATGCCGCCGCAGTCCCCCGGAGGGAACTGCGGGCGGGCGGGCGGCGGTTCAGCAGGAGATCGGCGCGGAACCCAGGGCCACGTCGTCGTACCAGAGGGTGTCGGCGCCGTTGCCGTAGGCCTCCCAGCCGAGGTCCAGGGTCACCGGCCGCGGGGCGGCGGTGCGGCTGAGCCACTGCTGGTCGATGTCCGCGGTGGGGACGCCGTCGTCGTGCAGGCCGGGCACCAGCCGGTCGTTCAGCCAGGTGTCCATGGACTGCTTGGTGGTGTCGACGGCGAAGCGGACGCAGACCCACTGGTTCACCGGCAGCGGCACGCTCTGCGCGACGCCGACCGGGCTCTGCGCGGGCAGCGTCGCGTCGTCGGACTCCCGGTTCCACTGCAGGGCGCCGTTCTGGCCGCCCAGCCGCAGGTGCTTGTTGCCGTCGGCGGAGTCCGCCATGGTGACCATGGCGATGTGGTCGGCCGGCAGCGCGGTGGTGTGCCGCACCCAGTACCGGGCGTAGACCACCGGCCCGACGGCGGCGACGTTCGCGGTGGCGGCCGCGAACACGTGGTTGCAGTAGCCGGCCTGCCCGTTGACCCGCAGCGAACGCCCGCCGCTGTGGGCGACCGCGGTGTCGACGGTCACCGTCCCGGCGCCCGAGCAGTCGGGGGCGGCGACGGTCCAGTCACCGCTCAGGCTGCTGCCGCTCTGGTCCTCGAAGCCCGAGCAGACCACCGTCCCGGCCCCGGCGCAGCCGGTGGAGCCACTGGAGCTGGGCGACGGCGACGGCGACGAAGACGGACTGGACGACGGGGACGGGGACGGGGAGGAGGACGGGGACGGGCTGGGTGTCGGGGACGGTGTGGGCGTGGGCGAGGGGGTGCCCGAACCCCCTTGGCAGGAGGCGCCGTTGAAGGCGAAGTCGGCGGGGGCCGGGTCGCTGCCCGACCAGGTGCCCTGCAGCCCGAAGGACACCGAACCCCCGCTCGCCACCGTCCCGTTGTAGCTCAGGCTGCTCGCCGTGACGGCGGTGCCGCTCTGGGCGAGCTGCGCGTTCCAGCCCGAGGTCACCTGCTGACCGGCCGCGAACGTCCAGCTCAGCTTCCAACTGCTGACTGCCGCACCCGCGTTGGTGACGGTCACCTGCGCGGTGAAGCCGCCCGTCCACTCGTTGCCCACCCAGGAGACCTGGCAGGCCGCACCACCCGCGCCCCAGGCCGGCGCCGGCCCCTGCCCGAATCCGGCCAGCAGTCCGAGCACCACCGCGAGGGCGGCGAGCACCGCTCCCCGTCCGCGCCGGCTTCCGTACGTCCTCGCTCCGTTGCGCACCATGTCGAACCTCCTCGTGTCGTCGGTTCCCGTCCGTGGGTCGTGCGGGCCCCGGGTCGGGGCCCGCCGCGGGCTGCGGCGGGCCCCGACCCGGGGCGCGGGGTCACGCGGCGGTGCAGGAGATGGAGCCGGTCGGGAAGTTGTTGCCGGTGGAGTTGGCGGTGAAGCCCAGCGTGGTGCTGGAGTTCGCGGCGATCGTGCCGTTGTAGGCCGCGTTCTTCACCGTCACGTCGCTGCCCGAGGTGGTCAGCGCCCCGTTCCACAGGCTGGTGATGGTGGTGCCCGGGCCGGTCTGCCACTTCAGCGTCCAGGAGTTGACCGGCGTCGCGTTGTGGTTCATCACCTCGACCGACGCCTGGAACCCGCCGCCCCAGGAGCCGACCACGCTGTACGTCGCCATGCAGCCGCTGCTCGGCATCGTCCCGCTGGGCGAGCTGCTCGGGGACGGCGAGGAGGACGGCGAGGAGGACGGCGAGGACGAGGCGCTCGGGGACGGGGAGGTCGACGGGCTCGCACTCGGGCTCGGGCTCGGGCTGGTGCCGGTGCTCGGGCTCGGGGAGGACGAGGAGGTCGGCAGGTGGATGCCGGTCACCTCGCCGTGGCCGCCGTCGAAGACCAGGTCGGAGCAGGAGAAGAAGTTCTCCTGGCTGTCCGAGCGCACCCACTGGATGAACATCTCGGCGGCGCCGCTGCGGCCCGACGGCAGGGTCAGGTTCCAGTAGTAGTGGCCGCCGTCGGCGCCGGGGCTGCCCACCTGCGGCGGGTTGGCGACGGTGGTGAGCAGGCCGAGGTCGGCCCAGGCCAGCGGGGTGGTCGGGGACCAGCCTTGCTTGGTCAGGTAGACCCGGAACTCGCCGGGGTGGGCGGCCCAGTTGGAGTAGTCGACCTCGACGGTGGCGCCGGAGGTGAGGTGCGTCTTGGGCCAGTCGTCGCGGGCCGCGTTGAAGGCCGCGAAGTCGTACGGGGACTTGTTGCCGGCGCTGCACAGGGTGCCGTCGGGGACGTAGCCCTGGCCGCGGCCGCCCGCGTTGGAGTCGAGCACCGCGAACCAGTTGTAGAGCGGGGTCGTGCCGCCCTGCGCGACGGCGGCCTGGCAGGCCGGGTTGGTCGGCGTCAGCGCGCCGGTCCCGGTGAGCCCGTCCTGGTAGCACAGGTACGTGCGCGAGCCCGGGACGATCGCCACGCCGTGCGCGTTCGCCGGGGACAGCCCGAGCAGCAGCGCGCAGATCGTCGCGGCCGCGGTCGCCAGGGCCGCGACGATCGTGGAGGTCTTGCGTCGTGACATGAAACTTTCACCACCTCGGTGGATGGGGCCCGCCCGTGCCGTCCCGGCCGGGCGAGCCGTCTGACTGGGGAAAAGCCATGCTCATGCCATGAGCGAGGGGGCTCGTGGGAGCGCTCCCAGGGCTCAAGGTAACGGGCTGTCAAGGGCGTGTAAACGGGGTGGCCCGCCGACCGTGAAAGGTTCAAGTCCCTTCCTCGGGAAGGATGTTGAAAACCACGGCGGCGAAGCCCGCCACCCGCGCCGACCCGGCGCCCCCGCGCTCCCCCGAACCCGCCCGGACCCGCTGGGATTCCACATGTATCCTAGTTGGGTGCCGGATTACCGATCCTCTGCTGCCCTGGAAGCCCTGGAGCGCCGCCTGCGCCACTCCCGCCTCCTGAACGTCGTCCTCGCCGCCGTCTGCGTGTTCCTCCTGGTCGTCGCGCTGGCCGGCGGCGGCTCCCGCAAGGTGGCCGGGTCCGTCCCGGCCCCCGCGGCCACCGGCGGCGCGAGCGCCGGCGCCACCGCGCAACGGACCACCGCCGCCGACTCGTTGGCCCGGCGCGACCCGGCGGACCGGATGGCGCTGGGCCCGGCCGACGCGCCGGTGGTCATGGTCGAGTACGCGGACCTGCGCTGCCCGTACTGCGCGCTGTTCAGCCAGCAGACGCTGCCCGCGCTGCTGTCCGAGTACGTCGACACCGGCAGGGTCCGCTACGAGTTCCGCGACCTGGCGTTCTTCGGCGACCAGTCGGTGGACGGCGCGGTCGCGCTGCACGCCGCGGCCGACCAGGGGCGGTTCCGGGAGTACCTGACCACCCTGTACGGCGCCGCCCCCGACCACGGGCACCCCGACCTGCCGAAGGAGAAGCTGCTCGGCTTCGCCCGCACCGCGGGGGTCCCGGACCTGGCGGCCTTCGAGACCGCGCTCGGCGACGCCGACCTGCGCGCCGCCGTGACCACCGCGACCGAGCAGGCCCAGGGCCTGGGCGTCACCAGCGTCCCGTTCTTCGTGGTCGGCGACCGGGTGCTGTCCGGCGCGCAGCCCGCCGACGCGTTCCGCGAACTGCTCGACGGCGCGCTGGCGAAGGCGGGCGGCACCCGGTGAACATCGGCTTCGCCGGGGCCCTGGCCGGCGGCGTGCTGACCCTGCTCAGCCCGTGCTCGGTGATGCTGCTGCCCGCGTTCTTCGCCTACGCCTTCACCGCGCCGGGCCGCCTGGTCGCCCGCACCGGGGTCTTCTACCTGGGCCTGCTGGCCACCCTGGTGCCGGTCGGCGTGCTGGCCGGCGGCCTGGGCGCCGTCGTCGCCGAGCACCGCGGCCTGCTGGTGGGCACCGCCTCCTGGACGGTGATCGCCCTCGGCCTGGTGCAGCTGGCCGGCCTGACCCTGCCGGCGCTCGGGCGGACCCGCACCGGCGACCTGACCTCGAACCTGTCGGTGTTCCTGCTGGGCAGCGTGTACGGGGTGGCGGGGGTGTGCGCGGGGCCGGTGCTGGGCTCGGTGCTCGCGCTGGCCGCGCTCGGCGGCACGCCCCTGTACGGCGGCACCGTGCTGGCGGTGTTCGCGTTCGGCATGGTCGTGCCGCTGTTCCTGCTGGCGCTGGCCTGGCCGCGGCTGCCGTGGGTGCGCCGCGCGGTGCGCCCGCGCGAGGTGCGGATCGGCCGGTGGCGCAACACGGTGACCCAACTCGTCGGCGGGGCGCTGGGCGTGGCCCTGGGCGTGCTGCTGCTGGCCACCGACGGGACGACCGCGCTGGGCGGGTTCCTCGGGGCGTCCGAGCAGTTCGCGGTGGAGACCCGGACCCTCGACGGGGCCGCGTCCGTGCCCGACCTGGCGGTGGTCGGGGCGGCCGTCCTGGTGCTGGGCGCCGCCCGGCTCCTGCACCGCCGCCGCGCCCGGGCCGCCGCGCCACGGCGTTGACGGGCGGACGCGCCGGGTGCCCGCCCGGTCGTCCGGCCGGCTCCGGGTCGGGGAAGATGGGGGCCATGTCGACAAGCGAGAGCGCCTCCGAGCGGGCCTACGCCGCCCTCCGGACCGGCATCCTGGACGGGACGCACCGGCCCGGGACGATGCTCGGCGAGGCCGGCCTCGCCGCCGAACTCGGCCTCAGCCGCACCCCCGTGCGGGCCGCCCTCGCCCGCCTCCAGGACGAGGGCTGGATCACCGTGTACCCCAAGCGCGGCGCCCTGGTCCGCGGCCTGGACGGCAAGGACGTCCAGGACCTCGCCGACGCCCGGCTGATCCTGGAGAGCACCGCCGTCCAGCGCACCACCCCCGAACGCCGGGCCGCCCTCGCCGCCCGGCTGGGGACCGAAGTCGACCGCCAGGAGAGCGTGTTGGCCGACGGCGACCTGCCCGGCTTCATCGAACTCACGGTGGCCTTCCACCGCTCCTTCGTCGAGGCCGCCGGCAACCAGGTCCTGCTGGAGCTGAACGACCGCCTCGCCGACCGGCAGCGCTTCCTGCTGTTCAGCTACGGCGGGCAGCTGATGGAGCGTTGCGCCGACATCATCGCCGAGCACCGCGCCCTGGTCGCCCGCCTCGCCGCCGACGACATCCAGGGCTTCTCCGACATCCTGCGCTCGCACGTCGGCGACACCTACGGCTTCGACCTGCGCCACCTGCGGGTCTGACCCGCCGTCACACCACCGCCCCCGCCCTGGAGCAGTGCAGCTCCGGGTCGGCGACGCTGCCGGTGCGCAGCAGGGCGACGTCGCCGCGGTAGTCCATCGAGGTCAGCCACGGCATCCGGTCGCCCTGGCGGGGCAGCGAGTCGACGGCGCGCCGGACGTACCCGGCGCCGAAGTCCAGGAACGGGCGGGTCGGCATCGCCGGGTCCGCGGGCTCGGGGCGGCAGACGTCGTGGCCGTGGGCGTCCAGGTGGGCCAGCAGGCGGCAGAAGTGCTCGCACAGCAGGCCGATCTTCAGCGTCCAGGAGGAGTTGGTGTAGCCGATGGCGAAGGCGAAGTTGGGGACGCCGGAGAGCATCATGCCCTTGTAGGCGAGGGTGTCGGCGAGACGCACCTCCCGGCCGTCGACGGTCAGCTCCAGGCCGCCGAACGCCTGCACGTTCAGACCGGTGGCGGTGACGATCACGTCCGCCTCCAGTTCCCGCCCGGACTCCAGCCGGACGCCGGTCTCGGTGAAGGTCTCGATCCGGTCGGTGACCACCGAGGCCCGGCCGGCGCGGATCGCGGCGAACAGGTCGCCGTCGGGGACCGCGCACAGCCGCTGGTCCCACGGGTCGTACGGCGGGTTGAAGTGCTCGTCGACGGGGTAACCGGCGGGCAGCCGGCGGGTGTTGACCCAGCGGATGATCCGCCGGGCGGCCTGCGGGTGGCGCCGGCAGAAGCTCCACACCAGGCGCTGCTGGGCGATGTTCTTGCGCCGGGTCAGCGCGTAGCCGCGGCGCGGGCCGAACAGCCGCTTCAGCGCGTTGGCGACCGGGTCCTTGCGGGAGACCGGCATGACGTAGGTCGGGGTGCGCTGCAGCATGGTGACGTGCCCGGCGGTGGCGGCCATCGCGGGGACGACGGTGACGGCGGTGGCGCCGCTGCCGATCACCAGGACGCGCTTGCCCGCGTGGTCCAGGTCGGCGGGCCAGTGCTGCGGGTGCACGACGGTGCCGGTGTAGCGCTCGCGGCCGGCGAACTCCGGGGTGTGGCCCTGGTCGTAGCGGTAGTAGCCGCCCGCGCTGAACAGCCAGCCGCAGGTCAGCACGGTGCGCTCACCGGTGTCGGTGCGCTCCACCTCGACGCTCCAGCGGGCCGTCGCGGTGGACCAGGACGCGCCGAGCACCTTGTGGTGGTAGCGGATGTGCGGGTCGATGCCGTTCTCGGCGGCGGCCTGGCGCAGGTAGGCCAGGATCCGGGGGGCGTCGGCGATCGACTGCTCGTCGCGCCAGGGCTTGAACTCGTAGCCGAAGGTGTGCAGGTCCGAGTCCGAGCGGATCCCGGGGTAGCGGAACAGGTCCCACGTCCCGCCGGAGGCCGCGCGCGCCTCCAGGACCGCGAAGCTCTTCGCGGGCAGTTCGGTCTTCAGGTACCGGGCGGCGCCGATGCCCGATATCCCGGCACCGACGACGAGGACGTCGAGGTGCTCGGCGTCGGCACTGGCAGCGGACGGGGACACGGGCGGCTCCGGGGGCGTCGGCGGGCGGACGGGTTCATCGTGCTGCCGCCGCGCCCGCCCCGGCAATGTGCGAACCGCACCCTCCAGGCCCTCTTGAGTGGGCATGGTGCACCACTACGATGGGCCGCATGTCGTGGCCGCCGCCCTCGCCCCGGGTCCGGGAGCTGATCCGCCGCGGCGCCGGGATCGCCCTCGACCCGCCGCCCGGCTGGCTCGCCGAACTCGACGCCGCCGTGCTGGCCGGCGAGGCCCGGCGGCAGATCGCCGCCGACCCGGTGCTGGCCGCCGGGACCCGCCGCACCAACCGCTCCAACCTGCTGTTCTGGGCCGCCTCCAACATCCGCGCCCCGGGCGAGCCCGTGCCCGCCAACGACACCGGGGCCCCGCTCGCCGTCGCCCGCGACCTGATCCGGCGCGGCCTCGACGAGTCCGCGCTGGACGCCTACCGGGTCGGCGAGAGCGTCGCGGTGCGGATGTGGACGCAGATCGCCTGCACCCTCACCGGCGACCCGGAGGAGCTGCGCGAACTCCTCGACGTCTCGCTGCGCTCCATCTCCGCCTTCGTCGACGACACCGTCAGCGCCATCTCCGCCCGGATGCGCGCCGAACGCGACGAACTCACCCGCGGCACCCAGGCCGAACGCCGCGCCACCGTCGCCCTGCTGCTCGAAGGGGCGCCGATCACCCGGCAGCGCGCCGAGAGCCGCCTCGGCTACCGGCTGCAGCCCGCCCACACCGCCGCCGTCCTGTGGAGCGACTCCCCCGTCCCCGACCCGCGCCAGCTCGACCGCGCCGCCGACGCCCTCACCGAGGCCGCCGACCAGCCCCGTCCGCTCAGCGTCGTCGCCGGCACCGCCACCCGCTGGCTCTGGGTGCACGGCCGCCCCGACGCCGACCGGCTGCGCGCCGCCCTCGACCGGCTCCCCGACGTCCGCCTCGCGGTCGGCCCCACCGCCCCGGGCCCCGACGGCTTCCGCCGCAGCCACCTCGACGCCCTGACCGCCCAGCAGCTGCTCACCCGCCTGCGCTCCCCCGCCCGCCTCGCCTTCCACCACGAAGTGGAACTCGTCGCCCTCCTCACCGCCGACCCCGACCGCGCCGCCCGCTTCGTCACCCGCACCCTCGGCGCCCTGGAGACCGCACCCCCCGAACTCACCGGCACCGTCCGGGTGTTCCTCGCCGAGCAGTGCAACGCCACCCGCGCCGCCGCCCGCCTCTTCACCCACCGCAACACCCTGCTGCGCCGCCTCGCCCGCGCCGACCACCTCCTCCCCCGCCCCCTCGCCGAGCACCCCCTCGACGTCGCCGCCGCCCTCGAAGTCCTGCACTGGCGCGGCCGTCCCTGACCCGGGGGCCGCGGACGGCCGGGTCAGGCGGATTCGCGGCAGACCAGCGTGGTGGGCAGCAGGGTCCGGGGGCCCGGGGGCGTGCGGTTCTCGATCAGGGCGAGGATGTGGCGGGCCATCGTCGAGCCCTGCTCCTCCACCGGCTGGCGGATCGTGCTGAGCGGGGGGTGGGTGTACTGGGCGACCGGGTCGTCGTCGAAGCCGATGACGGCGACGTCGTCGGGCACCCGGCGGCCCGCCCGGCGCAGTGAGCGCAGGGCCCCGGCCGCCATCAGGTCGGAGGCGGCGAAGACCGCGTCGAGGTCGGGCCGGCGCCTGAGCAGCCTGGTCATGGCGCGCTCGCCGGACTCGAGGGAGAAGTCGCCGAGGTCGACGACGGGTTCCAGGCCGGTGGCGGCCAGGGCCTCGGTGAAGCCGCGGAGCCGGTCCTGGCTGGCGGCCATGTCGCGCGGCCCGGCGATGGTGCCGATCCGCTGGCGGCCGGCCGCCAGCAGGTGGTGCACGGCGGCCTGCGCGCCGCCGTAGTTGTCGGTGTCCACGTACGGGGCCCCGTGCTCGGCCAGCGGGCGGCCGCACAGCACGGTGGGCACCCGGGCCGTGTCCAGGACGGGCATCAGCGGGTCCGAGCCGTGCGAGGAGACCAGCAGCACCCCGTCGACCCCGCGCTGCACGAAGCGGGCCGCCGCCACGTACTCGCTGCGGTCCTGCACCGCGACGAACGCCAGCTGGTAGCCGGCCGGGGCGAGGGCCCGGGACGCGCCGTGCAGCAGGCGGGCGAAGAACGGGTCGGAGAAGAACCGCTGGCTGGACTCGGTGACGATCGCGGCGATCGACCCGCCGCCCGAGCGGTGCGCCCGGGGCGCCCGGCGGCGCACGTAGCCGAGCTGCGCGATCGCCTCCTGGACCCGGCGGTTGGTCTCCTCGCTCACCCGGGCCGAGCCGGTGAGGACCCGGGACGCGGTGGCCGTCGAGACGCCGGCGCGCAGGGCCACGTCGGCGAGGGTGGGCGGCGGCGGGCTGCCGGCGGCATCGGCGGGTGCGGGCACGACTCCTCCACGGGGTACCGGGCGGCGGGAGCGGACGGGGGCGCCGGACGCGGCCGGGCGGCGAGGGCGGGCAGCGCGGCGGGGGCGGACCGGGGCCCGGCGGGGACGGCCCGGAGGCGCTGCGGGCGGTCGGGCCGGAGCGGCGGCCCGGCGGTCGTCCCACCCATGATCCACAGCACCGGACGCACCGTCAATCCCGGCCCGGCCCGGCCCACTTGGCGCCGCGCCCCGGCGGCAGGTCACCGGTGGGCGCCGTCACCGCCGTCCGGCAGGAGCCGCGGCAGCCGGGCCGCCTCCTCCGTGAGCAGCGCCGCCGCCCGCTGCTCGCGCCGGCGCAGCTCGGCCAGGTCGCCGCGGATCCGGTCCGCCGTCAGCGCGGGCGCCCCGGCGTGGAAGGCGTTGATCCGGTCGGAGAGCGCGGTGGCCAGCTGCGCGACGTCCGCGTACGCGGCGCGGACCTGCCCGCCGTGCCGGGTGAGCGCCAGGAAGCGGCCGAACAGGGTGCGCGAACCCGCCAGCAGGGCGATGCTGTTGACGCCGGGCGCCCGGTACACGGCGTCGGCCGCCGCCCGTTCGGCGGCCAGGTTCTCGCCGATCAGGTCGTAGATCCGGAACCCGTCGCGGAACCGGGCCAGGAAGGCGCGGTAGGCGGACTCGAACCCGTCCAGGTCCGGTCCCGACCGGGGCACCACGGTGGAGCAGTCGACGAACCAGCGCTCCGGCTCCCGGGCGTACCCCTCGCGCAGCACGTCCCACCCCACCGTCAGCGGGACGTACTCGTGGTCGTCGGTGGTGTTGTCGAGCAGCAGCACCTCGCTGCCGCTCGCCCCGCCCACCAGGAACGAGTGCAGCAGCCGCCGTTCCTCCGCGACGGTGCCGACCCGCTCCATGAACTCCACCCAGTGCGGGAAGTGGTGCCGGGGCGCGTAGAACAGCACCGGCCGTCCCGCGGCGAGGAGTTCGGGCAGGCCGGCGGCGAAGCGGTCGACGTCCACCGTGCCGGCCGAGAGCAGGTCGAAGCCGAGCAGCCGCAGGTCGTCCTCGGTCACGTAGGGCGCCTCGAACGCCCAGCGGTCCCTCCCGCGCAGGTAGCAGTGGCGGTAGACGGCCGAGGTCGAGCCCAGCGCCCGGTACATCAGCAGGTCGGAGTGCGGGGTGCGGCCCGCGACGTGGGCCAGCAGCTGGGACTTCCGGCAGTGCAGGTGGTTGTTCGGGTCCTGCGTGCGGATGCGGTCGGCATCCGGGATCCGGATCATCCGGTCGGTGAGCGCCACCGTGGTTCCTTCCGTCGCGTGCGGTCGGGGCGGTCCTCCGTTCCAGCATCCGGCGGCGGTGGCGGACGAAGACGGGCGGCGGGAGGAGATCCTCGCCCCGGCGGCGGGCACCGTCAAGGCGCCCCCGGTCCGCCGCCGGCGGGGGCCCGGAATCCGCCGGGTCCGGGCCGCCCGGACCTGCGGCGGCGGCCCGGATGTAAATTTCACGGCCTTTTGACCCGCCGTCAGGCCCGGACGCATATTGCTGCCCGAGCGACCGATCACGGCGTCAGCCCGTCGCGGGCGGGATTCCCGGCGGTCCGGCGGGCCGGTGCTGCGGGCACCGCTCCGGGCGGCGCGCCCCCCCATGACCGACTACCGGTGAGGACGTACCTGTGCGGGTGTTACTCCATTTCGGCGGCCTGGGCGATCCCGAGGGCCCGCTGCTGGACCGGCTCCGCGCGCTGTTCCGGCAGCCGCAGAACGCCCGGTTCTTCGCCTCGGCCCTCGCGGGCGTCGAGGCGGCCTTCGAGATCGTGGGCCGCGCGGAGTGCGCCCGCTTCCTGCCCGGCGGGCTGCCGGTGCGCGACTGGCTGGCCGCCCCCGGCGACCCGCCGGTGCCCGCGGCGGCGCGCGGCTCGGTGGCCGAGGGCGTGCTGCTGCACCTCTACCAGCTGTGCGTGCTGCAGCCGGGTCCGGGCAGTCCGCTGGCCCCGGCGGGCGGCCTGCGCCCGGTGGGGGCGGTCGGGCACAGCCTGGGCAGCTACGCCGCGGTCTTCTCCGCCCTGCCCGTCACGGGCCGGCGCGGGTACGCGGAGGCCGCCGGACGCTCGGTCGCCCAGGTCACGGTGGCGCTGCTGCGCTGCCACCAGGTCGTCCCCGCGGCGCCCCGGCCGGACGGGGAACTGCTGCGCCGGCACGCCGCCCTCGGCCCGGGGGCGGGCGTCCCCGCGGCGATGGCCGCCGTGGTGGGCCCGCGGCGCCCGGTGCTGGAGGAGGCGGTCCGGCGCAGCGGCGACGGCCCGGGCGGCCGGGTTGGGATCGGCCTGGTCAACTCGCCCACCTTCCACGTCCTCACCGGCGCCACCGAGGCGCTGATGCGGCTGCGGCTGGCCGAGGCCGAGCTCTTCGAGCGGCCCGGCGCCCGCTGGACCTACCTGGGCGCCACCGCCCCCTTCCACAGCCCGGCGCTGGACCCGGCCGTGGCGCTGATCGGCCACGACGTCGACCACCACTGGCAGCCCGTCAAGGGCGACGGCCTGACCATGCCGGTCTACGGCACCGGCACCCCCGCCAACCTGCAGTTCTCGCCGCACGTCCTGTACGAGGTGGCCGAGCAGCAGATGTGCCGCCCCTTCGACTGGCCGGCCGTCGTCGACGCCGCGCTGGCGGAGCTGGACCCGGACCTGGTCCTCGACCTCGGCCCCGGCGTCTCGGCGGCCGCGCTGACCAGGTCGCGGCTGCGCGAGAGCGGCTCGGCCGCGCGGTTCGCCTCGGTCTGACCGCCCGCCGCGCCCCGCGCCGCGGCGCAGCGCCGGACCCGCACCACCCCACGACCACACCCCACGACAGGGAGGGCGCGCCGTGCGCTGCCTCGTTTTCCCCGGCCAGGGCGTCCAACGCCCGGGCATGGGCGCCGAGTTGTTCGACCTGTTCCCGGAGGAGGTCGAGGCCGCCGACGCGGTGCTCGGCCACTCGGTCCGGGAGCTGTGCCTGCACGACCCCGAGGGGCGGCTGGGCGACACCCGCTACGCGCAGCCCGCCGTCTTCCTGGTCAACGCCCTCGACGCGCGGCGGCGCCTGGCCGAGGAGGGCGACGGCGCCGAGCCGGTCGGTTGCTACGCGGGCCACAGCCTGGGCGAGTACAACGCCCTGGTGGCGGCCGGCTGCCTGGGCCTGCTGGACGCCCTGCGCCTGGTGCGGGCCCGGGCCGAGGCCATGGCGACGGTGCGCGGCGGGGCGATGGCGGCCGTGGCGGGGATCGGCGGCGACCGGGTGGCGGCGGCGCTGCGGGAGGCCCGGGTGCGCAACGTCTACGTGGCCAACCGGAACTCCGACCGGCAGACCGTCGTCGCGGGCGGCCGGGACGAACTGGCCGGCGCCGCCGCCGTGCTGCGGGCCGCGGGGGCCCGGGCGGTGGTCCCGCTGCCGGTCAGCGGCCCCTTCCACACCCCGCTGATGGCGCCCGCCGCGCGGGCGTTCGCGGCCGCGCTGCGCGGGCAGGCGTTCGCGGCCCCCGCCGTGCCGGTGTTCTCCGGCGTCACGGCGGCGCCCTTCGAGCCGGACCGGGCCGCCGCGCTGCTCGCCGCGCAGATCACCGCCCCCGTGGAGTGGGTGCGCACCGTGCGGGCGCTGCGGGCCGCCGGGGTCACCCGGTTCGACGAGGCCAACGGCAGCACGCTCACCGCCCTGCTGCCCGCGATCGCCTGACCGCTCCGCGCCCGCCCCACCGCTCCGCACCCGCACGTCCCGGCCGGCCGCTGCCCGCCCGCCCGTCCCGAAGGAGAACGCCTTGAGCTCGGACATCGCCATCGTCGGCATCTCGGTGGAGGTGCCCGGAACCCGGGACGTCCACGGGTTCTGGGACCTCGTCGCCGAGGGGAGGAACCTCACCGGCCGCTTCCCCGAGCACCGGGCCCGGAGCATCGACGCCTACCTGCGGTACGTCTTCGGCACCACCGTCCGCTCCCCCGCGGACGCCGG
Organism: Kitasatospora cineracea; assembly: GCF_003751605.1. NCBI lineage: Bacteria > Bacillati > Actinomycetota > Actinomycetes > Kitasatosporales > Streptomycetaceae > Kitasatospora > Kitasatospora cineracea. The sequence continues at coordinate 1,051,528 of NZ_RJVJ01000002.1, forward strand.
CATCGCCTACCGCGACGGCGCCTACCTGGAGCACCCGGAGTACTTCGACGCCGAGTTCTTCGGGATGACCCCGAAGCAGGCCGCGACCACCGAACCGCACCTGCGGCACGCGCTGCGCGCCATGTACCTGGCCTTCGAGGACGCCGGCTACCCGGCCGCCCGGCTGCGCGGCAGCCGGACCGGCGTGTTCGTCGGCTTCGCCGTCAACCCGGGCTCGGCCTACCTGGAGTACCTGTCCAAGATCGACCGGTCGCTGATCCAGCCGGCGCTCACCGGGAACGTGCCCACCATGATGGCCAACCGGCTCTCGCACCTGCTGGACCTGCGCGGCCCCAGCATGGTGGTGGACAGCGCCTGCTCGGCCTCGCTGGTGGCCGTCCACCAGGCCAAGAACGCCCTGCTGCTGGGCGACTGCGACACCGCGGTGGTCGCCGGGGCGCGCATCGTCAGCGCGCCGATCGACCACCCGGACACCCGGATCGGCATCGAGTCCTCCGACGGCCGCACCCGCACCCTGGACGAGCGCGCCGACGGCACCGGCTACGGCGAGGGCTCGGGCGCCGTCGTCCTCAAGCGCCTCGACCACGCCCTCGCCGACGGCGACCGGGTGTACGCCGTCATCAAGGGCAGCGCCGTCAACCACGACGGCACCGCCGGCGGCGTCACCACGCCCGACTCCGCCTCGCAGGCGGACCTCCTCCACGCGGCCTGGGCCGACGCCGGGGTCGACCCGCGCAGCATCGGGTACGTCGAACTGCACGGCACCGCAACGAAGTTGGGCGACCCTATCGAGATCGAGGGCCTGCGGCAGGCGTTCGCCCCGCACACCGCGGACCACCGGTTCTGCGCGGTGGGCACGGTCAAGGCCAACATCGGGCACCTCTTCGAGGGCTCCGGCGTGCTGGGCCTGATCAAGGCGGCGCTGGTCCTGCGCCACCGCACGCTGCCGCCGCTGGCGGGCTTCGAACAGCCCAACTCCCGGATCGACTTCGACCACTCCCCGGTCCGGATCCCCACCCGGGCCGAACCGTGGAGCAGCGAGCACGGCCCGCTCCGCTGCGGCGTCAGCGCGTTCGGGCTCGGCGGCACCAACTGCCATGTGGTGCTGGAGGAGCACCCGGACCCGGCCCCCGCCCCCGCCGAAGTCCCCGCCCCCGCCGGCGCGCCCGCGCCGCAGCTGTTCACGCTCAGCGCGCACAGCGAGGAGTCGCTGCGGCTGCTGGTCGGCGCCTACGCGGACTGGTTCGCCCTGGGCCGGTTCGACGGGGTCCCCCTCGCCGGGCTGTGCGCCGCCGTCCGCCGCTCCCGCGCCACCCACCGCCACCGGCTGGCCCTGGTCGTCACCGGCCTCGACGAGCTGCGCGCCCGGCTGGAGGCGCTGGCCGCGAACCGGCTCGCGGACGCCGCGCCGTTCCACTCCAGCCACCCCGACTGGGAGTTCTGGGCACCCGCCCCCGGCACCGCGGCCGACCCGGACCTCGCCGCCCGGGCCGCCGCCTGGGCCGCCGGGGCCGACCTCGGACCCGACGACGCCCGCCCCGGCACCGGCCCGGCCCCGCGCCCGGTCGACCTGCCGCCCTACGAGTTCGACGAGCGCCGCGCCTGGATCGACTTCCCCGAGGACTGGCGGGAGGCCCTCGCCCTCGGCACCCCCGGCTCCGCCGGCCCCGCCACCCACCAGGTCGTCTTCCGGCCCGCCGACGGCCCCGCCCCCGCCGCCGACCCCGGCGCCCGGGTGCTCGCCCTGGTCGACGGCTCCACCGGCGCCGAGGAGCTGCTCCGCGCCGCCGGCCTGACGGACGCCCAGCTCGTCCGCCTGCCCGCCGCGGCGGACACCGACGCCGACGCCTTCTACGAGGAACTGGCCGTCCAGGCCGTGGAGGAGGGCGTCACCCACCTCGTGCACGCCCTCGGCTTCGAGGCCGACCCGGCCCGGGACCTCGCCACCCTGGACGCCCGGCTGGAGAAGAACCTGCACGGCCTGTTCCGGCTCGCCAGGGCGCTGATCACCGAGGGCGCCGAACTCCACCTGGCCGTCCTCACCCGCACCGCCCTGGCCTCCCGCCGCGCGGAGCCCGGCGTCGTGGTGGAGAACTCCACCCTGACCGGCCTCGCCAAGAGCGTGAGCCGCGAGTACCCGTACCTCACCGTCTCGGTGGTCGACACCGACGGCGCCACGCCCGCCCGCACCGTCCTCGACGAGCTCCTCGGCGCCGAGCCCGCCGTCGTCGCGCTGCGCGGGGGCGCCCGCCTGCGCGAGACGTTCGCCGAACTGCCGGAGGCCGAACTGGCCGACCGCGGCGAGTACCTCAAGCCCGGCGGCACCTACCTGGTCACCGGCGGCACGGCCGGCCTGGGCCTGGCCCTGTGCCGCGAGTTCGCGGCCCGCCGGCCCGGCATCAACCTGGTGCTGCTCAGCCGCTCCGGCGACCCCGGCCCGGACGACGACCCGGCCGGCGCCGACACGCCCGGGGCCCGGCTGCGGGCCGCCCTGCGGGAGCTGCGCGAGCTGGGCGCGGAGGTCCTGGTGCTGGCCGCCGACGCCGGCGACCCGGACGCCCTGGCGGCGGCCGTCGCCACCGTCCGGGAGCGCTTCGGCCGGATCGACGGGATCGTCCACGCGGCCGGCCTCCCCGGCGGGGAGGTGATCACCCAGCGCACCCGGGAGGACTTCGACGCGGTGGTCCGCCCCAAGGTGCACGGCGCGTTCGCGCTCGACCTGCTGACCCGCGACGACCGGCCCGACTTCGTCGTCCACTTCTCCTCCGTGGCGGCCGTGTTCCCCGCCATCGGGCAGGCCGACTACGCCGCCGCCAACCAGTTCCTGGACACCCTGGCGGAGTCCGAGACCGACCCGGACTGCCACGTCATCACCTTCGACTGGGTGTCGTGGAAGGAGATCGGCATGGCCGTGCGCAGCCGCGCCAACGTCGACACCACCTTCAAGGCGCTGCCCACCGCGCTCGGCCTCTCGATCGCCGACGCCGGCCTGCGCTCCGGCCGGGCCCGGGTGTTCGGCGGCGAACTGCACTACGAGGGCGACTACGCCGACGCCCTGCCCGGCTACCACATCGCCCTCGACCCGCCGATCGCCGACAAGCTCCGGGAGGCGTCGCGCCGCCGCACCGCCCGCCGCGAGCAGGGCGCCGACCAGGCCCGCCGGGAGATCGCCGAACTGCCGGTCGAGCTCACCGGCCGCCTCGACGGCCGGTACACCGACACCGAGCTGACCATCGGCCGCTGCTGGGCCCACGTCTTCGGGTTCACCAGCATCGACGTCGACGCCGACCTGTTCGACCTCGGCATCGACTCGATCACCGGGATGTCCCTGGTGGCCACCGTCACCTCGGTGCTGGGCGTCGAGATGCAGAGCAGCGACCTGCTGGTGGACCGCACGGTCGCCGCCCAGGCCAAGATCGTCGACGAGCGCCGCGCCGCCGGGCCCGACGGCCGCCGCGGATGAGCGGGGCCACCCGCACCGGCCCGCCCGGGGGCACCCCGCCCCCGGGCACCGCCGGCACCGCCACGGCCGCAGCCGAGATCCCGGAAGGAGAGCACTCCCGCCTCACCCGCGGCCCCGTCCTGCGCGCCGTCCTCGGCTTCGCCGCCCCCCTCACCCTCGCCAACCTCCTCCAGCAGACCTACCTGCTCGCCGACGGCGCCGTGCTCGGCCACTGGGTCGGCGTCGACGCGCTCGCCGCCGCCGGTGTCGTCCAGCCGCTCTACCTGCTCGCCGACGGCGTCTTCCTCGGCCTGACCACCGGCTTCGCCATCCGCCTCGCCCACCACACCGGCGCCCGCTCCCGGCGCGGCCCCGCCACCGTCGCCACCGCGCTGGCCCTGGCCGCCGCGCTCTGGGCGGCGGTGTGCTTCCTGGTCGCCCGCACCGCCGGCGGCGCCCTGCTGCGGCTGACCGGGGCCCGCGGCGCGGTGCTGCACGACGCGCAGGTGCTGCTGTCGACGCTGGCCTACGGCTTCCCCGCGGTCTTCGCGGTGTCCGCGGTCTTCGCCCTGCTGCGCGGCCTCGGCGACTCCCGGGCCCAGATGCGGCTGATGATCGGCAGCAGCCTCGCCAACCTGGTGCTGGCCTGGTTCTACGTGGTGGTGCTCCAGCTGGGCGTGGCCGGCGCGGCCCTGGCCACGGTCACCGCGGCCACCGGCACCGCGGCCGCCGGGCTGGTCCTGCTGCGCCGCCGGGGCGAGCTGCTGCCGCGCCGCTCCCCCGGGTGGCCGGGCGTGCGGGCCGAGGCGGCGGCCGCCCTGCGCCTGGGCCTGCCCGGCGCCGTCCAGCAACTGCTGATCGCGCTGGGCATCGTGGCGCTGATCCGGATCGTCGCCCCGCTCGGCGCGCCGCTGCTGGCGGCGGTCACCGTGGTGGGGCGGCTGGAGTTCTTCGCCGGAACCGCGTTCCTCGACCTGTCCGGGGCGCTCACCGTCTTCGTCGCCCAGAACCGCGGCGCCGGCCGCCCCGACCGGGTCCGCCGCGCCGTCCGCCGGACGCTGCCCTTCGCACTCGCGCTGGCGCTGGCCGTCAGCCTCGCCGTGGTGCTGCTGCGCCCCGTCATCGCCGCGGCCGCCACCACCGACCCCGCCACCCGGCACCTGGTGGAGCTCTACGTCCTGATCACCTACCCGTGCTTCGTGCTGTACGCCGTCACGGCCGTCGTGCACGGCGCGCTGAACGGCGTCGGCCGCACCGTCGTGCCGCTGGTGTGCACGCTGGTGTCGTTCGTCGCCGTCCGGCTGCCGCTGTCGTACCTGCTGCGGGTGCGGCACGGCGCCGAGGGCGTGATGTGGGCCGTCGACCTCGGCTGGGTGGTCGGCGCGCTGTACACCGCGTTCGCCGTCCGCCGCCACCTGCGCCGCCGCCCGGCCGGGCCGCCCGCGCTGCCCGGGATCCCCTGGAGGCGGGTGCTGGCCCCGGTGCTGTGCGCCTGCGCCGTCCTGCTGGCCACCGCCGGCCGCTACGGCTACTTCCGCGACGAGCTGTACTGGCTGGCCGCGAGCCGCCACCTCGCCGCCGGCTACGACGACCAGCCGCCGCTGGTGCCGCTGATCGTCCGCGCCGAGACCTGGTTCGGCGGCGACTCGGTGCAGGTCGTGCGGATCGCGCCGATGCTGTTCGCGGCCGCCACCGCCCTGATGTCGGTGCTGTGCGCCCGGGAGCTCGCCGGGACCGACGAGCGGCGCTCGCACCGCGCCCAGCAGATCGCCGCGGTCGCCGTCTCGGCCTCCGTGCTGGTGCTCGTCGAGGGGCACTTCTTCACCACCGCCACCTCCGGCCTGTTCTTCTGGTCGGTGGCGATCTGGCTGGTGCTGCGGATCCTGCGCACCGGCGACCGCCGCCTGTGGTACGGCTTCGGCGCGGTGCTGGGCGTCGGCATGCTCAACAACGACACCATCGTGATGCTGCCGATGTCGCTGCTGGCCGCCGCCCCGTTCACCGGCCACGCCCGGCTGCTGTGCGACCGCGCCCCGTGGCTGGCCCTGCTGCTGGCCCTCGCCGTCGCCTCGCCCGACCTCGTCTGGCAGGCGGCGCACGGCTGGCCCCAGTTCACGATGGCCGGCCACCTGTCCACCTGGGCCAAGCGGTTCACCGCCCTGCCCCTGCAACTGGAGGCCGCCACCGTGCTCAGCTGGCTGTGGCTGGCCGGCCTGCGGCACACCTGGCAGGACCCCCGCTACCGGATCCTGCCCGCCGCCTACGCGGTGACCCTCGGGATCGTGGTCGTCTCCGGCGGCAACTTCTACTACCCCATGGGCTGGTACCCGCTCCTGCTCGGCGCCGGGGCCGCCCGGCTCGCCGCCCGCTGGCCGACCGGCCGCCGCCGGTTCGCCGCCTGCGCGGCGGCCGCGGCCGCCGTCACCCTCGCGCTGGGCCCGCCCCTGCTCCCGGTGTCCGCCTACCGCCACCTGACCGCCGTGAACCCCTTCAACGCCGACTCCCTCGGCTGGCCCCGGCTCGCCCGGCAGGTCGCCGACCTGGAACGCCGGCACCCCGGCGCCACCCTGCTCGCCGTCAACTACGGCGAGGCCGGCGCCCTCGCCCACTACGGCCCCGCCCTCGGCCTGCCCACCCCCTACGCCGACCACAACGGCTACAGCCGCTTCGGCCACCCCACCGGCACCTCCGCCACCACCATCGCCGTCGGCTACACCCCCGAGTCCCTCGCCCCCTACTGGCGGAGCTGCACCGTCGCCGACCGCATCGACAACGGCCAGGGCGTCCCCGCCATCGAGCAGGGCCTCCCGATCCTGGTGTGCACCGGCCAGAAGTACTCCTGGGAGGAGCTCTGGCCGCTCCTCAAGCACTACAACTGAGCCCGCCCGGCCGGCGGTTGAAGCCGCCCGGCCGGGAGGGCGCCCGGCCGGGAGGGCGCCCGGCCGGGAGGGCGCCCGGCCGGCGGCACCGGCGCGCACGGAGCCGACGGCGGCTCGGAGCGCGGCCGGCCGCCGCCCGGCCGGTGAAGGCCACCGCACCGTCACCGTCCACCTCGGCCGCCGCCCGGTCAGGGGGCCGGCAGGGCCGCCCACACGGTCTTGCCGCCCGGGAACGGCGAGACGCCCCACTCGGCGGAGACCCGTTCCACGACGTGCAGGCCGTGGCCGTGCGGCTGCCCGGGGTTCCACGGCCGGGGCACCGGCCGGGTGACGGCCGCGTCGGTGACCGCGACGGTGAGCCGGCCGCCGTCCAGGTCGACGTCCAGGCCGGTCGGGCCCGGGGTGTGGTCGCACGCGTTGGCCAGCAGCTCGCACGCCACCAGCAGCACGTCCTCGCGCCGCCGCCCGGCCCCGTCCGCGCCGCCGTCCCCGGCAGCACCGTCGCCGTCGGGCAGCCGGGCCAGCACGCCGCGCACGCAGCCCATCCCCGGTCCCACCGCCCCGCGCCCCTCGGCTCCGAGGGAGAAGTGCCAGTGGTACCGGACGTCGCTCTCCACAGCCGCCACCTCCCGCCGTCGTACGGCCCGCGCGCTCCGGCGCGTCCACCGGGCGTCTTGCCGCCCGGGCCCGGACCGTAACCTCCGGTGGCCGCAACCCGGCTCCGGTTTCGTTCCCGGGGCGGGCGGTTTCGCTCCCGGAGTTGCGAACGGGTGCCCCGCGGCGGGACGGTCGAACCGAGGCACTGCCGGCACCCCCGCGGAAGGAGCCCGACCATGGACACCGCCCTCACCGTCGACCGATGCCCCTCACCGCCGGGCACCGTGGTCCTCGCCCTGCACGGCGACGCCGACCGCGACACCGCGCCCGTCCTCGCCCGCGCCCTGCGCCGGGCCCTGGCCGTCCGCCCCGCCCCCGAGGCGCTCGTCGTCGACTGCTCCGGCCTGCGCCTGTGCACCTCGTCCTGCCTCAACCACCTGCTGCGCGCCCGCAGCACGGCGGCCGAGGCCGGCACCGTGTTCTGCCTCGCCGCGCCCAGCCCGGCGCTCGCCCGCCTGCTGGCGGTCACCGAGACCGACACCGTCTTCGACATCCTCCCGGCCCGTCCCGCCCGGCCGGGCCCGGCCGTCGGCGGGACGACCGCGGCCCCGGCCGGGCCCGCCCACGCGCGGGCCCGGCTCCTGGCCGCGCAGGCCGAGCGGCGGACGGCCGACGGCGACCCGGTGCCGGAGGCCGCGGCCCTGTTCCGCGCCACCGCCGCCCGCCTGGCCGACGCGGTGGGCCCGGCCGCGGAGCAGGAGCAGCTGCCGGGCATCGAACGGCTGGAGCGCCTGCGCGAGGCCCTCGCCGCCCTGGCCCTCGGCCTCGCCCGCACCCACGGCCGCCCGGCCTGGATCCTGGCCCGCGCCGCCGACGTGCTGTCGCCCGCCCTGCACTGGCGCGCCCTGACCGACGACGGCACCACCACCTTCGGCACCGTCGTCCCCACCCCCGACGACCTCACCGACGCCGAGCGGGCCGTCCGCGCCCTGCACGACGTCCTGACCCGCGAAGCCGCGCAGCACACCGCCGCCGCCGGGATCCGGCCCCGGAGCGGGTGACCCTCACGCCGCGGCCCGGGCGGTACCGGGCCCCGCTCCTGTCCGGCCCGCCCCGCCCGCACACCCCGCCTGCGGCGAGCCGCCCGTGTCGGATCCCCCCGGAGCGGGCAGACGTCCGGTGACCGAGAAGGTGAGGGAGATGCCCACGACCACCACGGCCAAGCGCCCCGCCCCGCCCCGTCCGCGTCCGCCGCTCGACCTGCGCACCCCTTCGGGCCGCCGCCTCCCGTACTGACGCCCCGCGCGGGCGCACGGCGGGCCCGGCCCCGGCACTGTCGCCGGGGCCGGGCCCGTCCGCGTCCCGCTCCCGGGGCCGCGGCGGCCCCGCGGTCAGGCGCCCATGGCGTGGACGCCGCCGTCGACGTGCACGATCTCGCCGGTGGTCCGCGGGAACCAGTCGGACAGCAGCGCCACCACGCCGCGCGCGGCGGGCTCCGGGTCCCGCAGGTCCCAGGGCAGCGGCGAGCGGGTCTCCCAGATCGCCTCGAAGTCGGCGAAGCCGGGGATCGACTTGGCCGCCATCGTGCGGATCGGGCCGGCCGCGACCAGGTTGGAGCGGATGCCGCGGCCCCCGAGGTGGCGGGCCAGGTAGCGGGAGGTGGCCTCGAGCGCGGCCTTGGACACGCCCATCCAGTCGTAGCTGGGCCAGGCCACGGTGGCGTCGAAGTCGATCCCGACCAGCGAACCGCCGTCCTGCATCAGCGGCAGGCAGGCCGTCGCCAGCGCCTTGTAGGAGAACGCGGAGACCTGGACGGCGGTCGCCACGTCCTCCCAGTCGGTGTGCAGGAAGTTCCCGCCCAGGGCCGCGGCCGGGCCGAACGCGATGGAGTGGACGACGCCGTCCAGGCCGTCCAGGTGCTCGCGCACCCGGTCGGGGAGCGCGGCGAGCTGCCGGGCGTCGGTGACGTCCAGCTCGATCACCGGGGCCGGCTTGGGGAGGCGGTCGGCGACGCGTTCGACCAGGCTGAGCCGCCCGTAGCCGGTCAGCACGACGTCCGCGCCCTCCTCCTGGGCCAGCCGGGCGGCGTGGTAGGCGATCGAGGCGTCGGTGATGACGCCGGTGACGAGGATCCTCTTGCCGAGCAGGAGAGTGCCCATGGTTGCGTGACCTGTGCCCAATCTGCCGCCGGGACGCGGCGGCTGCGGTCGGTGCCGGTGCGGCGGGGTGCGTCAGGGTGCGGCCGTGGCGCACGCCGACGCCACGAAGGAGGCGAGCCGGCGGACGCCCTCCTCGATCTCGGAGGTGGACAGGTAGCTGCAGGACAGCCGGAGCAGGCGGGTGCCGGAGCCGTCCGGGTAGAAGGAGCTCATCGGGGTCCAGAGCACCCCGAACTCGCGGGCCGAGCGCTCCAGGGCCCGCTGGTCGGCGGTGAACGGGACCGTCATGGTGAGGAAGTAGCCGCCGGCGGGCCGGTTCCAGCCGATGCCCAGCTCCGCCCGGCGGGCGGCCGGGAAGTGGCGCTCCAGCTCGGCCAGCAGGGTCTCCAGGTTGGCCCGGTAGAAGGCGATGGCCCCGGCGTTGGCCTCGCGCAGCCGGAAGCCGCTGTCGATGAGCAGCCCGCCGATGACCGCCTGGCTGAGCGTCGGGGTGTTCACCGTGGTCATGCTCTTGATCTTCGACAGTTCGTCGGCCAGCAGCGTCCGCCGGCCGTCGGCGCCGCGCACCTCCTGGTCGGCCACCACGTAGCCGACCCGGGCGCCGGGGAAGGCGGTCTTGGCGAACGACCCCAGGTAGACCACCCGGCGGCCGGTGTCCATCGACTTGAGCGTCGCGGCCGGCTCGCCCTCCCGGCTGAAGAAGCCGTACGGGTTGTCCTCCAGGAGCAGCAGGTCCTCCGCCTCGGCCACGTCGAGCAGGTCCCGGCGCGCGCCGTGGGACAGGCTCGTGCCGGAGGGGTTGGCGAAGTCGGGCACCAGGTACAGCGCCCGCGGGCGCCGCCCCTCGGACCGGACCCGCCGGGCGGCCTCGGCGACCGCGGCCGGGTCGAGGCCGTGCGGCCCCTCGGGGACGGTCACCACCGGGATGCCCAGCAGGCTCGCGGCGCCCGTGACGCCCACGTAGCACGGGGAGCTGACCAGCAGGACGTCCGCCGGGGTGGCGCACAGGGCGCGCAGGGCGATCAGCATGCCCTCCTGGCACCCGACGGTGACCACGACGGACTCCGGCGGCACCACGATGGACTCGTCGTTGGCGATGGTCCGGGCGACCAGGTCCTGGATGAGGCCGCTGGTGCGCCCGTACTGGAAGAGCTCGGTGTCGACCTGCCGGCCGGTGTAGCCGCGCTCCTTGCGCAGGTGGTCGGTGTAGACGGTGAGCCAGTGGGTGACCTGCTGGACGTCGAAGAAGCCCTCGTAGGGCCGGCCCGGGGCGAAGGAGAGCGCGTCGGGGAAGCGGCCGGTCACCTCGTTGAGGAAGTTCATCGCGTCGAGCAGCGGGTCGGAGACCGAGCCGTGCAGCTCCGCGAGGTCCAGCACCGCCGGGGCGTGCGCGGCGGGCTCGGAGGCGGCAAGCACGGACGCGGCGGGCTCGGGCGCGGCGAGCGCGTCGCGCAGGAAGCCGGCGGCCTGCGCGAGCGCCTGCCGGCCCGCGTCGAGGACGCCGCCCATGGCGAAGAAGCCGTGCACGACGCCCGGGTAGCGGGTGAGTTCGGCCGCGACCCCGGCCGCGGCCAGTTTCCGCGCGTACGCCTCGCCCTCGTCCCGGAGCGGGTCGTACTCGGCGGTGATCACCAGCGCGGGCGGCAGGCCGCCGTGGTCGGCGGCGCGCAGCGGTGAGGCCAGCGGGTCCGAGCCGTGCTCGGGGTCGGCCAGGTAGTTGTCCCAGTACCACTGCGCGGAGCGGGCGTTGAAGAAGTACGGGTCGTTGTTCTCGCGCCGGGACGGGGTGTCGGAGCGGTAGTCGGTGTTGGGGTAGACGAGCAGCTGGGCGGCGATCTCCGGCCCGCCGCCGTCCCTGGCGCGCAGGGTGACGCCGGCCGCGAGGTTGCCGCCGGCGCTGTCGCCGCCCACGGCCAGGCGGTCCGGGTCGAGTCCGAGTGCGGCGCCGTGCCGGGCGATCCAGTCCACGGCGGCGTGGCAGTCGTCCACGGCCGCGGGGAACTTGTGCTCGGGGGCGAGCCGGTACCCGACGGCCACCACCGCGCAGCCGGCGGCGTTGGCCAGCGACCGGCAGATCGCGTCGGAGGTGTCGATGGTGCCGAGGGTCCAGCCGCCGCCGAAGAAGTAGACCAGGACGGGCAGCGTCCCTGCGGGCCGCGGCCGGTAGATCCGGATCGGCAGGTCGCCGTCCGGCCCGGGGATGCTCCGGTCCTCCACCAGGGCGACCGGCTCCGGGGTCCCGGCGGTGGCCAGGATCGCCGCGAGGTCCTGCGCGCGGGCCTCCTCGACGGTGTAGTTGTACAGCTGGCGGTGTCCGCCCGCTTCCCGGGCCGCGCGGATCGCCTGGACCTGCGGATCGAGTGGCATGAGTGTCTCCACGGAGGGGTTCAGGTACGGGTCGGGGACGGTGGGGTGCCGGGGACGACGACGGTGGCCGGGGCGCCGGCCGCGCCGGGGGACCACACGCCGACCGCCAGGCAGAGCCCGGGCGGGGCCTGCGGCAGGCAGAGCGCGAGGTCGGGCCGGGTCGGCAGCGGGGCGAGCAGGCCGGTGGGCGGGGTCCCGAGCGGCAGGACGCGGCGGCGCATCCCGCCGCCGCGCAGCCCGGTGCCCAGGGCCTTGCCGAGCGCCTCCTTCTGCACCCACAGCCGCAGGAAGGCCGTCGGCTGCTCCGGGCCGGGCTGCCGTTCGAGCCACTCGGCCTCCGCCGGGTCGAACCAGCGGCGGGCCAGGCCGGCGGTGGGCAGCGGCCGGATGCGCTCCACGTCCACGCCGACCGGCCCGAGCCGGGTGAGGGCCGCGGCCACGGTGTCGCGCCCGTGGCTGAGCGCGATGTGCAGCGGACGGTCGGCGCCCTCCGCCACCGGCGGGCCGACGCCCTCCAGCACCGGCCGGCCGCCCGGCTCGCGGGCGATCCGCAGACCGGCCCGGGGCACGCCGAGGGTGTCCGCGGCGGCTTCGAGCAGGACGGTGCGGACGGTCCGGCGGGCGTCCGGCCCGGCGGCGGCCAGCAGGACGGTGACCCCCGCCGCCGGCGCCGCGGTCGGGCCGGTCACCGGTGCGGGGTGGGCCAGTTGAGGGCCACGGCCCGCTCGGCGAGCATCAGCACCGGCAGGTGCGTGGTGGCGCGCGGGCTGACCGGCATGACGGAGGCGTCGACGACCAGCAGCCCCTCGACGCCGTACACCCGGCAGCGGCCGTCCACCACGGCGTCCGGGGCGTCGGCGGGCGCCATCCGGCAGGTGCCCACCGGGTGGTTGTAGATCGCCGGGTGGTGGCGCACCGCCTCCTCGAGGTCGGCGTCGGCGACCTCGGGGCCGGGGCGGAGCTCTCCGGTGAGCAGTTCGCGCAGCGCCGCGGTGTCGGCCAGCCGGCGGGCCGTCCGGACGCCGGCCGCGACCCGGCGGGCGTCCTCCGGGTCGCGGTAGAAGCCCATGTCGATGACCGGCTGGTCGGCGGAGTCCGGGGAGGCCAGCCGGACCGAGCCGGTGGACCTCGGCTGGACCAGGCCGACCATCATGATCATGTCGTAGCCGGTCGGGTGGGGTCCGCGGCTCAGGGTGGGGGCGGCGGCCCGGGCCTGGACGTGCAGGTCCACGTCGGGGGCGTCGGGCGAGCTGCGCAGCGACAGCATGGTGCGCAGGCGCGGGGCCGGGTAGTCGCCGGGGCGGGCCGCGAACACGGTGCGGTACGCCGGGTGCTCGACCAGTCCGGAGCCGACCCCCGGCCGGTCGCGGACCACCGTGATGCCCAGCTCGCGCAGGTGGGCGGCGGGTCCGATGCCGGAGCGCTGCAGGATCGCCGGGCTGCTGTAGCTCCCGGCGGACAGCACCACCTGACGGGCCCTCAGCTCCTCCCCGGTGCCCAGCCGGACCCCGACCGCCCGGCCGTCCTCGACCAGCACCGAGTGGACCTCGCAGTCGGCCCGCAGCCGGAGGTTCGGCCGCTGCAGGGCCGGGGCGAGGTGGGTGAAGACCGCGTTCTCGCGGCGGCCGCCCAGCTGGTTGAGCGGTGCCACGCCGACGCCCTCGGCGGTCGGGTCGTTGAAGTCGGCGACCGCCTTGTGTCCCTCGCTGCGGCAGGCCGCCAGGAAGCTGCGCTGGGCGTCCGTCAGCTCCTCGGCGCCGCCGCGCCGGACCGGCACCGGGCCGGAGCGGCCGTGCCAGCGGGGGTCGCCGTCCGGGTCGTCCTCCAGCTGCCGGTAGAAGGGCAGCACCTGCTCCCAGGACCAGTCCGGGAGCCCCTGGGCGGCCCAGGCCCGGTGGTCGGCCGGGCGGCTGCGCAGGGCCAGGCAGTAGTTGACGGCGGAGGAGCCCCCGACGACCTTCCCGCGCAGCAGCCCGACCGGACGGCGGGTCCCGGGCGGGACGGCCTCGCGGTAGCCCCAGTCGTGGTCGGCGGGCATCGCGGCGGCGTCGAGCAGCTGCTCGGGCCACTGCCCGTCGGCGGTGTAGTCGGGGCCGGCCTCCAGCAGCAGGACCTCCCGCTCCGGGTCCTCGCTGAGCCGCGCGGCCACGACGCACCCCGCCGAGCCCGCCCCGACGACGACGACATCCAACTCCATGGCTACTCCGTAAGGTGATAGTCGGCCCGGGAAGGCCGGGCGGCTCAGCGGTAGAAGCGGTAGAGGGCCTGGGCGACGCAGGCGGGCTTCGGGCCGTCCTCCACCTCGACGGTGAAGTCCAGTGCCAGTTCGAGGCCCTTGGGGACGTCCGTCACCGAGGCGATCCGGGCCGCCAGCCGGATCCGCTGGCCGGTGCGGACCGGTGCCGGGAAGCGGACCTTGTTCAGACCGTAGTTGACGGCCATTCCGGCGCCCTTGACCTCCAGCAGCTCCAGGAAGAGCGGGATGAGCAGGGAGAGCGTCAGGTAGCCGTGCGCGATGGTGCCGCGGAAGGGGCTGGCGGCGGCCTTCTCCGGGTCGACGTGGATCCACTGGTGGTCGTCGGTGGCGTCGGCGAAGGTGTCGACGCGGTCCTGGGCCACCGGCATCCAGCCGGTGTGGCCGAGGTCGAGGCCGGCCAGGTCCTTGAGTTCGTCCATGGTGTGCACGTGGGTGGGCATGTCGATCCTTCCGAACCGTTGCGTGGGGGCACCGCGGAGGCGGGTGCCGGGGCGTCAGGGGAGCTCGGCCAGCCGGTGCCGCAGGAGCTTGCCGAGCGCGTTGCGGGGCAGGGCCGGCAGGAACCGGACGGCCCGGGGGACCTTGTAGCCGGCCAGCCGGCCGCGGAGGAACTCGAGCAGTTCCGGCCCGTCGGCGCGGGCGCCCGGGCGCAGCACCACCGCGGCGTGGCCGCTCTCGCCCCACTTCGGGTCGGGGACGCCGAACACCGCGCACTCGGCGACGGCGGGGTGGCCGTGCAGGACGTTCTCGACCTCGGCCGGGTAGATGTTCTCCCCACCCGAGATGATCATGTTCTTGAGCCGGTCGACGATCCGGACGCAACCGTCCCCGTCGCGCACCCCGACGTCGCCGGTGCGCAGCCAGCCGCCGGACAGGACGGCGTCGGTGGCGTCCGGGTCGCCCCAGTAGCCGGCCATCACGTTCGGCCCCTCCAGCAGGAGTTCGCCCTGCTCGCCGTCGGCCGCGCCGGCCGCCCCGGCCGGGTCCGGGCCGGCGACCCGGAGGTCGGAGAAGAAGTTGGCGGCGCCCACCGACCCGGCCTTGGCCGCCGCCCGCTCCGGTTCCAGCACCGTGGCGCACGGGGAGCTCTCGGTCATGCCGTAGCCCTGGACGAAGGGCAGCCCGCGGTCGAGGTAGGCGCGGACGGTGCGGTCGGCGGCCGGGGCGCCGCCGCTGAGCACGATCCGCAGGCTGCTCAGGTCGGCCGTCGCCCAGCCGGGCGCGGCGGCCGTCGCCTCGTGCATGGTGGGGACGGCGAACACGAAGTCGACCCGTTCCCGCTCGATCAGTTCGAGGGCGCGCCGCGGGTCGAAGCCGTCCTCCAGCAGGACCTTCCCGCCCTTGAGCAGGGTGGGCAGGCAGATCAGGTTGAGCGCCGCCGCGTGGAACAGCGGGGCGTGCACCAGGGACACCCCGTCGGAGCCCAGGTCGAGGTCGACCAGCAGGTTCATGCAGTTCCACACGACGTTCCCGTGGGTCAGCACGGCGCCCTTGGGACGGCCGGTCGTCCCCGAGGTGTACATGATCAGGCAGGGGTCCTGGTGGCCGACCGGCAGGTCGACGGGCTCCGGCGGCGCGGCCAGCAGTTCCTCGTACCCGGTGTCCCCGGCCGCCGGGCGGGCGGCCTCCAGCGCGACGAACCGCCGCACCGGCGTACCGGTCCGCAGCCCGGCCACCACCTGCGCGTGGCCGGGCGCGTGCACCAGGACGGAGCTGCCCGAGTCGGTCAGGACGTGGGCCAGTTCGGGCCCGGCGAGGCGGGTGTTGAGCGGCACGAACACCGCGCCGAGCAGCCCGCAGGCGAACAGGGTCTCCAGGAAGGCCGGGTGGTTGCCACCGAGGTAGGCCACCCGGTCGCCGCCGCGGACCCCGAGCGTGCGCAGCCCGTTCGCGGCCCGCAGCACCCGTTCGTGGAGCTCCCGGTAGGTGACGGGGCGGTCCCGGTGGAGCAGGGCCACCCGGTCCGGGGAGCGCCTGGCCCGGCGGGCCGGCCACGAGCCGATCCCGTGGTTGCGCACCCCGGGCTCTCAGTCCTTGACCAGGCCGAGCAGGCGGGCCGCGTTCCCCTTGAGGATCTTCGGCCGCACCTCCGGCTTGATGTCGAGCTTCTCGAAGTCCGCCAGCCAGCGGTCCGGCGTGATCATCGGGAAGTCGGATCCGAACAGCATCTTGTCCTTGAGCAGGGTGTTCGCGTACTGGACCAGCTGCGGCGGGAAGTACTTCGGGGACCAGCCGGACAGGTCGATGTAGACCAGCGGCTTGTGGTTGGCCACCGCCAGCGCCTCGTCCTGCCACGGGAAGGAGGGGTGCGCCATGATGATCGGCAGGCCCGGGAAGTCGGCGGCGACGTCGTCGATCAGCAGCGGGTTGGAGTACTTGAGCCGGATGCCCGCGCCGCCCGGCGCGCCCGCCCCGATGCCGGTCTGGCCGGTGTGGAAGAGCGCCGGGACGCCCAGCTCCTCGATCGCCTCGTACATCGGGTACGCGGAGCGGTCGTTGGGGAAGAAGCCCTGGACGCTGGGGTGGAACTTGAAGCCCCGGACGCCGAACCGCTCGACCAGCCGGCGCGCCTCGCGGGCGCCGAACCGGCCCTTGGCCGGGTCGATGCTGGCGAACGGGATCAGCACGTCCGGGTTCGCGGCCGCGACCTCGGCGACCTCCTCGTTGGGCACCGCCGGAGCGCCGGTGGCGGCCTCGGCGTCGACCGGGAAGATCACGCAGGCCATCTTCCGCTCCCGGTAGTAGCCGGCCATGTCGGCGGCGTTCGGGTAGCGCTTGCGCTCCACCTTGAAGTACGCGGCGGACGCCTCCTCGATCTCGTCCGGCAGGGAGTTGCGGCCCTCCAGCGAGACCTGCGCGTGGGTGTGCATGTCGATGGCGACGAGGTCGTCCACGTCGAGCGGTGTCATCTGCTTCTCCTGGTGGTTTCCGACGGGCGGCACGGGCGGTGGCGGGGTCAGGAGGACAGCTGCTGGAGGGCGGCGATCCCGTACGACTGCGGCTCGGCGCCGACCGAGGTGGGCCAGGCGGTGGCGATCGCGTCCGCGCTCCAGCCGCCGTCGGTGAAGGCCGCCGCCACCTCCTCGGGGTGCGACCACAGGGTGAGCTTGTCGCCGCCGATGCCGACGCACTGGCCGTTGACGTCCTTGGCCGCGTCGGAGGCGAGGAAGACCACGGCGCCCGCCACGTCCTCGGCGGTGCCGAAGCCGATGCCCTTGCGCAGGAAGTCGGGCAGCGGGGTGCCGTGCTGCTCCCAGGCGTCGATGTGCGGCGCGAAGGCCGGGATGGTCTTGGTCATGGCGGTCGCCGCGTTCGGGATCACCGCGTTGACCGTGATGCCGGCCCGGGAGAGCTCCATCGCCCAGGTGCGGACCATCGCCGCGATGCCGGCCTTGGCGGCCGCGTAGTTGGTCTGCCCGAAGTTGCCGCGCTGCCCGGCCGGGGAGCCGGCCAGGATGAGCCGGCCGCCCCCGCCCTGCTCGCGCATCCGGACGGCGGCGGCCCGCGCGCAGACGAAGGTGCCGCGCAGGTGCACCCGGACGACGTCGTCGAAGTCCTCGTCGGTCATCTTCCACAGCACCCGGTCGCGCAGGATGCCGGCGTTGGTGACCATCACGTCGAGGCGGCCGAAGCCGTCGACGGCGGCGGCGACCAGCGCGTCGGCGGACGCGCTGTCGCCGACCGCGGCGACCACCGGGACGGCCCGGCCGCCGACGGCGGTGATCTGCTTGACGGTCTGCTCGGCCGCGTCCGCGTCGACGTCGTTCACCACGACGGCCGCGCCGCTCGCGGCGAGCGCCAGCGCGTACGCCGCGCCGAGCCCGCGTCCGCTGCCGGTGACGACTGCGACCTTGCCGGTGAGCTCCATTGATCTGCCCTTTCGTTGCGACGGATGAGCGGGACGGTGCGCGGTCAGCCGGCCTGGCCGGACCGGGCCGCCTCGGCGGCGGCCATGTCCTCCACCAGGCGCCGCGCGCGCAGGGTGCCGGCGTCGTTGCGCAGGTTGACGGTCGGGCGGCCGGGGTTGCGGCGCATCACCGAGTAGGCGCCCTCGATGGCCCCGCTGTCCTCGGCGAAGACGTTGGCGAACTTCTTCTGCAGCACCTCGTCGTAGCCGGGCTCGTCGCGCCGGAACTTGCGGGCGAAGGCCCAGAAGTACCAGGTGGTGTGCTCGGTCTCCGGGGTGCCGAAGTTGAGGTTGCAGCCCTGGGCGCCGTGGCTGCGGTCGCCGCCCGGCGCGCCGGTGCCCACCGGGGCCACCCCGACGTCCAGGACGGTGGAGGCCGGCGGCTGGAACCTGATGATCTGCCAGCGGTCCACGTTGCCGTCCTGGTTGAGCGCCTCGCGCCACAGCGGGGCGGCGTCGTGGTCCAGGATCCAGCGGGTGACCAGCACCGACTTCTCGTCGCCGGTCACGCTGATCGGGTTCGCCTGGATGTTGTCGTCGCCGAGGCTGCCGATGTGGACGTAGGTCTCGTGCGTGGTGTCGATCAGGTTGTCGGCCAGCAGGGTGTAGTTGGCCTGCAGGTGGATCGTCCCGTGGACGGACGTCCAGTCCGGGTGGTCGTTGCGCTCGAAGATGTCCTGGATCAGGTCGGGGTCGGCGAGCTCCGCCTCGCCCGGCCAGACCCAGACGTAGCCGTGGCGCTCGACGCAGGGGAACGCCCGGACCCTGGCCGCGGCCGGGACGTTCGCCTGGCCGGGGGCCTCCACGCAGCTCCCGTCGGCCTCGAACCGCAGCCCGTGGTACATGCAGCGCAGGGTGCAGTCCTCCTCCAGCCGTCCGAGCGCGAGCGGCATCTGCCGGTGGCAGCAGCGGTCCTCCAGTGCGGCGGGCCGGCCCTCGCGGTCGCGGAACAGGACCATCGGCTCGTTGCAGATCGTGCGGGAGAGGATCTCCCCGGGCGGGACCTCCTCGGGCCAGGCGGCGACGTACCAGGCGTTCATGATCAGCGTCATGGCTTCCCCCTTCAGGATGGTGAGCCCTCGGCGCGGGCGGCCACGACGGGGCCGGCCGGCCGGGGGAGCGGGGCCGGAGTCTTCGCGGACTCGGCCGGGGCGTGGAAGTAGTCGTCGGTCCGGGTCTCGTCGGCCCCGTCCGGCACCCGCAGGGCGCGGCAGGCCAGGGTCACCAGGACGGTCACCACGAGGTTGACGACCAGGGCGAGCACGCCGACGTACATCGTCATGTGCGTGTGGAAGCCGAGTTCGGACAGCGGGAGGGCCGAGCCGCCGAAGTGGGCGTGGTGGGTGGCCGGGTTGGGGATCCGGTAGAGCATCCACA
Organism: Kitasatospora cineracea; assembly: GCF_003751605.1. Taxonomy (NCBI): domain Bacteria; kingdom Bacillati; phylum Actinomycetota; class Actinomycetes; order Kitasatosporales; family Streptomycetaceae; genus Kitasatospora; species Kitasatospora cineracea. Next base: position 1,070,513 of record NZ_RJVJ01000002.1, read on the forward strand.
GGCTGGCCGCCATGCCGAGCACCCAGCCCGCCAGCAGGCCGGTGCGGTGGAACCACCGGACGACCACCCCGAGGCCGACCGCCGGGAGCGTCTGGAGGATGATCACGTTCCCGATCAGCTGGAAGTCGGTGGAGAACTGCGGGGTGAGCATCAGGGTGCAGATCAGGGCGCCCAACTTGACGGCCAGCGAGGCGAGTTTGGACACCCGCGCCTCCTCGGCGGGCGTCGCCCGGGGCCGCAGGAACTCCCGGTAGATGTTCCGGGTGAACAGGTTGGCCGCGCCGATCGACATGACGGACGCCGGGACGAGGGCGCCGATGCCCACCGCCGCGAACGCGATGCCGGCGAACCAGCCGGGGAACATCTGGTGGAAGAGCAGCGGGACCACGGTGTTGGAGTCGGTGCCCCCGTCGGCGGTGCCGAGCGGCACCACCCCGGCGGCCAGGGCCATCAGCCCCAGCAGCGCGATGAAGCCGACCGCCAGGCTGTAGGCCGGCAGCGCCGCCATGTTCCGCTTGATCACCTTGCGGTCGCGGCTGGCCAGCGCGGCGGTGCTGGTGTGCGGGAAGAGGAACAGCCCCATCGCCGAACCGAGCGCCAGCGAGGCGTAGTTGAGCTGCCCCTGGGGGGCCAGGGCGGTCCTCCCGGTGCCGGACGCGGAGAGCTTGTGGCCGGCCGTGTCGAAGATGTGCCCCCAGCCGCCGAGCTTCAGCGGGATGAACACGATCGCGGCGATGACCACCGTGTAGACCAGGACGTCCTTGACGATGGCGATCAGGGCGGGGGCCCGCAGGCCGGACTGGTAGGTGAACCCGGCCAGCCCGACGAAGGCGACCGCCACCGGCCACTGCCCGTCCACGCCCATCGTCCGCAGCACCGCCTCGATGCACATCAGCTGCAGGGCGATGTAGGGGAGGGTGGAGAGGATGCCGGTCACCGCGACGCACAGCGCCAGCGCCCGGGAGCCGAACCGGCCGCGGACGAAGTCGGCGGTGGTGACGTACCCCTTGGCCTTCGACACCGACCAGAGCCGGACGAGCAGCAGGTAGACCATCGGGTAGACGATGGCCAGGTCCGGCAGCGAGAAGAAGCCGGCTCCGCCCACGTGGTAGATCAGGGCCGGGATGGCGACGAAGGTGTACGCGGTGTAGAGGTCGCCGCCGATCAGGAACCAGGTGATCCAGCTCCCGAACTGGTGGCCGCCGAGGCCCCACTCCTTGAGGTCGTCCATGGCCCGGGTGCGGCGCCACCGCGCGGCCAGGAAGCCCAGCACCGTGACGGCGAGCAACAGCACGGTGAACACGGTGAGTTCGGTGACGTCAAGCTTCATCGGACGCTCCGCCCCGCCGGGTCGCCAGGTAGACGGCGGACGTGCAGGCCGCGGCGAAGGCGACCAGGAGCAGTTGGAACCAGTAGAAGAACGGGATGCCGGCGAGCCGGGGTTCGTCCCGGTTGAAGGTGAAGGTGAGCAGCGGCGCGATCGCCGCCGGGGCGAGCAGCCAGTTCCAGGGGCTGCGGTCGCGTCTCGCGGGTGAGGGTTCGGCGGACGAGGAGTCCGAGGTGGCCGTGACCACGCTTCCTCCGTCGGGTCAGAGGGCGGCAAGTGACGTCAAACAAAGTGAACGATCGATCGGGCAATGTCAAGAGTCCTCAATTCCCCATACCGGGCAGCACTCTTGAGTAACTGATGGTACGTTCGGTCAGTTATATCGTCGTCACCGGCTGTGAGAAGAGAGTGAAAGCCATGGCTGTTTCGCGCACGGCGGCAGGTGTCAGCAGCGGCATCGTCACCGGCCTGGCCTGGGGCTGCATGTTCGCCGTCGCCAAGTCCGCGTACGGGCACCTGGACCCGTTCCACCTGACGGCGGTCCGGTTCGTGCTGGCCGCCGCCATCTTCTGCGTCCTGCTGCTGGTCCGGGAGGGGCGCGCCGCCTTCGCCTTCGAGGGACGGCTGGGCAGCCTGTGGGTGCTGTCCACGATCGGCTTCGCGGGCTTCAACTTCTGCACCTACGTGGGCCTGGAGAGCATCCCCGCGCAGAGCTCGGCCCTGATCATGGCGACCATGCCGCTGGTGACCGTGCTGGTGATGTGGGGGCGCACCCGCAAGGCGCCGCCGCTGGTCACGCTGGCCCTGGTGCTGACGGCGCTGCTCGGCGTCGCCATGGTGCTGGGCAACGGCAACCCGGCCAAGGTCGTCACCGGCGGCGTCGGCTACGGCGGCCTGCTGACCCTGGTCGGGGTGGCCGGCTGGATCCTCTACACCACCGGCGCCGCCGGCTACCCGTCCTGGTCGCCGCTGCGCTACACCACGCTGACCTGCCTGCTCGGCACCGCCAGCATCGTGGTGATCACCGTCGCCGCCTCGTTCACGGGCTGGATCCCCAACCCCGGCCCGCGCGAGTACCCGGCCGTGTGGTGGCAGATCCTGTACGTGGTGGTCGCCGCGACCACCGTCGCCGCCCTGACCTGGAACACCGCCTTCCGCAACCTCGGGCCGTCGAACGGCGTGCTGTTCATCAACCTCGTCCCGATCACCGCCTTCGTGGTCCAGGCGTTCCGCGGCCACCGGCCGACCCCCTACGAGATCGCCGGGGTCTGCGTCGTCCTGGCCGCCCTGGCCGCCTCCAACCTCTACTCCCGCCGCCGGGCCGCCGCCCAGGCCGCGCAGGCCGCCCCGGCGGCGGCGGCCGAGCCCACCCCGCAGGCCGCCGCGGGCCGGTAGCCGGGCATGACGTCCCGGCCGCCGCGTTCCGACCATGACGTAAGCTGCACGACACCCAACGACCAAGAATCCGGGTGCCGAGCGAGCAGACCGGGCACCACCCCGGTCCGCCGGCCGCACGGCCGGACCTTCACCAGGGGCGCCCACCGCTCTGCCCGGCTCCGCCCCGCAGCCAGACGGATGGAGCCAACATGATCGATCCCCGGACCGACGGTCGCATCCTCCGCGGCAACCAGACCCGACGGACGATCGTGCGCCGGGCCGTCGACATCGCCTCCGTCGAAGGACTGGACGGCCTGTCGATCGGCCGGCTCGCGGCCGACCTGAAGCTCAGCAAGAGCGGCGTGTTCGCCCTCTTCGGCTCGAAGGAGGACCTCCAGCTCGCCGCGGTACGGGCCGCCACGAAGATCTACACCGAGCAGGTGGTGGATCCCTCGATGGAGGTGACGCCCGGACTGGGGCGGGTCTGGACCCTCTGCGAGCGGTGGCTGGACTACTCGGAACAGCGCGTGTTCCCCGGCGGCTGCTTCTTCTTCTCCGCGTCGGCCGAGTTCGACTCCCGGCCCGGACGGGTCCGCGACGCCGTCGCGGACGCCAGCCGGACCTGGCAGCAGATCATGGCGCGGACCATCACCGACGCGGTCCAGATCGGCGACATCACCTCCGGCACCAACAGCGACCAGCTCGCCTACGAGCTGATCGCCCTGCTCGAGGCCGCCAACGGGATCGCCCTGCTGCACGACGACCCCGCCGCCTACGTCCGCTCCAGGATGGCGATCCGCGCCCGGCTCAGCACGGTCTGCACCTCGCCCGCGCTGCTCCCCTAGACCCCGGCGCCCCGGCCGGCCCCACCCCCCTCCGCGGTGGGCGCCGGCCGCTCGCTGCCCGCCAGTTGACGACTTCTGCATGTCGTCAATTGCCAACTTGACGTACCGCCGGCTTCCAGAATTCTCACTGGCGGCCCTTGGCCGCCCCCGGTCACGGATGGTAAAAATGTATGACCGTTCGGTCAGACTTTCGCACCCAGGCTCCCGGAGCAGCAGGGCGGCCTGGTCCGACCGCACCACTGGGGAGAAGCATGGACAGACAGGGTGCGAAACCCCTGCTCGTCCGGGACTACGAGGACCTGGCCAGGGCCCGGCTCCCGGCGGACGTCTGGGACTTCATCAGCGGCGGCAGCGGCACCGAGTCCACCCTGACCGCCAACCGGGCCGCCCTGGAACGGATCCGGCTGCGCCCGCGCGTGCTCACCGACGTCACCGCGTGTGACCCGGGGACCGAACTGCTGGGCGCCAGGATCGCCGCGCCGATCGGGATCGCGCCCATGGCCTACCACCGGCTGGCCTGCCCCGAGGGGGAGACGGCGACGGCCCGGGCCGCCGGGCTGGCCGGCGTCCCGCTGATCGTCAGCATGTTCGCCAGCCGCACCCTCGCGGAGATCGCCGCCGCGGGGTCCGGCCCCCTGTGGCTGCAGCTGTACTGGCTGCGGCAGCGGGAGTTGCTGACCGGGCTCGTCCGCCGCGCGGAGGAGGCCGGCTTCGGCGCGCTGGTGCTCACCGTCGACGCGCCGCGCGTCGGCCGGCGCCTGCGGGACGTCCGCAACGGGTTCGTCCTGCCCCCCGGCGTCCACGCGGCGAACGTGGCCCCCGGAGCGATGGCGGCCTCGCACCGCGCCGCGCCCGACGCCTCGGCGATCGAGCGGCACGCCCGGGAGCAGTTCGACTCCTCGATCACCTGGAAGGACCTGGCGCAGCTCCGCGCGCTCACCACCCTCCCCCTGGTCCTGAAGGGGATCCTGACGGCGGAGGACGCCCGGCTGGCCCTCGACCACGGCGTGGACGCCGTCATCGTCTCCAACCACGGCGGCCGCCAGTTGGACGGCGCGGTGGCGAGCGCACAGGCGCTGCCCGAGATCGCCGCGGCGGTGGGCGGCCGCTGCCGGGTCATCGTCGACGGCGGGATCCGGCACGGCACGGACGTCCTGAAGGTGCTCGCCCTCGGAGCGGACGCCGCACTGGTGGGCCGGCCGGTCCTGTGGGGGCTCGCCCAGGGCGGCGCCCAGGGGGTCTCGGACGTGCTGGGACTGCTCCGGGACGAGCTGGAAGAGGCGATGGCGCTGTCCGGGCGGCCGCGGATCGCGGACGTCGACCGGTCCGCCGTCGTGCTTTAGAAAGAATCCGCCCCGGCCCCGTTCATATATCTCCCGGAATATTTTCTGACCCCCCTTGCGCACCGACCGCCCACCCGCAAGGATGAATTCGTCTTCGTTTTCGAATCGCAATGAAAACCGCCCGGTGATGCGCATTCTCCCGGGCGCCTCCCAGCCAGAACGCCGAAACATTGGCTCGTCCCGTCAGCCCGGCATATCAGGTTTCATGGAGGAATCACAATGCATCGATCGTCTTCACCGGAAGCACCGGGCGATTGGGTCGACCGGTTACTCCTGGCCGGCCCGGAGCAGGATATCTGCCTGGAGTTCGACCGGCCGATTTCCCGGGCCGAGCTGCGTGCATCGGTTTCCGAACGGCAGCGGGCGCTCGCCGGGGCCGGCCTCGCGGCCGGCGGGGCGGTGGCGCTGAGGCTGCCGCCGTCGCTCGCCTGCGTCACCGAACTGCTGGCCGCCTGGCGGCTCGGCGCCCAGGTCGCCCTGCTGGACCACCGGCTCACCGAGCACGAGGTCTCCCGGGCGCTGGAGCGGCTCGCCCCGCAGTTCCTGGTCGAGCCGAGCCGCCCGCCGACCGCCGGCGCCCTGCGCGGCTACCTCTCCGTCGAGGCGCGGATCGTCGCCCTCCCCGGCCGGCCGGCCGACGGCGACCACGTCCTGGTCCAGCTGAGCTCCGGATCGACCGGCCCGTCCAAGGTGATCGGCCGCACGGCGGCCGACCTGGCCGCCGAACTCGGGCGCTACGACCTGATCGAGGGCTTCCCGGGCCGCGGCCACCGGGTCGTGGTGCTGGCCTCGCTGGTGCACGTGCTGGGCCTGGTCGGCGGCCTGCTGCACAGCCTGCACGCGGGTGCCCGGACGGTGGTGCCGGAGCGGTTCAGCGTCGACGGGATCCTCCGCGCGCTGGCGGCCGCCGAGGAGCCCACCACCGTCCTGGGCGTCCCGTTCCACGCCGAGATCCTCGCCTCGGTCGCCGCCCCGCCCCCGCTCCCCTTCCTGACCGGCATGATCACCGGCGGCGAGCCGGTGCGCCAGGAGGTCTGGGAGGCGTTCACCACCCGCTACGGCGCGACGCTGGGCAACATGTACGGCATGACCGAGGCCGGCGTGATCGCCACCGACGTCACCGGCCGGCACCGGCCGGAGCTCGCCGTCGCGCCCGGCATGGAGGTCCGGGTGGAGGCGGGCGAGATCCTGATCGGGCGGCCCGCCTCGCCCTACCTCGGCGCCGCCGGCCCGAGCCGCTGGGCGGACGGGTGGCTGCGCACCCGCGACGCCGGCGCCGTCGACCCCGTGACCGGCCGGCTGGCCGTCCGGGGCCGGCTCGACTCCCAGGTCTCCATCGGCGGCCTCAAGGTCGACCTGGCCGAGGTGGAGCAGACCGTCCGGTCGCTGCCGCAGGTGCGCGAGGCCGTCGTGCTGCACGGCAGCCACATCGAGGCGTACCTCGCCCTCGCCGAGCCGGCCCCGGTGGCCGAGCTGGAAGAGGCCCTCGCGGCCCGGCTCGCGGCCTACAAGCGGCCCCGCCGCCTGCACGTCCTGCCGGACCTGCCCCGCACCGGCACCGGGAAGCTCGTCCGGGACCCGGCGGCGCTGCGCGCGGCCGCCGGACAGCCCGCCTCCTGACTCCCCCTCCTCCCCCGCGCCCCGGCGGCCCGCCGCCCCGGTTCGCACCGCTCCGCACCCGTCCGCATCCTTCGTGTACATGACAAGGAGTCCCCATGAGCGCCGACATCAACCGGTTCATCGTGAAGAGCCTGGCCGAGATGAACTACGACACCTCCGAGATCTCCGACGAGACCCCGCTCGGCCCGTCCGGCCTCGACCTGGAGTCGCTCGCCCTCGCCGAGATCGCCATCCAGGTCGAGGACGAGTACGGCGTGCGGATCGACGAGGACGAGACCGAGCAGCTGGCCCTGATGACCCTCGGCGAGCTCGCCGCCGAGATCGCCCGCCGGGCCTCGCTCATCCAGGCCGGGGGCAAGTGAGCATGGGCCGGCCCCCGCGCATCGACCGCACCGAGGTGCTCGCGCTGCTCGCCACCTACCGCGAGCGGGCGGCGCAGGACGGGGTCGAGCAGATCGACTCGCTGGAGCTCGCCTGGCTGATCCACCAGGTCGAGCAGCGCTACCAGGTCCAGCTCGACCTCGGCGACGACCAGCTCGTCCGGATGGCCACCGTGCCCGGCGCGGTCGGCGTCCTGGACGAGCAACTGCAGGAGTGCGGCCATGGCTGACCCCGTCCCCGACCTCGAACCCGTGATCACCGGCCTGTCGGCGCTCTCCGCCTGCGGCCGGGGCGCCGAGGTCCTGTACGAGCGGGCGGCGGCCGGCGAGCCGGCCTTCGGGCCGGTGACCCGGTTCGACGTCAGCCGGTTCCGGGCCGGCGCCGCCGCCCAGCTGCCCGGGAACCCGGTCCTCGCCGACGAACTGGCCGCGGTGACCGAGGAGGCCTGCACCGCCGCCCGGCTGTCGGCCGGGCAGCGGGCCGGCAGCCGGCTGCTGCTGGCCGGCCACACCGACCCGGCCGCCGCCCGGCTGCCCGCCGCCGACCGGGCCCGGCGCACCCCGGCCGCCGACGCCCGGACCCTCGCCGACCGCTGCGGGCTGCGGGCCGGCCACCGCGCCTACACCACGGCGTGCGTGGCCGGGAGCACCGCCGTCGCGGACGCCGCCGCGGCGATCCGCACCGGCTCCGCCGAACGCGTCGTGGTCGCGGCCGGCTACCTGGTCGACGAGGAGCACTTCGCGCTGTTCGACGCCGGACGGGCGCTCGCCCCCGACGGGCGGGTGCGGCCGTTCAGCGCGGGCCGCCAGGGCATGGTGCTCGGCGACGGCGTGGCCGCCGTGGTGCTGGAGTCGGCCGCCGCGGCCCGCCGCCGCGGCGCCCCGGTGCTGGCCCGGCTCGCGGGCTGGGGCCGGGCCGGCGACGCCCACCACGTCAGCCAGCCGCACCCGCAGGGCACCGGGCTCGCCCGGGCCGTCCGCAACGCCCTGCACCGGGCCGGCCGGCGGCCCGAGGACATCGGCTACGTCAACGCGCACGGCACCGGCACGGCGGCCAGCGACGCGGCCGAGACCGTCGGCCTCCGGGCGGCGCTCGGCGACCGGGCCGCGCTCGTCCCGGTGAGCTCGTCCAAGTCGGTGCACGGCCACACCCTGGAGTCCTCCGGACTGCTCGAACTCGTCGTCACCGTCGGCACGTTGCGGGCCGGCCGGCTGCCCGTCAACGCCGGCTACCTGGGGGCCGACGAGCGCTGCGGGCTCAACCTGGTGACCGAAGGCCCGCACCGGGCCGCCCCCCGCTACGCGCTGAGCCTGAACGCCGCCTTCGGCGGGGCCAACACCGCGCTCCTGGTCGGTGCCGCGTGAGCCCGACCGCCCACCGGGCCGGGGCCGCCGCCGACAGCCCGGCCACCCGGCAGGCCGGGGCCACCGCCGACCACCTGACGGCCCGTCGGGCCGGGGCCGCCGCCAACACCGTCCGGGCCCGGGCCGCCTGGCCCGAGCCCGGCGAGACCGGGGCGCCCGCCATGCCCGCCGGGTTCATCGCCTCGACCTTCCCCGCCCTGGTCGCCACTGTCGCCGACCGCTGCCTGCGGCGCGGCTACGGCGAGCCGGGCGCTCCCGCCGCCGGGGGCGGGGAGCGGCGCACCGCCGTCGTGCTGGTCAGCGAGCGCGGCGACCAGGGCACCCTCGATGCGGTCGCCGCCGCGGTGGACGGCGGCCGCCGGATGCAGCCGCTGCTGTTCTTCCAGTCCGTGCCCAACGCCGTGCTCGGCTGGGTCGCGGCCCGCTGGGCGCTGGTCGGCCCCGTGGTGTGCGTCAGCCCGGGCGGCGACCCGGCCGCCGAGGGCCTGGAGCTGGCCGACCTGCTGATCGAGGACGGCGACGCGGACGACGTGCTGCTGCTCCTGGCCGACCAGGCCGCCGGGCCCGACCACCCGGACCGCGCGACCGCGTTTCTGATCACCCGACCGTCGTGAGCAGGCCCGGAAGGGTCCTGACCCAGGAGATGACATGAGCCTACGCACGATCCGCGCCGAGCTCGCGGCGGACCCGCAGCTCGGGACCGGCAACGTCCTCACCACGCTCGTCGCCCGCGGCGAGGGGCTCGACGAGCCGTCGCTCACCTTCGACACCGACGTCGACGGCCACCCGGCGCTGCACGCCCTGACCCTGCGCGAGCTCGACCAGCGGGTCGCCGCCCGGGCCGCCGCGCTGCACGCGCTCGGCATCCAGCCCCGGGACCCGGTCGCCGTCCAGGTCACCGCCGGTGCCGACCAGGTCCTCAACTTCCTGGCGCTGGCCCGGCTCGGCGCCATCCCGGCACTGGTCAACGGCAGGCTCCCGGCGGAGCCCGCCGCCGAGTTCATCCGCCGGCTGCGGGCCGCCGCCCTGCTGACCGACGCCGCGCACCGCACGGCCTTCGGCGACCGGGACCTCGGCGTCCCGCAGGTGATCGACGTCGCCGGGCTCGGCGCCGGCGACCCGGCCGCGGCCCCCGCCCCGTTCCGCCACCGCCCCGGCGACCCCGCCGTCATCACCCACTCCTCCGGCACCACCGGCCTGCCGAAGGCCGTGGCGCACTCGCACGCCAGCCTGTTCGCGTCCGTCCGCCACCGGCTCACCCTGCCCCGGGCCCAGGGCGTCGAACGGCTGCTCGGCGCGCTGCCCCCCGCGCACGCCGCCACCGTCATCGCCGTCAACCTGGCGCTGGCCAACCGGTCCGAGCTGCTGGTGCTCTCCGAGCCGAGCGGGACGACCGTGCTGGCGGCGATCGAGGGCTGGCGCCCCACCGGCGTGCTCGGCTTCGCCGCCATCTGGTCGGAGCTCGCCGCCGTCGACCTGACCACCCGCGAGACGGACTCCGTCCAGCTCTGGTGGAACACCGGCGACTGCGCCCACGAGGCCCACATCCGGCGGCTCGTCGCGGTCGGCAGCCGCCGGGTGGCCGCCCGCGGCGGCGGCCGGGTCCAGCCGGGCTCGGTGTTCATCGACGGCCTGGGCTCGACCGAGATGGGCCACTCGCAGTTCTTCATCACCCACACCCCGGAGACCGAGCGCTACGGGCGGTGCATCGGCAAGCCGCACACCTTCTCCGACGTCGCGGTGCTGGACGAGGCCGGCGAGCCGCTCGGCGTCGGCGAGGTCGGGCAGCTCGGGGTCAACGCGCCGACCCTGGCCCTCGGGTACTGGAACGACTCGGTCACCACCTGGCGCACCCGGCTGAACGACTACTTCCTCACCGGCGACCTGGTCTACCGGGACGAGGCCGGCTACTACTACCACGTCGACCGGATGGTCGACTCGGTCGACCTGGGCGGCGGCCGGCGGCTGTTCACCGCCGCCTGCGAGGAACGGGTGCTCGCCGCCCTGCCCGACGTGCTGGAGTGCACCGTGGTCGCGGTCGCCGGACCCGCCGGCGCCGACAGCCACGTACTGCTGGTGCTCACCGCGGACGCCGACCCTGCCGTCGACCGGACCGCCGCGGTGCTCGCCGCGCTGGAGGAGCACGTCGCGGCGACCGTCCGCGGCGTCGTCGTGGTGGACCCGGACCGGCTCCCGCTCGGCCCGACCGGCAAGGTCCGCAAGCTGCTGCTGCGCGAGCGCTACCTCGCCGGGCAGCTGCTCGCCCCGACGGGCGGTGCCGCATGAGCGAGGACCGCCGTCCCCGGGCCGTGGTCACCGGCATCGGGCTGATCAGCTCGCTCGGCCGCGGCGCCACCCGGACGTTCGAGGCCCTGTGCGCCGGCCACTCCGGCCTGCGCCGCCCGGGCGAGCAGCACCCGGTGGCCGGTTCGGTCGACGTCGCGGGCATCGCCCCCGGGCTGGAGGCGGCCGCCCTGCTGCCGCCCAGCGAGGGCCGGTTCGTGGACCGCTACGCGCTGCTGGCCCTGGCCGCCGCGGACGACGCGCTCGCCGACGCCGGCCTGGTGGTCGGCCGGGACGCGGACCCCTGGCGCACCGGCGTGGTGGTCTCCAGCGGCGGCGGCGGCCTGGAGACGTACGAGGAGCAGGCCCGCGGCCGGCACGCCCGCGGCCGCACCGCCGTCAGCCCCTACCTGCTGCCCGGCATGCTGCCCAACATGGCGGCCGCCAGGATCGCCATCAAGCACGGCATCCGCGGGCACAGCGCGGCGATCGCCACGGCCTGCGCGGCCGGGGCGCAGTCCGTCGCGGAGGCGCTGCGGCTGATCCGCGGCGGGGAGGCGGACGTGGTGGTCTGCGGCGGCTCGGACGCGCCGCTGCACCCCACGATCGCCGAGGCGTTCGGCAACGCCCGGGCGCTCGCCCACGGCTTCGCCGACCCGCGCGAGGCCAGCCGGCCCTTCGACACCCGGCGCAACGGCTTCGTCCTCGCCGAGGGCGCCGGCGTGCTGGTGGTGGAGCGGGCCGAGCACGCCGCGGCCCGCGGCGCCGCCGCCTACGCCGAGCTGCTCGGCTGGGGCGCCACCACGGACGCCTACCGGCCGACCACCCCGCGCCCGGACGGCGAGGGCGCGGTGGAGTGCATGCGCCGCGCCCTCGCCGACGCCGGGCTGTCCCCGGCCGACGTCGGCTACGTCAACGCGCACGGCACCGGTACCAAGCTCGGCGACGTCGCCGAGGCGAAGGCGATCCGGGAGGTGTTCGGCCCGCACTCGCCGGCCGTCGGCGCGACCAAGTCGATGACCGGCCACCTGCTGGGCGGCGCCGGCGCGGTGGAGGCGGCCATCACCGCCCTGGCCCTGGCCACCGAGGCGCTGCCGGCCACCCGCAACCTGGACACCGTCGACCCGGCCTGCGAGCTGGACCACATCCGCGGCAAGGCCCGGCTGACCCGGGTCAGCGCCGCCGTGTCCAACTCCTTCGCGTTCGGCGGGCACAACCTCGCCCTGGTGCTCGGCCCGGTCGAGGGCCGGGCCAAGGCCCTGGGCGAGGCGGGCCGGGACCGATGAGCGACGGCCGCGACGCCCCACCGGCCCCGCCGGCCCACCAGTTCTGGTGGCTGCACGACGCCCGCTGGTACCAGGGCGTGCTGAAGCGCTTCGGCCAGGACGCCGCCAACGAGATCAACGCCGAGGCGATCAAGTTCGTCGCCCGCCGGGCCGCCATGTGGTACCGCCGGCAGTCCGGGACGAAGTTCGACGAGATCCCGATGAAGGAGTTCGTCGAGCTCTTCGGCAACGTCCCGCCGCTGATGTGGACCGACGACATGTACGTCGCCGACCAGGTCCACCTCGGCGAGGAGGAGTGGGAGAGCGTCGTCCACTTCAACTACGCGCTGAAGATGCTCAGGGCCGCCCGGGCCCTGGACGGCTACGAGTGCCCGTGCCTGGAAATGCGCCAGGGCTGGTTCGAGGGACTGGGCGTGTCGGTGTGCGACAGCCGGGTCGAATGCCTGCGGACCGGCGGCGAGGCCTGCCGGTTCCTGGCCGTGCGGAACGGCCGGTCCGGAAAGACCGCGGAGTGACCGAGAATTCCCATCCGATTCATCCGACGTTGAGGGACGCATGGAAATCCAAGGAATAGACCACGTGGAATTCTACGTGGGCGACGCGCAGCAGTCCGCCTTCTACCTGTGCACCGCACTGGGATTCCGCCTGTGCGGGGAGACCGAGCCCACCGACCACCGCTCGCTGCTGCTCCGCCAGGGCGGCATCCAGGTGGTCCTCACCTCCGCGCTGTCCGAGCACCACCCGGCCGCCGAGTTCGTGCGGCGCCACGGCGACGGGGTCGCGGTGATCGCCCTGGAGACCGCCTCGGCCGCCGCCGCGTACGACACCGCCGTGGCGGCCGGCGCGGCCCCGCTCGCCGAGCCCGCCGTGTACGAGCACGAGGGGGCCCGGGTGGTCACCGCCGAGGTGGCGGCGTTCGGCGACGTGGTGCACCGCTTCGTCGAGAGACACTGCGGGCCCGAGGAGTTCCTGCCCGGCGTGATGAACGTGCTCGCCCCGGACCCGGAGCCCGGCGACGAACTGCTCAGCACCGTCGACCACTTCGCGGTCTGCCTGCCGGCCGGCGGGCTGCGGCCGACCGTCGAGCACTACCAGCGGGTCTTCGGCTTCCGGCAGATCTTCGAGGAGTTCATCGAGGTCGGCGACCAGGCGATGGACTCCAAGGTGGTGCAGAGCCCGTCCGGGCAGGTGACGCTGACCCTGATCGAGCCGGTCACCTCCAAGCGGCCGGGGCAGATCGACGAGTTCCTGGCCCGCCACAACGGCGCCGGCGTCCAGCACATGGCGCTGCTCACCGACGACATCGTCAGCACGGTCCGGACCCTGACCGGACGCGGCGTCACCTTCCTGCGCACCCCCGCCAGTTACTACGACCTGCTGGAGGAGCGGCTCGGCGAGCCCGAGGTGCGGATCGAGGAGCTGCGCGAGACCAACGTCCTGGTCGACCAGGACCACCACGGGCAGCTGTTCCAGATCTTCACCCGCTCCATGCACGTCCGCCGGACGTACTTCATGGAGGTCATCGACCGCCACGGCGCCCGGACCTTCGGCAGCGGCAACATCAAGGCCCTCTACGAGGCCGTCGAACGGGAGAAGGTCACCAGCTGACCCGCCCCGCCCGCCCGTTCCGACCCAGACGAACCCCTGGAGAACCCACCATGTCCGCACAGGAATTCCGGCTCACCGACGAGGAACTGGGACTGCTGCCCACCGACGAGGACGTCCGGTTCTACGCCGAGCACGGCTGGTACCTCAGCGCGAAGCTGTTCACCGACGAGGAGGTCGAGCGGCTGGAGGCGGCGAGCGAGCGGTTCTACGCCGGCCACCGCGACCGGACCCTGCCGGTGCGCCCGCCCAAGCTCGCCTACTGGGAGCCCGCCAAGGGCCAGGTGCAGCGCCACAACGACTACATCCACTACGAGGACGACACCATCGGGCGGATCCTGCGCAAGCCGCTGCTCGGCGCGGTCGCCGCCCGGCTCGCCGAGGCCGACGAGATCCGGGTGTTCCAGTCCACCCTGATCTTCAAGCCGCCCCGCCCGGAGGAGCAGAGCAACATCGTGCCGTGGCACTTCGACCGCCACTACTGGGCCACCTCCACCTCCGAGCGGATGCTCACCGCGTTCATCCCGTTCCACGACTGCGGCGAGGAGATGGGCACCATCACGATGGTGGACGGCAGCCACCGGTGGAAGGAGATCGGCGGGCGGGACACCACCTCGCTGCACTTCGCCGAGCGCAACCGCGACGAGCTCGACGCGATGCTCGAGGAGAACGCCGCGTTCAACGGCACCGAGGTGCGCAAGGTGCCGGTCGAGATCCCCAAGGGGCACGTGAGCTTCCACCACTGCCGCACCTACCACGGCAGCGGCGCCAACCGCAGCGACCGGCCGCGGCGGGCGATCTCCTTCCACCTGCAGGACGGCGGGAACCGGTTCCGCCGGTTCACCCGCTCCGACGGGAGCCTGGTGTCCTACAACCACGACGTCCTGGTGCGGCGCACCGCCGACGGCGACCCGGACTACGCCGACCCCGAGTTCCTGCCGGTCGTGTGGCGCGCAGAGGCCACCTGATGCGCAGCATCGCCGTGGTGGGCACCGGCCTGATCGGCACCTCGGTCGCCCTGGCCGCCCGCAGCCGGGGCCTGACCACCTACCTGCTCGACCGCAGCTCGCTGGCGGTCGGCGCCGCGGTGGCCCTGAACGCCGGGATCGCGGGGCCGCCGCCCGAACCGGTCGACCTGGCCGTCATCGCCGTCCCGCCGGCCCAGCTGGCGACGGTGCTGAAGGAGCAGCAGGACCGCGACCTCGCGCGCTGCTACACCGACGTGGTCAGCGTGAAGGCCCGGACCAGGCTGGCCGCGGCCCGGGCCGGGTGCGACCTGAGCCGCTTCGTCGGCGGCCACCCGATGGCCGGCAGCGAGCGGTCGGGGCCGTTCGCCGCCGCCGCGGACCTCTTCCAGGGGCGCAACTGGGTGCTGACCCCGACGGCGTCCACGGACCGGCAGGCGATCGACCTGGTGCTGCGCCTGGTCGCGCTCTGCGGCGCCACGCCCGTCCTGATGGAGGAGGAGGACCACGACCGCACCGTCGCGCTGACCTCGCACGCCCCGCACCTGGTGGCGAGCCTGCTGTCGGCCCGGCTGGAGTCGATCGGGCCGGCGACGGCCCAGCTGATCGGCCAGGGCCTGCGGGACACCACCCGGATCGCCGGCGGCAGCCCCGGGCTGTGGACCGACATCCTGGGCGCCAACGCGGTGGCGGTGGCCGAGATCCTGGACGGGTTCGCGCAGGACCTCGGCCGGGCCCTCGAAGCCCTGGAGCAGCTGGGCAGCGAGGACCCGGAGCACCGCCGCGGCGGCGAGCGGGTCCTCGGCGAGCTGCTCACCCGCGGCGTGGCGGGCCAGGACCGGATCCCGCCCCGCCGCGACGGGCGCGCCGGCACCCCGAGCAGCCGGGTCTCCGTGCCGGTGGCCAACCGGCCCGGGGACGTGGAGCGGCTGTTCGCCGACGTGTGGAGCACCGGGATGCACATCGTGGACCTGGCGGTCGACCACACGCCGGACGCCCCGGTCGGCCGGCTCGACCTGATCGTCGACCCCGAGGCGGCGGGCGACCTCGCCTCCCACCTCGCCAAGCGGGGCTGGGCGGCGCGCCGCTGACGTCCCGTCGGCTCCGGCCCGCGCCGCCGTCCACCGGGTGGAGCCCGTCCGCCGGTGGGCGGGCTCCACCCGGCCGGACGCGCGGCACCACCGTTCGCATCCGTTTCGAAATCCATGCAGCTGACGAGTGTTCACGTGTTCAAGGAGGGGCCCATGGGGCACTACAAGCCGAACCTGCGCGATCTGGAGTTCAACCTCTTCGAGGTGTTCGGCCAGGACGGACTGTTCGGGACGGGCCGGTTCGCCGAACTGGACGAACAGACCGCACGCAGCGTGCTCCACGAGATGGCCAGACTCGCCGAGGGGCCACTGGCCGAGTCCTTCGCCGACATCGACCGCAACCCGCCGGTCTTCGACCCCGCGACCAACTCGGCCCCGGTCCCGGACTCCTTCCGCAAGAGCTACCGGGCCTACCAGGACGCCGGGTTCTGGCGGCTGGGGATGGCCGAGGAGCTCGGCGGCACCGCCAGCCCGCGCCTGCTGTACTGGGCGCTGGGCGAACTGGTGCTCGGCGCCAACCCGGCGATCTGGATGTACGCGACGACCCCGGGCTTCGCCGGCGTCCTGCACAGCGAGGGCACCGGGGAGCAGCTGCGGATCGCCCGGCTGATGGTGGACCGCGAGTGGGGCTCCACCATGGTGCTGACCGAGCCGGACGCCGGCTCCGACGTGGGCGCCGGCCGCACCAGGGCGGTCGAGCAGGCGGACGGCTCCTGGCACATCGAGGGCGTCAAGCGCTTCATCACCTCGGGCGAGCACGACATGTCCGAGAACATCGTCCACCTGGTGCTGGCCCGCCCCGAGGGCGGCAAGCCGGGCACCAAGGGCCTGTCGCTGTTCATCGTGCCGAAGTTCGACTTCGACCGGGAGACCGGCGAGCTCGGCGAGCGCAACGGCGTCTACGCCACCAACGTCGAGCACAAGATGGGCCTCAAGGCGTCCAACACCTGCGAGTTGACCTTCGGCGCCAAGCACCCCGCGAAGGGCTGGCTGGTCGGCGGCAGGCACGACGGCATCCGCCAGATGTTCAAGATCATCGAACTGGCCCGGATGATCGTCGGCACCAAGGCCATCGCCACCCTGTCCACCGGCTACCTGAACGCGCTGGAGTACGCCAAGGAACGCGTCCAGGGGCCCGACCTGGCGCAGTTCACGGACAAGGCCGCCCCGCGCGTCACCATCACCCACCACCCCGACGTGCGCCGCTCGCTGCTGACCCAGAAGGCGTACGCCGAGGGCATGCGCGCCCTGGTCCTGCACACCGCCGCCGTGCAGGACGAGATCGAGGTGCTCCGGGCCCGCGGAGCGGACGCCACCGACGCGCAGCACCTGAACGACCTGCTGCTGCCGATCGTCAAGGGCTACGGCTCGGAGAAGTCCTACGAGCAGCTCGCCCAGTCCCTGCAGATCTTCGGCGGCTCCGGCTACCTGCAGGAGTACCCGATCGAGCAGTACATCCGGGACGCCAAGATCGACACCCTGTACGAGGGCACCACCGCCATCCAGGGCCAGGACTTCTTCTTCCGGAAGATCGTCAAGGACGGCGGCCGGACCCTGACCGCCGTGGTCGACCGGATCCGCGCGTTCACCGCGGACACCGCCGCCGACGACCCGCTCGGCCGGGAGCGGGCCCTGCTCACCACCGCCGTCAACGACCTCGAGGGCATCGTCGCCGCCATGGTCGCCGACCTCTCCGCCGCGGGGCAGGACCCGGCGAACATGTACAAGGTCGGCCTCAACACCACCCGCCTGCTGCTGGCCTCCGGCGACGTGCTGGTCGGCTGGCTGCTGCTGCGCCAGGCGGACGTCGCGCTGCGCGCCCTGGCCGCGGGCGCCACCGGGAAGGACGTCCCCTTCTACCGGGGCAAGGTCGCCACCGCCCGCTTCTTCGCCCGCACCGTCCTGCCGACCGTCACGCCGCAGCGCCTGATCGCCGAGGACGTCGACCTCGCCGTCATGGAACTGCCCGAAGAAGCGTTCTGACCGCCCGTCGGCCCCGTCGCACCACGCACCCACCCCAGCCGGAACGGAAACCGCCATGCCCGAAGCCGTCATCGTCAGCGCCGCCCGTTCGCCGATCGGCCGGGCCTTCAAGGGTTCACTGAAGGACGTCCGCCCGGACGACCTGGCCGCGCAGATCATCGCCACCGCCCTCGCCGGGGTCCCGCAGCTCGACCCCCGCCGGATCGACGACCTGATGCTGGGCTGCGGCCTGCCCGGCGGCGAGTCGGGCCACAACCTGGCCCGGATCGTCGCCGTCCAACTGGGCCTGGACCGCCTCCCCGGCACCACCGTCAACCGCTACTGCGCCTCCTCGCTGCAGACCACCCGGATGGCGCTGCACGCGATCAGGGCGGGCGAGGGCGACGTCTTCCTCTCGGCGGGCGTCGAGACCGTCTCGCGCTCCGTCAACGGCACCTCGGACGGCCTCCCCGGCACCCACAACCCGCTGTTCGCCGAGGCCGAGGCCCGCACGGCCACGTGTGCCGAGGTGGGCAACGACCACTGGGACGACCCGCGCGAGGACGGGCTGCTGCCGGATCCGTACATCGCCATGGGGCAGACCGCGGAGAACCTGGCCGCCCTGAAGGGCATCACCCGCGCCGAGCAGGACGAGTTCGGCGTCCGCTCGCAGAACCTCGCCGAAGCCGCGATCAAGGCCGGCTTCTGGCAGCGCGAGATCACCCCCGTCACCCTCCCCGACGGCACCACCGTCAGCACCGACGACGGCCCCCGCGCCGGCGTGACCCTCGAAGCCGTCTCCGGACTCAAGCCCGTCTTCCGCCCCGACGGCACCGTGACGGCCGGTAACTGCTGCCCGCTCAACGACGGCGCCGCCGCCCTGGTCATCATGTCCGACACCAAGGCCCGCGAACTCGGCATCACCCCGCTCGCCCGCATCGTCTCCACCGGCGTCTCCGCCCTCTCCCCCGAGATCATGGGCCACGGCCCCGTCGAAGCCTCCAAGCAGGCCCTGCGCCGGGCCGGACTGACGATCGGCGACATCGACCTGGTCGAGATCAACGAAGCCTTCGCCGCCCAGGTCATCCCCTCCTACCGGGACCTCGGCATCGACCCCGACCGGCTGAACGTCAACGGCGGCGCCATCGCCGTCGGCCACCCCTTCGGCATGACCGGCGCCCGCATCACCACCACCCTGATCAACTCCCTCCAGTGGCACGACAAGCAGTTCGGCCTGGAAACCATGTGCGTCGGCGGCGGACAGGGCATGGCCATGGTCATCGAACGGCTCAGCTGATGCCGGCCGCCGCCGCCCACCCGGTCCCGCCCCCGCCGCTGCGCTACCAGCGCTGCGGCTGGTGCGCCGCCGCGGACTTCCTCCCCCGCGCCCTCTGCCGCCTCTGCGGCTCCGACGACCTCGCCTGGGAGGAGAGCGCCGGCTCCGGCTACGTCCACCACGCGGTGGCGGCGCCCCGGGCCGACCGCCGGCCCGGGCAGCACGCCGTGGTGGTCGCCCTGGACGAGGGCTTCCACCTGCCCGGCGTCGTCGTGGGGGCGGCCGCCCGCCCCGTGCCGGTCGACGCCCGGGTCCGCATCGTCTCCGTCCCCGGCGCGGGCCGCCGCCGGCCCGTGTTCCGCCTCGTCCGCCCCTGAACACCCCGCCGAACGCCCCGCTCCGGCAGCGCCGTTGCCGTGCCCACCGAGGAGGACGTCGTGCTCAGCACGATGCAGGACATTCCGCTGACCATCACCCGCATCATGCAGCACGGCACCACCGTGCACGGCACCTCCGAGGTGGTCACCTGGACCGGTGCCGCACCCCGCCGGGCCGGCTACGCCGAAGTCGGCCGCCGGGCCGCCCAACTGGCGCACGCCCTGCGCGAGTTGGGAGTCCACGGGGACGAGCGGGTCGCCACCCTGATGTGGAACAACCAGGAACACCTGGAGTGCTACCTCGCGGTGCCCTCGATGGGCGCCGTGCTGCACACCCTCAACCTGCGCCTGCCCGCCGGCCAGTTGGCCTGGATCGCCAACCAGGCCGAGGACCGCGTCGTCGTGGTCGACGGCACCCTGGTCCCGCTGCTGGCCGCGGTGCTCCCGGAACTGAAGACCGTCGAGCACGTCGTCGTCACCGGCCCCGCCGACACCGCGCCCCTCGAACAGCCCGGCAAGCGGATCCACCGCTACGAGGAACTGCTCGCCGGCCGCCCCACCGGTTTCGACTGGCCGCAGGACCTCGACGAACGCTCCGGCGCCGCCCTCTGCTACACCTCGGGGACCACCGGCGACCCCAAGGGCGTCCTCTACAGCCACCGTTCGACCTACCTGCACAGCCTGCAGATCTGCACCGCCGAGGGCTTCGGCCTCGGCGTCACCAGCCGGGTCCTGCCCGTCGTGCCGATGTTCCACGTCAACGCCTGGGGCCTCCCGTACGCCGCGATGCTCTCCGGCGCCTCCCTGGTCATGCCCGACCGCTTCCTGCAGCCCGAACACCTCGCCCGGATGATCGCCACCGAACGCCCGACCAACGCCGCGGCCATCCCCACCATCTGGACCGGCCTGCTCCACCACCTCGACGAGCACCCGGCCGACCTCTCCTCCCTGCGCGAGGTCGTCGTCGGCGGCTCCGCCTGCCCGCTCCCGCTGATGAAGGCGTTCCAGGAGCGCTACGGCACCCGCATCCTCCAGGCCTGGGGCATGACCGAGACCTCCCCGCTCGGCAGCGTCGCCCGCGAACCGGCAGGCGTGGAGGGCGAAGCCGCCTGGGCGTACCGCGCCACCCAGGGCCGGCTGCCCGCCACCGTCCAGGTCCGGCTGGTCGGCACCGACGACACGGTCGTGCCGAACGACGGCGGGACGGTCGGCGAGATCGAGGTCCGCGGCCCCTGGATCACCGGCTCCTACTACGGCTCCGACCACCGGGCCGACCCGTCCGGCGGCGGCCGCTTCCACGACGGCTGGCTGCGCACCGGCGACATCGGCTCCGTCAGCCCCGACGGGTACCTGCGCCTGACGGACCGCGCCAAGGACGTCATCAAATCCGGCGGCGAGTGGATCTCCTCGGTGGAACTCGAGAACCACCTGCTCGGCCACCCCGCCGTCGAGGACGCCGCCGTGATCGCCGTCCCCGACCCCAAGTGGGGCGAACGCCCGCTCGCCCTCGTGGTCCTGCGCCCCGACCCCGCCACCGCCCCCGGGGAGGAGCACCGCCTCCGCGCCCTCAAGGACTTCCTGGCCCGGCACGTGGCCCGCTGGCAGGTGCCGGAGCACTGGGCCGCGGTGCCCGCGATCCCGAAGACCAGCACCGGCAAGTCCGACAAGAAGGCGCTCCGCGCGTCCCACGCCGACGCCGCCGTCCCCCTCCGCACCTTCCGCTGACGCCCGACCCGACCCCCGCCCCACCCCCACGGCCCCGGGACCACGGTCCCGGGGCCGGCCCCGTCCCGGGGCACGTTCCCGGTGCGATCTCGTGCTCCGCGCGGACGGATTGACGGACCGTCGGATGGTCCTCTTGGAAGGCGCCCGGAACAGCTCCGGCGCCCACTTCCGAGGGGACCTTCCCGTGCACGAACACGCACCGCAGCACCACCGTCCGAACCGCCTCCGCCGTCGCCGGCGCGGGGCCGCGGCGACCGTGACCGCCGTGGCCGCCGCCGTGCTGGCCGGCGTCCTGGCCCCGACCGCGGCCACCGCCGCACCCCGGCCGGACGCCGTGCAGCAGCGCCTCGACGCCCTGGTGAAGCAGGACGGAGTACCCGCCGCGCTCGCCACCGTCAAGGGCCGCGACGGCCGCAACCGCACCTACACCGCCGGAGTCGGCGACGCGGCCACCAAGGCCAGGGTCCCGGTCGACGGGCAGGTGCGGATCGGCAGCAACACCAAGACGTTCACCGCCGTCGTCGTCCTGCAACTGGTCGCCGAGGGCAAGGTCGGCCTCGACGCGAGCATCGACACCTACCTGCCCGGCCTGGTGCGCGGCGACGGCTTCGACGGCCGGAACATCACGGTCCGCCAGCTGCTCCAGCACACCAGCGGCCTGCCCGAGTACGTGGACACCGGACGCGTGCTCGCCGACCCCAAGCGGTACTTCGAACCGCGCGAACTGCTCGACGCCGCGCTCGCCCAGAAGGCCCACTTCGCGCCCGGCACCCAGTGGGAGTACAACAACACCAACTACCTGCTGGCGGGCCTGATCGTCCAGAAGGTGACCGGGCGCCCGCTCGGCGAGGAGATCACCAAGCGCGTCATCGACCGGGCCGGCCTGCGCCACACCTCCTTCCCCGCTCCCGGGGACACGGCGATCCACGAGGCCCACCCCAAGGGCTACCTGCGCGCCGAGGACGGGTCGCTGCGCGACTACACGGAACTGGACCCGTCCTGGGGCTGGGCGGCCGGCGCGATGGTCTCCACCACCACCGACCTCACCCGGTTCTACGGCGCGCTGCTCGACGGCCGCCTGCTGCCCCCCGCCCAGCTCGCCCAGATGCGCACCACCGTCCCCGCCGAAACCCTGGGCACCGGCGTCCGCTACGGCCTCGGCCTGATCAGCCGCCCGCTGACCTGCGGCGGAGTCGCCTGGGGCCACGGCGGGGCGATCCCCGGCTACGAGACCTTCGGCGGCACCACCGACGACGGCCGCTCCGCGAGCATCGCGGTGACCTTGTTCCCCGGCGACGAGAACATCGGCAAGCACGCGGACCAGGCCGTGGACGAGGCGCTCTGCCGCTGACCGTCCCCCCGGGGCGGCCGGCCCCGGCCGCCCCTCCCCTTCCCAGCCGTGGAGCCCCGATGAACGCACCCGCCCCGCACCGCACCACCCGCCGCCTGCGCCTGCTGCGGCACGCCACGGCGGCCACCGCCGCCGCCGGAATCGCCCTGACCGCCTTCACCCCCACCGCGGCCTCCGCCGCACCGCGCCCCGACGCCGTGCAGCAGCGCCTCGACGCCCTGGTGAAGCAGGACGGGGTGCCCGCCGCGCTCGCCACCGTCAAGGGCCGCGACGGCCGCAACCGCACCTACACCGCCGGAGTCGGCGACCTGGCCACCGGGGCCGGGGTCCCGGTCGACGGGCAGATCCGGGCCGGCAGCAACACCAAGGCGTTCACCGCCGTCGTCGTCCTGCAACTGGTCGCCGAGGGCAAGGTCGGCCTCGACGCGAGCATCGACACCTACCTGCCCGGCCTGCTGCGCGGCGACGGCATCGACGGCCGGAACATCACGGTCCGCCAACTGCTCCAGCACACCAGCGGTCTGCCCGACTACATGGACGTCCCCCCGCTGAACGACTTCGTCCCCATCCAGTACCGCTACTTCGAACCGCGCGAACTCCTCGACGGGGCGCTCGCCCAGAAAGCACTGTTCGCCCCCGGCACCGGCTGGATGTACAGCAACACCAACTACCTGGTGGCCGGCCTGCTGGTCCAGAAGGTCACCGGCCGCCCCTTCGGCGAAGAGGTCACCAAGCGCGTCATCGACCGGATCGGCCTGCGCCACACCTACTTCCCCGCCACCGGGGAGACCGCCCTGCGCGAACCCCACCCGCACGGCTACCTGAACACCGGCCCGGACGCACCGCTGATCGACTACACCGGGATGGACGCCTCGATGGCCTGGTCCACCGGCGCGATCGTGTCCACCAACACCGACCTCAACACCTTCTACAGCGCGCTCCTGGCGGGCCGCCTGCTGCCCGCCGCCCAGCTCGCCCAGATGCGCACCACCGTCCCCGCCGAACTCCTGGGCCCCGGCGTCCGCTACGGCCTCGGCCTGCAGAGCCGCCCCCTGACCTGCGGCGGCCTGGTCTGGGGCCACGGCGGCACCTCCCCCGGCTACCGGACCCGCGGCGGCGCCACCGAAGACGGCCGCGCCGCCACCATCACCGTCACCACCGTCCCGGACGAAACCGCCACCGAGCACCTGACCGACGCGGTCGACACCGCCCTCTGCCGCTGACCCGCCGCCCGTCACTCCCCGGCCCCGGCCGGGGCGCAGCGGCCGGCCGGGGCTGCCGCACGTCCGGTGCACTCGCCGTCGCCGTCTGCCCGTCGGAACCGAACGTGCCGCGGAATCGTCCTCGTCGTCGCCGGCCACACGGCAAGAACGGGGGGATCCGTGTTCGACCTCCACATCCGCACGGCAGGTCTGCGCACCGCCGCCGACACCTTCCAGGGAACCTCGCACCAGCTGAACGCACGTACCGGCCACTGGCTGGACGACAGCCTGACCGCCGCCTCCGCCCACTCCGGCTTCGCCTCCGGTCCCGCGCTGCGCGAGTGCGCCGACGCCTGGCAGACCCACATGAGCGCCGTCGCCCAGCAGTTGAACACCTATGCCGACCAGCTGCGGCAGTCCTCGCACTCGTACGAAACCGCCGAGCAGGAGTCGGTGCGCCGACTGAACCTCGCCGTCAGCGACCTGAACAGGGGTGCCTGAGCATGGTCGACTTCGCTGCCCTCCGGCGGGCCGACCCCGCCGCCCTGCACCGCGCCGCCGACGGCTGGGTGGAGCTGTCGAAGGATTCCTGGCAGGCCGTCAACGACCTGCACGACAACGGGATCGGCCCGCTCAAGGAGGACTGGCAGGACCGGGTCGGCCAGGCCGCCGGCAGGAAACTGGCCGAGCAGGCCGACATCCTGGAGTCCGGTGCCGACATCACGCGCGGTGTGGCGATGGTCGTCGACGGGCTGGCGTCCTCACTGGAGTACGCCCAGCGGGTACTGACCCAGGCGCTGGAACTCGCCTCGACGTACCAGCTGGAGGTGGACGGGGCCGGGACCGTCTCCACCACGGGCGAGGTCACCAGCGAGAGCCTCACCCGCATGAACGAGGTGTCGGACCTCATCAGGGAAGCCCTCCGGGAGGCCCGCCAAGCCGACGACCAGGCCTCCGCCGAGCTGCGGAAGCTGGGCGCCGCCACCTGCCAGACCGACCCCGAGAAGGCCCTCGACCAACTCCAGGGCGAGGCCTCGCAGACCGAACTCGACATGCTCGCCGGCGACATACCGGACGGCAGGGATCCGGCGCTGGTGTCCCGGTGGTGGGCCTCGCTCACCCCCGAGCAGCAGAAGCAACTGGAGCTGGCGGAGCCGGTGAAGCTCGCCAACCTCCCCGGCGTCCCGGACGCGGTCAAGGAGGACCTGCGCGGCGGCCCGGGGCGCAAGTGGGACCGGGTGCAGATGGTCGAGTGGGTCCTGGCCCACTGGAACGACGAGTCCGGCGACTTCGACGACGAGAACAACTGCACCAACTTCGCCTCGGAAGCGCTGTTCCGGGCCGGCGTCCACATGAAGGGCAACTGGACCGTCGAGGGCGACGCCTGGAACCGCGGCCGGGACCCGGGCTGGCTCGGCCTCGGCATCATCGGCCAGCAGCACAGCCACGCCTGGGGCGGCGCGCAGAACCTGCACGACTTCATGGTGGGCAACGGTGGCCGCGAGGTCCCGCCCGGCGAGGTCAAGCCGGGCGACCTGGTCTTCCTCGAGGACGACAACGACCAGAACCCCGACCTCAAGCCCGGCACCATCCACCACACCGCCGTCGTCACCGCGGTCACCCCCGACGGCGACATCCGGTACAGCCAGCACAACGACTCGCGGAAGAACGTCAGCCTGGACGGACGGTCCGGCCACGAGGCGCAGTCCGAAGGCCGGCAGAAGATCCACTACGTCCGGGTCGAACCCAACTGGTACTGAGGGCAGCGAACATGACGACGAACGGGATGCGAGCAGGCCGACGGCTCGCCGCGGCAGCAGTACTGGGAACACTCGGCTGGGTCTGCGCCAAGTACGGCCACGACGCCTACCTCGACGCCGTCCCACGGCGGCTGGGCCACTGCCTGGACGCCGCTCCGGTACCCGCCACGGCCTGGGCCGCCATGGTCGCGGGGCCGCTGCTGGAGACCGCGGCGGGAACGACCGCCGCCCTCCTGCTCCGCCCCACCGCGCGGTCGAGCACGGCCGCGCTGGTGACGGCCGCCCTGATCACCGCACTGGCCGGAATCCTCCTGCTGGTCACGGGCTGGGGACTGACCGACGCGATCGGCGGCCCCGGCACCACCCGCCACCCCTGCAGCGGCATGTAGCCCCGCCCACCGGAGCAGCGGGCGGGAAGGCCGATCGGGAACACCGCACCGATCCCGTGTCCGGCGCAGACCGCGGCGGTCTCACGCAGCCGCTCCGCGTCGCGGGCCCCGGAGCACCACGTCCCGCCCGTTCGGCGCGGGAGAGCGCGGCGGGCAGCGTGCTCCCGGTGGTCAGTTCGTCGTCGTGGACCGGGACGATGTCGCCGCGCCCTTCTCCCCGCGCCCGGTCGGCGATGCCGCCGAGGACTGCGACCGGGGTGACAGCCGAGGGCGACGGCGATCGCCGCGATCTGCGTCGGGGCGGCGGCCCCGTCGGCGGTCTCCCCGACCAGCCGGTCCGCCTGTTCCGCCGAGAGGTCGGCCCCGGCGAGGACGCCGTTCACGAGGGCGGCCCATTCGTTCGCGCCCGTCCCCGTCGCGCGGGTCGTCGGGGTGCGTCCTCATCGGGCCGGGCCCGGGGCCGGGGCGGATCCGCGACGCTCTCGCGACCCCCGGCGCGGCACACCGCCGTCCCGCCGTGCCCGACCGGGAGCGATCCGCATCCGCGACACCCGTACCGTCCCGCCCTCCGCCGGGGCGGCCGCGACCGGACGGGGCGGTCGCACGGTCCGCGGCTTCGGGCTCACCGGCCCGCCGAGGATCGCCTCACGGGCGAGGGCCCGCACCCCCGTACCCCCGACCTCCCGACCGAGGACCGCCCGAGTGTGATCCGGGTCACTTCCGCGGGGCCGGTGCAGCACTTCGTGGCGGACCGTCGTCATGAGGGCAGTGACCGGATCGAGGGGAAGCGAGGACGGCGGGTGGGGTTGCGCAGGAGCGGCCGGAGTCCCGGAGTCGGGTTCGCGGAGTTCGTCGCACAGCGGTCGGCGGCGCTGTTCCGCACCGCGTACGTGCTGACCGGCGACGTGCACGCGGCGGAGGACCTGGTGCAGGAGGCGTTGGAGCGGGCGTGCCGGCACTGGCGGCGGGTCGCGGCCGCGGACTCGCCGGAGGCGTACGTGCGGCGGGTGCTGGTGAACCTCGCCAACGACCGCTGGCGGCGGCGCTCCCGGCGCGCGGAGCGTCCGGGGCTGTCCGGTGTCGCGGAACCGGCCGACCCGCGGGACGGGTTCGGCCAGGTCGAGCTGCGCGGCGAGCTGGTCGGGGCGCTGCTGGCGCTGCCGATGGGCATGCGCAGCGTGGTGGTGCTGCACTACCTGGACGACCTGGACACCGGGCAGGTCGCCGACGCGCTGGGCATCTCGCCGAGCGCGGTGCGGTCCCAACTCGCGCGCGGCCTGGCGAAGTTGCGCGAATCGATACCGGAGGGCACGGCCGGCCGGCCGGCCTCGGCCCCACTCGGAGGTGCGCGGTGAACCGTCCCCTGCCCGGACCGGCCGAGGGCCGGTTCGACCGTGAACTGCGGGACGCGCTGGCCGCGTTCGCCGACCACCCGGCGGCACCGGTCGTCGACGCCGCCGCGATCGAGCGCGCCGCCGCCCGCCACCGCCGGACCGGGCGGGGCCTCCTCGCCCTCGCGGCGGCCGCCGCGCTGCTCGCCGCGGGCGGGGCGTTCGCCCTGCGCCCGGCCTCGTCGGACGGTCCGGCGACATCGCCGGTGCGGCCGTCGGCCGTCGGCTGCACGGTGCCCGGCCCCCCGGCCGGCGGGCTGTCCGGGGCGGCATCGGCCACCCGGGCCCCGGAGACCCCCCAGAACGCGACCGTGACGCTGCCGGAACTGGCCGGCCTGCCGCTGGAGCGGGCCGCCGCCGCCCTGCACGCGCTCGGCCTGCGCTGCACGGTCGTCCTGCACACCGACCGGACGACCCCGGCCGGACAGGTGATGAGCAGCGACCCGCGGAGCGGCCGCGAGCCGGTCGCACCGGACTCGCTGGTGACCCTGTACGTCTCCAAGGGCCGCCCCGGCGGCTCCTGACACCGCCACCCGAACCGGCCGGCCTCCACCCACGAGGGAGTTGCACCGTGGAGAACCCCGAACAGACCGACCCCGCGGCGGTGCACCGGACCGTGGCCGCCGCCTGGCAGTGCATCGAACGCGAACTCGCCGTCCGCTTCCCGCGGTTCGAGGCACGGCTGGGCGGCCCCGCCGCACCCGGGGAGGTCGCCGCCTGTGAGCGGGCCCTCGGCTTCCCGCTGCCGGCCGACTTCGCGGCGTCCTGCCTGGTGCACCGCAGCGTGGCCTTCGGCGGCTGGATCGAGGGCATGGAGAGCCACGACGACCTCGCCGAACTCCCCGCCAACCGCGACACCCAGGTCGAACTCGACGACTACTGAACCAGCGACCGCCCCGACACCCGGATCCGGCAGGACCGCGGCGGCCGCCCCGGCTGGGTCCCGCTGCTCGGCGACAGCGGCTCCGCGGGCAACGCCCTGGACCTGGACCCCGCCCCCGCCGGCCGCTACGGCAAGATCGTCAACCTCGACCACGGCGTCCCCAACGGCGAACCCGCGCCCGGCTGGCCGGCCTTCCTCCAGGGCTTCGCCGCCAACCTGGCGAACGACCGCTACGAGAGCGACCGCGACGGAGACCTCCGCCTGCGCCGCTGACCCTCCCGGGCGGCACCCGGAGCAGCCCGATCACGGTGCGCTTGCGGCGGGCGGTGGCGCCGCCGGCCTCGGCCGACGGCGGCCGGGTCCCGGTGAGGTGGCCGCCGTCGGCCCACCGCGGGGGTTCGGCCGGTGGCGGGGTGGTTGAGAGCCCTTCGCGGGTGGCCGCCGGGCCCGCCCGGCCGCAAAGGGTCTGTCAAGGAGCCGTAAGAGTCGTATAAAGTCACTCGCGGTGTGCCGGGAAGCCTGGTCGGCGAGCAAGGGGAGAGCCCTCTTGCTCCTTCGCCGATCCGGGGGTCACCTTTCGTGGTGCTCGTCGTCGTGTTCGGGGCCGCGTTGCTCGTCGCGGTCCTGCTGTCGGGCCTGGCCGCCCGCACCGTGCTCTCCACCTCCCTGCTGTTCCTCGCCGCCGGGGCACTGGCCGGCGACGGCCTCCTCGGCCTGATCCACGTCACCCCGAACAGCCCGGTCGTCGCCGCGACCGCGGACCTCGCGCTGTTCACGGTGCTGTTCACCGACGGCATGCACGTCGCCTTCCCCGCCCTGCGCGCCGCCTGGCGCAACCCCGCCCGGGCGCTGGGCCTGGGGATGCCGCTGGCGTTCGGCGGGACGGCGCTGGTGGCGCACCTGCTGGCCGGGCTGGACTGGACGACCTCGCTGCTGGTCGGCGCGGTCCTCGCCCCGACCGACCCGGTCTTCGCCTCCGCGATCGTCGGGCGCAAGGAAGTCCCGGCGCGGCTGCGGCAGTTGCTGAACGTCGAGTCCGGGCTGAACGACGGCCTGGCACTGCCGGTGGTGCTGGTGCTGATCGCCGCGGCCGGCCCCGCCTCGCCCCACTTCGAGGCGTCGCTGCCCACCATCGGCCTGGAACTCGTCGGCGGCCTCGCGCTCGGCGTCGTGCTGCCGCTGGCGGTCAACGCCCTGGTGCGCGTCCCCGGGCTGGGCGCGGAGGCGAAACTCCAGCCGCTGCTGCCGCTGGCCACCGGGGTCATCCTGTACGCGACGTGCCACCTCACCCACGCCAACCCGTACCTCGCCGCGTTCTCCGCCGGCGCGGTCCTCGCCTCCGTCTCCCCCGAGTCCAAGGCGGCGTTCGAGCCGCTCGGCGAAGCCCTCGCCGAGCTGGCGAAGTTCGCCGCACTGCTGGTCTTCGGCGCGCTCCTCACCCCCGCCCTGTTCGGCGGCCTGTCCTGGGGCGGGTACGCGGCGGTGGTGCTGGCGATCGCGCTGATCCGCCCCGCCTCGCTGCTGCTCTCCCTGATCCGCTCCCGGATCGACCGGCGCGAGCAGCTGGTGGCGGCCTGGTTCGGACCCAAGGACTTCGCCTCCGTCGTCTACGGGCTGCTCGTCCTGCAGGCCGGCATCCCGCAGGGCGAGCAGGCGTACACCCTGATCGCGGTGTGCATCGCCGCCTCGATCCTCGTGCACTCCAGCACCGACGTCCCCATCGCCCGCCTCTTCCACGTCGACGAACCCGAGTCCGGAGCCGTCCTGCTCCCGGCCCGGCCCCGTACCCCCGCTCCCGCCCCGGAGGCACCCGATGCGCGCACGTGACCTCGCCGAACCCTTCCCCACCGTCGGCCTCGACGACCAGGCCCTGGACGCGGCCCGGCTGCTGGCCGAGCACCGCCTGCCGGGCGTGCTGGTCGTCGACGGCCCCGGCGTGCCCCGCGCCGTCCTGCCCGCCTCCCAGCTCGTACGCCTGCTGGTGCCGGAGTACCTGGTCGAGGACCCGGCGCTCGCCGCCGTGGTCGACGAGGCGCACGCCGACCGGCTCTGCGAGGAGCTGACCGGGGTGCGGGTGGGCGAGTGCCTGCCCAAGGACGCGCCCCGGCCGCCGGTCGCCGACGCCGAGGACACCGCGGTGGAGGTCGCCGCCCTGATGGCCCGCACCCGCAGTCCGCTGGTCGCCGTCGTGGAGCGGCCCCCCGACGGCCGAGCAGCCGCCGGGGGGCGGCTGCTCGGCGTGGTCACCGCCTCGAACCTGCTGCACCGACTCCTGGGGGCCTCGTGAACGACTGGCACGCCTGGGCGGCCCTGGCGGTCTTCGCCGCCGCCTACGTCCTGATCATCACCGAATGGGTCCACCGCGTCGCCGCCGCCCTCGGCGGCGCCGCCGCGATGCTCGCCCTCCGCGCCACCGACGACGAAGCCGCCTTCTTCTCCACCGACTCCGGCATCGACTGGAACGTCATCTTCCTGCTGATGGGCATGATGATGATCGTCGGCGTCCTCAAACGCACCGGCCTGTTCGAGTACCTGGCCGTCTGGTCCGTCAAACGCGCCCGCGCCAAGCCCTTCCGCGTCATGGCCATGCTCGTCGTCATCACCGCCGCCGCCTCCGCGCTGCTCGACAACGTCACCACCGTGCTGCTCGTCGCCCCCGTCACCCTGCTGGTGTGCAAGCGCCTCGGGCTGAAGGCCGCCCCGTTCCTGATCGCCGAGGTCTTCGCCTCCAACATCGGCGGCACCGCCACCCTGGTCGGCGACCCGCCCAACATCATCATCGCCAGCCGCGGCGGCCTGACCTTCAACGACTTCCTCGTCCACCTCGCCCCGCTCGCGATCGTCCTGACCGCCGTCCTGCTGGCGATGTGCCGCTTCCTCTTCCGCGAGCACTTCACGTACGACGAGGAGCGCGCCGCCGAGGTGATGGCCCTGAACGAGCGCGAGGCGATCCACGACCGCCGCCTGCTCGCCCAGGGCCTCGCCGTCCTCGCCCTCGTCATCGCCGGGTTCGTGCTGCACCCCGTCGTCCACTACGCCCCGTCCGTGGTCGCCCTGCTCGGCGCCGGAATCCTGGTCGCCGTCTCCAAGGCCGAGGTCAAGGACGTCCTCGCCGAGGTCGAGTGGCCCACCCTCGCCTTCTTCGCCGGCCTGTTCGTCATGGTCGGCGCCCTCATCGAGACCGGCGTCATCGAAACCGTCTCCAAGGCCCTGGCCGACGCCACCGGCGGCAGCCCGCTCGGCGCCGTCATGCTCCTGCTCGTCGCCTCCGCGGTCCTGTCCGGCGTCGTCGACAACATCCCCTACGTCGCCACCATGGCCCCCATCACCGCCGACCTCGCCCACACCGTCGGCCAGCCCTACGGCCACGTCCTGTGGTGGGCCCTGGCCCTGGGCGCCGACCTCGGCGGCAACGCCACCGCCATCGGCGCCTCCGCCAACGTCGTCGTCCTCGGCATCGCCGAACGCAACCGACAACCCATCAGCTTCTGGACCTTCACCCGCTACGGCATCCCCGTCACCGCCGCCACCGTCGCCGTCTCCGCCCTCTACCTGTGGCTGCGCCACTTCGCCCTCGCCTGAGCACCCCCGCCTGAGCACCCCCGCCTGAGCGCCCCCGCCTGAACGCCCTCGGCCCGCCGACGCCGGAGGACCGCCGCCTACCAGCCGAGGGGTTCGGGCTGCTTGTGGGGTGCGGCGGGTTCGGCTCCGGCGTCGGCGAAGGCCCGCAGGGCCTGGACGAGGCCGGTGCGCTGGCGGGCGGGCATGGCCTGGACGATGCGGCGGATCTCCTCGCGGCGGCGCTCGGTGGCCCCGACGACGGTGCGGGCGCCCTGCTCGGTGAGGGCGGCGCGCACCTCGCGCCGGTCCTCGGGGCGGGTGTCGCGCACGACCATGCCGGCGGCGGTGAGCCGCTCCAGCATGCGCATCGCGGTGGACGGGTTGACGGCGAGGTGCTCGGCCAGGCGCGAGAGGCTCATCGCACCTCTGGAGTGCAGCAGGACGAGCATCCGGAACTGGGGGAGCGTCAGCGACTCGGCGACCTCGCCGAGCGAGCGCGCCGAGATGGCGACCAGGACCCGGGAGGCGGTCAGGACCGCGGTGACCAGGTCCTCCTCGAGTCCCCCCTGGTTCGGGGAGCCGGGTCGTGATGGCGAGTGATCGTCCGTCATGGGTCCTTTCTACATCCCGGGTCCGGGCGCGCGGAGCGCGGAGTGCGCCCTCGGCGCCGTCCCCCGATCCGGCTTTCCGGGTGCCGGGTCTGGCGCACCCGGCATTTTCTTTGCATAATGCAAAGGTCTTCTTGGCGCCGGCCGTCCACTCGCACGGGTGCTCCACCGGTCGCGGCCTCGGGGACTGGGCTTCCCCCTGGAGCGACATCCCCGCCGCTCACCGCCAGTGGGTCCGCTCACGCGGCGGGCGTGCCCGCGGGGAGGTCGTAGCCCCCGCCGGGCCCGCCCGCCGTAGACGTCCCGGGCCCCTTCGAACCCACCGCCGCCGCCAGGCCCCCGGGACGGCACCCGGCTGCGCACCGCCCCCCTCACCGGGCCGCCGGCGTCGGCGTCGCGGTGCCGGTCGCCACCGCCGTCATCTCGCCTCCCGGAACGGCGAACCGCGCCCGGTCCTCCGCGCCGGGCGCCACAACCCCGCCGGCGCGGCCGACCCGCCCCTCAAGCCCGCTCGTCCGAGCGGCGGCGCAGCAGCATCATCGCGGCGTCGTCCTTGAGCGGTCCGGCCGCGTAGGCGGCGACGTCGCGGCGCAGCGCCTCCAGCGCGCCGTCCGGGTCGTCGACGGACAGCAGTCCGGAGCGCTCCAGCAGGGGGTAGAACTCGCCGGTGCGGTCGCGGGTCTCGGTGACGCCGTCGGTGTAGAGCAGCAGTTGGTCGCCCGTGCCGAGGCGCAGGCCGTGCGCCTCGGGCCCGGCGGGGCCGAGGGCGGCGAGGCCGAGCGGCGGGGCGCACCGGGCGGGTTCGGCCCACTGGGCCGCGCCGTCGGCGCGCACGACCAGCGGTGGCGGGTGGCCGTAGTTGAGGAGGGTGACGGCGCCGTCGGCGGTGATCTCGGCGAGGACCGCGCTGACGAACTCCTCGCCCTCCAGGCGCCGGTCGAGGGCGCGCTCCATCCGCGCGCCGACCGCCGCCAGGGTCGGCTCCTCGGGCGCGGCCTCGCGGAAAGCGCCCAGCGCGACGGCGGCGGTCTCCACCGCGTCCAGGCCCTTGCCCTGCACATCGCCCACCACGACCCGGGTGGTGCCCACCGCGGTCGGCACCACTTCGTAGAGGTCGCCGCCGATGCGGGCCTCGGCGGCGGCGCTGGTGTAGGAGACCGCCAGGGCCCACGGCCCGGCCGCCAGGGTGGGCACCGGGCGCAGCAGGACCCGCTGGGCGGCCTCGGCGACCGAGCGGACGTCGGCGAGTTCGCGTTCGGCCCGTCGGCGCAGTGCGGCGGCGAGGGCGGCGGCGGCGGTGACCCCGGCGACCGAGGCGAGGGCGACGGTGGCCCGCCTGCTGCCGAACATGCCGTCGTAGCAGGCGGCGGCCGTGCACAGGACGAAGGCCAGCGCGCCGACCAGCAGGGCGCGGCGGACGGTGCCGCTGACGCAGGCGAAGGCCGGGCCGATGGAGAACAGGGCGAGGTAGCCGACCTCGGGGCCCGCCGAGAGCTCGACGGCGGCGACGGCGGCCATGGCGGCGAACGGCAGCACGGGCAGCAGCAGGTCCACTCCGGTTCCGCGGGGCTGCATGGTCCCCCTTTCCGGCGGCGGGGTTCACCGCCACCGCTACTTTTGCACTGTGCAAAGTGACTGCACAAGGCCCGTCGCCGGTTCCCGGGCGCCCGCGCGGAGAGGTCCCGCCCGGCGGTGGAGGGGGTGTGGAGACCGTGCCCACCCGGGTCAGAACACCCCGACCGCCCACCGGCCCGGCACCGGGACGGGCCGGTGGCGGCGCGAACCCGTCGGGCATTCGATGCAACCCGCCGTTCGCGACGCCGGTATTACGGTCGGACGCGCGTGCGTCCGATGCGGACGACGGGAACGGCAGCGGGATGACCGATGAGGAGTTCGACGCGTTCTACGTGTCTTCGTTCTCCCTCCTGGTGAGGCAGATCTACGCCATGACAGGGGACTACAACGAGGCGCAGGACGCGGTGCAAGAAGCATTCCTGCGCGCCTGGGGGCGGCGCGGGCAACTGAGCGGCTCGGGCTCGCCCCACGCCTGGATCCGCACGGTGGCCTGGCGGCTGGCCGTCAGCCGCTGGCGGCGGGCGCGCCGGGGCCTGGACCTGGTGTTCCGCAACCACCTCCACGAGGACGCGCCCGGCCCCGGGCCCGAGCACACCGCGCTGGTCGCGGGGCTGCGCAAGCTCCCGGCGGCGCAGCGGCAGGCCATCGTCCTCTTCCACCTGTGCGATCTGACCGTGGCCGAGGTCGCCCGGGAGACCGGGGTCGCCGAGGGCACGGTCAAGGCCCGGCTCTCCCGCGGCCGTGCCGCACTGGCCGAACACCTTTCCGACCGGGACGAGAGGGAACTCATCCGTGCCTGACCACGCCGGCCCCGACACCGACGGCCTCTCCGTCGCCCTGCGGCAGCTGATCGCCGACGCTCCGTCCGCGCTTCCCCTGCCACCCGCCGAGGTTCACCGCGCCGGCGTCCGGCGCCTCCGTCGGCGCCGCATCGCGCTGGGGTCCGCGACCGTGCTCGCGGCCGCCGTCGTGATCGCCGGCGGCCTCCGGTCCGGCACCGCACCGCAGCCGTCGGCCCCGCCCGCCGCCCCGCCGTCGCCGATGGCCGGCCGGACAGCGGCCGCGGCGCCCGTCGCCGTCATCGACACCGACAGCCACCGGATGACGGTCACGGGGAACGACGGCCGCACGACGGTGCTCGACGTCACGGCGGGTCGGCCGGGCAACGAGACGCCCGGAGGACGGATGACGGTCCAGGACAAGCTCCCGAAGGTCGGGCTGTCCGACGACGGCGCCTCCGGCGGGCAGGGGGGCGCGACCGCGGACTGGTGCGTGCGGCTCGGCCGGCCCGGCAGCGCGACCCCCGCCTACGTCTGCTCGATGCCCTGGCTGCCCGCTTCCGGCATCGGCCAGGC
This sequence comes from Kitasatospora cineracea, assembly GCF_003751605.1. Classification (NCBI taxonomy): domain Bacteria; kingdom Bacillati; phylum Actinomycetota; class Actinomycetes; order Kitasatosporales; family Streptomycetaceae; genus Kitasatospora; species Kitasatospora cineracea. The sequence goes on from NZ_RJVJ01000002.1 coordinate 1,105,415, forward strand.
GAACACCACCCGCGGGGCCGTGGGCCTGCTGCCGGACGACGCACGGTGGTTCTACGACCACGTCGAACCCGGCGACACCGTCGAAGTGGTCGGCTCCTCCGCCGGCGGCCCGTCCGGCGCACCGCCCTCCCCGTAGCGGGAACGGCGGCTTCCGGCCGCCGTTCCCGGACCGGTTCCGGCGGCGGCCCGGACGGCGCGGGCGGGTCGTCGAGCGGACTCTGTCACGGCTGATCCGCTACCGCGGCCCCAGCCAGGTGGCGATCTCGTCGACCACGGCGGGGGCGACGTGTCCGGGCACCGCGTACTCGGCCGGGGACGGGCGGCCGGTGCCCGGCAGGAAGAGGTGGTTGGCGTCCGGGTGGACGCGGATCGTCACGTCGCCGCGGTGCGCGAGGCCGCGCCGCCAGCGCGCCAGGTCGTCGGCGACGGTGACCTGGTAGTCCCGGCCGCCCTGGAGCAGGAGCAGCGGACGGTCCAGGGCGGCGGCGGTCGCGACCGGGTCGTAGGAGCGCAGGTCGAGCCAGTACGGGGCGGAGAACCCCAGCGGCAGGAGGCGTGCCGGGGTGTCGGGGGCGAGGTCGGGGTCGTCGACCAGGTCGGCCTTGCGGGCGAGGTCGGCCACCGCCCGGTCGGCGTCGGGGCCGGGGGCCAGGGCGGCGAGGTGGCGGGCGACCCGGACGGCGGCGCGGTGCATGGGCTCGGCGTCCGCGGCGAGCAGGACCAGTCCGGCGACCGACGGGTCGGCGGCGGCGATCCGGGGCGCCGCCTTGCCGCCCGCGCTGTGGCCGACCAGGTGGACGCGGTCGGGGTCGATGCCGGGGAGGTGCCGCAGGAGTTCGACGGCGGCGAGGGCGGACGGCAGGTACTCGTCGGCCATGGTGGAGCCGGCCGGGACGCGGCCGGGGTGGGCGAAGGCCGGCTTGTCGAAACGCAGGACGGCTGTGCGGCGGGAGGCGAGTCCCCAGGCGAGGTCCTTGAGCGGCTTGTTGGGGCCGCTGGTGCCGTCCCGGTCGAACGGTCCGCCGCCGGCGAGGAGCACCGCGGCGGGCCACGGGCCGGGTCCGGCGGGGAGGGTGAGCGTGCCGGGCACGGCGAGCGGCCCGGTGCCGAGCAGGACCTCGCGTTCGGTGAACCGGTCCTCGTGCGCGTAGGGCGGCGCCTGCCAGTCGGCGCCGTCGTGCGGGTCCAGGCGCAGCCCGTGCAGCAGGCCGTCGGCGCCGACCGAGGTGACCACGGTGAAGCCCCCGTCCGCGCAGGTGACCGGGATCCGCACCCGGACCGGGTCGGCGCCGCCGGGCTCCGGCCGGGGCTCGGCGAGGGCCCGGACGCCGCCGCGGCCGCCGGTCTCGACGGCCCAGGCCAGGCGCAGCGCCTCGGCGGGGACGGCGGCGCGCAGCGGCGGTGCGAAGAGGCCGGCGATGTCGTCGAAGCGTCCGGCCTCCAGCAGTGCGGCGAGGGTGCGTGCCGCGTCCAGTACCCCGCCCTCATCCATTCTCATGATTGAGAAAGGTATCAGGTGTGAGAAAGTTCGGGCATGGACCCCCTGAAGCTGCTCGCCCACCCCGTCCGGCTGCGGATCGTGCACGCGCTCGGCGGCGGACGGCAGTTGACCACCGCCCAGCTGTGCGCGCGCCTCCCGGACGCCTCCAAGGCCACCGTCTACCGGCACGTCGAGACGCTGGTGGGCGGCGGCGTCCTGGAGGTCGCGGAGGAGCACCGGGTGCGCGGGGCCGTCGAGCGGCACTACCGGCTGCGCCGGGACCGGGCCGCGATCGACGCCGAAACGATCCGCACGCTCACCCCGGACGACCACCGGCAGGCGTTCGCCACCGCGACGACCGCCCTGCTCGCCGAGTTCGACGCCTACCTCGACCGCGAGGGGTCGGACCCGGTGGCCGACCAGGTGGGCTACCGGCAGCACACCCTGTGGCTCAGCCCCGCCGAAATGACGGAGCTGATCGGCGAGTTGCGCGCGGCCATCGCCCCGCGCCTGGCCAACCCCCCGGCCCCCGGCCGGGCGCAGTACCTGCTCAGCCCCGTGCACTTCCCGGTCGAAGCGGCCCGGCCGGACACCGGGCACGACAGCCGCCCGTCCGGGTGACGGGCACCGGTCGGCCCTATCCGGATTCCGCCCCCGGATCCGGGTCCGAGGCCGGGGCCGGGGCCGGGGCCGGGTCCCGCGCCGGTCCGGACGCGCCGCGCTGCGGTCCGGCGGCGAGGGCGCGGTCGATCTCCCTGATGGCCCTGGCCTCTTCGGTCAGGCGGGCCTTGGCGGCTGCGACCTCCGCGAGCAGGCGGGCGGCGACCCGGTCGGCGTCCGCGCACCCGTCCGGCTCCCCGGCGCCCGCAGGGGTGCGTTCCACGCCACCACTCCTCGGCAGTTTCGGCTCTTCTCCGGGCGACCCGCCCGTCCTCGGGGAGCGCGGCGCGGGGTTCTCGGCTTCCCCGGTGGTCGAGCACGGCCCTGGGGAGGCGCTCCCGACCACCCGCGGCCCATTTTATTGCACAGTGCAAAGAATGGACAAGCACGCGCCGCCCGACGGGACGAATCCGCCGCACCGGAGCCGGGGGCACCCGGAGGCCCCCGATTCTTGCACAGTGCAAAGACAGGATCCGGCCGAGGTCCGTGCGGCCCGGCCCGACGGTCAGGCGCCGGCGTCGAGCTGTGCCTCCAGGGCGGCCAGGGTGCGGTAGCAGGACATCACCTGGGCGATGGAGGAGTCCGGCTCGCGGCCCTCGCGGATGGCGGCGACGAACTCGCGGTCCTGGAGTTCGATGCCGTCCGTCGAGACGTCGACGCCGCTGACGTCGATCGGTTCGTCCTTGCCGGTGAACAGGTCGTCGTAGCGGGCGAGGTAGGTGCCGGTGTCGCCGATGTAGCGGAAGAACGTACCGAGCGGCCCGTCGTTGTTGAACGAGAGCGACAGGGTGCAGATCGCCCCGTTCTCGGCGCGGAGCTGGATCGACATGTCCATCGCGATGCCGAGGTCGGGGTGGACCGGTCCCTGGATCGCGTTGGCCCGGACGATCGGCGAGCCGGTCTGGTACGCGAACAGGTCGACGGTGTGCGCGGCGTGGTGCCACAGCAGGTGGTCGGTCCAGGAGCGCTGCTGCCCGAGGGCGTTGAGGTTGGTGCGGCGGAAGAAGTAGGTCTGCACGTCCATCTGCTGGATGCGGAACTCGCCGGCCCGGATCCGCCGGCGCACCCACTGGTGGCTGGGGTTGAAGCGCCGGGTGTGCCCGGCCATCGCGACGAGTCCGGTGCTCCGCTGCGCGGCCAGGCACTCCTCGGCGTCGGCCAGCGAGGCGGCCAGCGGGATCTCCACCTGGACGTGCTTGCCCGCCTCCAGGCAGGCCAGGGTCTGGGCGGCGTGCATCGGGGTGGGCGTGGCGAGGACGACGGCGTCGACGTCGTCCATCGCCAGGGCCTCGTCCAGGGTGGCGACGCCCCGGCCGATGCCGTGCTCGGCGGCGAACGCCCGGGCGCGGTCGAGGGTGCTGCTCACGGCGGCGGTCACCTCGACGCCCTTGATCCGCCTGAGCGCGGCCGCGTGCTTGGCTCCGAAGGCGCCGCCGCCGGCGAGGGCGATCCGGACGGTCCGGTCGTCAGTCATGTCACTCCTTCCCGGCGGGCGTCCCGGCCCGCGGGTGGTTCTCGATGATCAGGTGTCCGACGGCCGTGTTGGAGGCCGGGACGTGGTAGAAGCGGTGCTTGACCTCGATCTCGCCGCCTGCGTCGAGGTCGCTCATCGCGCCGCGGGCGATCAGCCACATGACCAGTTCGATGCCCTCCGAGCCCGCCTCCTCGACGTACTCCAGGTGCGGCACCCGCGCCAGGCCGGCCGGGTCCCGGACCAGCCGGTCCAGGAAGGCGTTGTCCCACTCGCGGTTGATCAGGCCGGCCCGGGGGCCCTGGAGTTGGTGGCTCATGCCGCCGGTCCCCCACACCTGGACCTTCAGCGGCCGGTCGTAGGACTCGACGGCCCGGCGCAGTGCCCGGCCGAGCCGGAAGCACCTCTCGCCCGAGGGCACGGGGTACTGAACGACGTTGACGTGGAACGGGATCACCTTGCACGGCCACCGCTCGACGTCGCCGAACAGCAGGGACAGCGGGACGGTCAGGCCGTGGTCGACGCTCATCTCGTGGGCGAGGGTGAGGTCGAAGTCGTCGCGGATGAGCGAGTGCGCGATGTGCGCGGCGAGCTCGGGGTGGCCCTCGATGCCCGGGACGGGCCGCGGCCCGTAGCCCTGGCCCTGCTCGGCCCCTTCCTCAACCAGCACCTCTCCGGCGGCCCGGGCGGCATCGCGCACGTCCTGGAGCACCTCGGCCCGCCCATGGAGGAGTGGTGGGCGGACCTCGGCGCACCGCGCCTCACCCCCGAACTGACGCACGCCGTCCGCGAAGGCGTCAGGGAGGAGCTGGCCGGCACCCCGGAGGCCGGCCTGGTCGCGGAACGCGACGCCCTCCTCTCCCTCCTCCTCGACGCCAAGAACCGGACCGACCACCTGTGGGCACCCCCGTGAACCCCACCGATGCGGTCGCCGTCGACTTCCACGTCCACGTGGAGCAGGACGCCCACGGGCACCTCGCGCTCGACGCGGAGCTGATGGACGCCTCGGCCGCCTACTTCAAGTCCGGCCAGGACCGCACCCCGACCGTCGAACACCTGGCCGCCCACTACCGCGAGCACCGCGTGGCCGCCGTGATCTTCACGGTCGACGCCACCACCGGCCTGGGCCGCCCCGCCCTGTCCAGCGAGGAGATCGCCGAGGCGGCCGCCGCCCACCCCGACGTCCTCGTCCCGTTCGGCTCCGTCGACCCGCACCGGCCCGACGCCGTCGCCCGGGCCCGCTCGCTCGCTCGCTCGTCCGCGACCACGGCGTCCGCGGCTTCAAGTTCCACCCCGGCCTCCAGGCCTTCGCACCGAACGCCCCCGAGCACTACCCGCTCTACGAGGCGATCCAGGAACTGGGCGTCCCCGCCCTCTTCCACACCGGCCAGACCGGCATCGGCGCGGGCCTGCCCGGTGGGCGCGGCATCAAGCTGCGCCGGTCCGACCCGATGCTGCTGGACGGCGTCGCCGCCGACTTCCCCGGCCTGACGATCGTCCTGGCGCACCCGTCGGTGCCCTGGCAGGACGAGACGATCTCCATCGCCACGCACAAGGCCAACGTGTACATCGACCTGTCCGGATGGTCACCGAAGTACTTCCCGCCGCAACTGGTGGAGGCCGCCGGGTCCTTCCTCCGGCACAAGGTGCTGTTCGGCTCGGACTACCCCGTCGTCACACCCGACCGCTGGCTGGCCGACTTCGACACCCTCGGCCTCAAGCCGGAGGTCCGCCCGCTGATCCTCAAGGAGAACGCCGCCCGCGTCCTGAACCTCTGACGACGCGCCCTCCGCCGCCCTCGGCGGACGTGGTTCCCAGGAGGTCCGCCACCAGGGTGCGGGATCGTCGAAGAAGTTCGCAGGCCGGTCCGGTCGCGGGGTACTGAAGTCAGGGTTGTTGCAGGAAGGCGACGGGACCGACCGCCGGACCGGATGGCGGGCCTCTCCGGTCACCACGGCAGTACCGGGTAGTACCTGTGCCAAACCGGCAGTACGCAGTACCAGTAGTTCGCAGGATGTCATTTGACCGAGAGGAAGAACGGAGGGCGCAAACGCCATCAGGATCGCCCGGCCCGTGAGATGAAGCAGTTCTCGTCCGGGCGGACACCGCAGACCCCTCGAAGCACGAAGGACGGTGGTTTCCGGTCACGCATACGCGATCCCCGCAGGTCCCCTCCCCCGGGGCGGTGCGGAACAAGGAACCCGGCCAGAGCCGGTAGATGGTGTTGTTTCCCCTTCGGGGCCCCGGAGCCGCCACGGCGCCGGGGCCCCTCCACGCGTTCCTGAAACCCACTCGAAGAGGTGCAGTGACCACGACCACCAACCGACCCATCACCGCAAGCAGTTTCGACGACGACCACCCCGCCTGCACCATGGGCCGCGCCGCCGAGATGACCGCCACCACCGCCGGCTTCCTGCGCGCCCTCGGCGAACACCGCCTCATCACCCCGCTGCGCTCCGAAGGCGGCCACCGCCGCTACTCCCGCTACCAGCTGCGCATCGCCATGCGCGCCCGCGACCTCGTCGACCAGGGCACCCCCATCGAAGCGGCCTGCCGCATCATCATCCTCGAGGACCAACTCGAAGAAGCCCTGCGCATCAACGAGCAACTGCGCCGCAGCCAGAGCGGACCGGACTCGGCGGCCGACACCTGACCCCCACCGTGGACGACCTCGGCCGGGACACCGCCACGTCCCGATCACTGTCACGGCAGCCGCCCCACGGCCGGGGAGAACCGGGGCTGTCGTTCCGGGCGGGCCGTCGCAACCCTGCCGAACCGCACCGGCACGGCCCGAGTCCTGCGTGTGGACTCGTGACCCACACCGCCGCTCCCGGACGACCCCGGCCCGTGCAGCGCCGCACGGTCCCGGCACACCCGTCCCTTTGGCAGCCGCCGCCGCCTCGGGCCCGGCCCGACGGTAGGCGGTCCGGCGTCGACCGGCGGGTGCCTTCGGCCGGTCCTAGAAGTCGAGGAGGCCGACGGCGTGGCCGTCGTGGTCCACCACCGGCCACGTGTCCAGACCTCGGGCGCGCATGGCGGCGAGGGCGTCCGAGGCCGGCATGTCGGCGGTGGCGAACGGGGCGCGGTCGAGGGCGATGTCGCGGACCGGGGTGCGCTCGGTGTACCAGGACCGGGCCTGGAACGGCGCGAGGTGGAGCCGGGTCAGCAGCCCGGCGCAGCGGCCGTCGTCGGCGCGGACCAGGACGTGGTCCGCACCGGAGCTGTGCAGGATGTCCATCGCGGTGTCGGCGGTGACGTCGTCGCCGATCTGCAGTTCCGGGTGTTTCATGAGGTCGCCGACCGTGGTGATGGTCGCGGGCCGTTCGAGGCTGATGGTCATGGGCGTTGTCCTTCGGGTCGTCGCCGCCGACGAGGGCGGTGGTCCGGGTGCTGGCGGGGGCGGGCTGACGGTGGTTCGCAGCGTGCGGTGGGGCCGTGACGGGCGGGGCCGGACGTGCGGCCCCAGGGCGTGCGAGCGGGCACCGTGTCACGGTCCGGCCCGTACGGCGCGCTAACCGGCGAGGGCGGTGGGCTCGGGCATCCCGGTGCGGGAGCCGGCGACAGCACGTGCGGCGCGAGAAGCCCGGCGGCGCCGGTTACGGCTCGTGGAGGTGCTGCGGCGCGGGCGTTCGACGACCGGATCGGCGATCACGGTGGGGATGCCGGTGGGCACGCGGGCGCCGGTGATCCGGGCCAGTTCCTCGTCTCCGGCGCTGACGCGGGTGGTGACGGGGGTGATGGCGGCGGTGGTCATCATGCGGGCCGTCTCGCGGCGCTGGTCGGGCAGGACCAGGGTGACGACGGTGCCGGACTCGCCGGCCCGGGCGGTGCGTCCGCCGCGGTGCAGGTAGTCCTTGTGGTCGGCGGGCGGGTCCAGGTTGACGACCAGGTCGAGGCCGTCGACGTGGATGCCGCGGGCGGCGACGTTGGTGGCGATCAGGGCGGTGACCTGGCCGTTGCGGAACTGCTCCAGGGTGCGGGTGCGCTGCGGCTGGGACTTGCCGCCGTGCAGGGCCGCGGCCTTGACCCCGTTGGCGAGCAGGTCCCGCACCAGGCGGTCGGCGCCGTACTTGGTGTCGGTGAACATGATGACCCCGCCGTCGCGGGAGGCGATGTGCGCGATCGTGGCGGCCTTGTCGGAGCTGTGCACGTGCAGCACGTGGTGTTCCATCGTGCTGACCGCGCCCGCGGACGGGTCCACCGAGTGCGTGACCGGGTCCTTCAGGAAGCGGCGGACCAGGCGGTCGACGTTGCGGTCCAGGGTGGCGGAGAACAGCATCGTCTGGCAGCCTTCGGCGACCTGGTCGAGGAGGGCGATCACCTGCGGCAGGAAACCCACGTCGGCCATCTGGTCGGCCTCGTCCAGGACCGTGGTGCCGACTCCGTCCAACCGGCAGTCACCGCGCTGGACCAGGTCCGCGAGCCGTCCGGGGGTGGCGACCACGACCTCGGCGCCGCGGCTCAGCGCCTGGGCCTGGCGTCCGATGGACACCCCGCCGACCACCGTGGCCAGGCGCAGGCGCACCGCGTGGGCGTACGGGGTGAGGGCCTCGGTCACCTGCTGCGCGAGTTCGCGGGTGGGGACCAGGACCAGCGCCAGCGGTCGACCCGGTTCGGCCTTCCGGCCGGCGGTGCGGGCCAGCAGGGCGAGGCCGAACGCGAGGGTCTTGCCGGAGCCGGTGCGGCCGCGACCGAGCACGTCGCGGCCGGCCAGCGAGTTCGGCAGCGTCGCGGCCTGGATCGGGAACGGCGAGGTGACGCCCTGGCGGGTCAGCGTCGCCAGCAGCGCCCCCGGCATGTCCAGCTCGTCGAAGGACTCGACGGCCGGCAGCGCCGGGGTCGTGCTCGTCGGCAGCGCGAACTCGCCCTGCACGGAAGGCTTCTGACGGCTGCGGCGGTCGGCGGCGCTCCGGCCGCCGACGGGCCGGCCACCGTGGAAGGAGCCACCGGAGCGGGAGCCTGCGGCGGAACGGGAGCGGGAACCCTGCTGCGGGAAGCGACTGGAACTGTTCATGCGGGAGACCTTCCTCGGGACGGCACGTCACGAGGAGGGCTCCGCGGCGCTGGGCGGAGGCCGCAAGGAAACGGGCCGGAAGTATGACGGGCGGGGCGTGGACGGTGGAACCGTGCGGCACGTCACCTGCGGTCGGCGCTCACCGGGAAGAGGTGGGAGCGAAGAACCTCGAACCGTGGAATGACACGGCAGGGCGGCGATCCGTACGCGGCGCCGGGCGCCTCGCGTGGGGATGACCGCCGATGGCGGGGCCGGGACTGGCCGGGACGTGCGTCGTGGCGCAATGCCGAGGGGCCCGCACCGAGCGTGTACGCGGTGCGGGCCCCTCGCTGCCGGGCGGGCGCCGTGGCAGGAAAACTACAGCGGACGGATGTTCTCGGCCTGCGGGCCCTTCTGGCCCTGCGCGACGTCGAACTCGACCTTCTGGCCCTCGAGCAGCTCACGGAAGCCGCCGGCGTTGATGTTCGAGTAGTGGGCGAACACGTCCGGGCCGCCACCCTCCTGCTCGATGAAGCCGAAGCCCTTTTCCGCGTTGAACCACTTCACAGTGCCATTAGCCATAAATAAATCTCCTTCAAGGGGCTGTCCGAAGTCCGCACGGTACCGACTCCGAGATGCCGCGATGATGACCCACCCGGAACGAAACCGGAAAAAAATACGCCCGCGACACCTCAGCAGACGTAAAGAAATCTCATGGGAACCACTACTGCAACTACATGCGACTCTAGCAGGCCGATGCGTTCCGTGGTGGATATTTCACCGCGGGCTCCCTGGGAAACCGGCTTCCGACCTGCCGCCCCGGAGCCGTCGACGCGGTCAACACACCGCGCCACCAGGCACATCGATGACAAGAACGCACGCCGCACCCACCCCGGAATCTCCCCGGCAGTTGCGACGCGGACGGAACGGGAGCGGCTGCGCACGGACTGCCTCGCGGCAGCCCCGGCCGTCGGCCGCCGCGCCGTCCGCGCCCGGCGGCAGCCCCGGCCGTCGGCCGCCGCGCCGTCCGCGTCCGGCGGCGGCGCAGGCGGCGCAGGCGGCGGACGACCCCACTCGAATTCCGGCATGCAGGATTTCCAGGCCGGCGCTGCCCGGATTCGCTCCGCAACGACCGCCGCGCCCGGGAACCGGCACGAATCTCGGCGGTTCGGGAGCGGACCGAACCCGCTTTGGTGAAGGAGCAGTTCAAGGAGGAGGTCGAGCAGCGCACCGGCGAGGTCGCGGCCGTGCTCGACGGGTCGGAGGGGGTGCTGCGCGACCGGGCGGGCGGTGCACCCCTGCGTGGTGAGCACGGTGGTCGAACGCGCGGACTTCGCCGAACCCGCCCTGGACGAGCCGAGGTTGGATCCGCAGCACTGCCTGCGCAACCTGCGGGTGGTGGCCTCCCGGCACCCGTACGACCTGGGACCCGTGCCGCCGGTCGTCGACTTCGACCCGGCCCGGTTCAAGATCGCGGCTGACAGCGCCGTCGTCGGCCCGCTCGACAGCCGCCCCGGCCTGCTGCGGATGGACCCGTTCGCGGGGGACGGGTTCGTTGCGAGCAGGGCGCTCAGCAGGGCGAAGCGGAACCAGCCGTCGAGTTGGGGCACGGGCTCGGCGTCGAACCAGCAGTCAGCGGCTTGCGGATCCGATGGGGCCTCCAGGAGGATCGCGGTGGGGCGCGGATCGCCGGAGGGCAGCGGGGCAAGGGCCGCGCAGGCCCGGATCGCCGGGTCCGGGTCGGTGAGCGGGTCACTTCCCGCTCAGCCGGACCGACTCGGGCGGCCTCTTCGTATCCGCCGCGTCCGCGCTCGGCGCCGTGATCATCTTTCGCGAGGCGACGGAGCGCAACACCGGGTTTCCGCCGTGGACCTCGTCTGCCGCGCCCCGGCCGGCGCGGTGCCCTCGGAGGAGCGATCGACGAGCACCGCTGTTCCGCTCTATCCGGCGGTCTCCACCAGCACGATCTGGACGAGATAGGGGAGGACCGCGACCGCCTGGGGGTCGTGGTCGAGCAGCACCGCGACCGGTGCCCGGCCGTGGGCCCGCAGTGCCTCGACCGGGCGCGCCCAGCGGGGCGGGTCGAGGGGAGCGCGCGGTGCGGCCGGTCGCCGCTCCTGCTCGACGCCGATCGCCGGGGCGGTGGAGGGTACCGAACCGGACATCGCCGCGACCCGTGACTTCTGTGCCAGCAGCGCCTCGCAGTGCTGCGCCAACCCGGTCTCCACAGCGGAGATCCAGGTGAGCCCGGCAGCCGCACCCACCGGGGGACGGAACGGGGGCCGGGGAAGCGGCGGCGCGCCGAAGGCGTCCTCGCGCGGTATCCGGCGCAGCGAGCCGGTGGCCAGGTCCAGCCCCCAGACCGGGGGCTGCTCCTCGGACGAGCATGCGGGCCGGTGGGCCGCCAGCGCGCCGTAGGCGGCGAGAGCCGTGAGGGCGGCGGCGGTGCGATCCTCGCCGGGGTCCTGCCCGCTGCCCGCGGCGGCTGCGCCGAGCACCGCGCCCAACAGGCCGGTGTGGTCCCGGGCCACCCCGTCCGCCCGGGCAAGGAACTGCCCGGCGTCCACCGCCTCCCCGCCGATGCGCTGCAGGAAGGCTGCCCGCGCCTCCGCCTGGGTGGTCCCCCGCCGGCTGCCGCCGTACGGGTCCGCGGCGGAGGCGTCCGATCGCAGCTCCATGGCCCTCCCTCCTCCGGGCTCCCGCTGTCGGTGAGCCTCTCGGTCCATGGAATACGGACTGGATATCCGCCGGATCATCCCGCGATATAAGCCGCTCCCCGGGAGCTGTCCCGGATGACGAGGGTGCAGCACTTCGCGCCGCCACCGTCCTTCAGCGGAGAAGGCTTCCGGGTCGTACATGATCTCGTCGCCGTCGAGCACGGTCAGGACCGTGTCGAGGTGGTAGAACCGCGGGTCCACGAGTTCCGGACTGATCACCGGGCGCCCGAAGAACTCCTGCGCCTCCGCGTAGGCGGAGCGGCACATCAGGTACCGGCGGGGGCGGGCGGTGCGGACCCGCGGGAAATCATTCATGGCAGGGTTCCTTCGACGGGATGCGGCAGACGGCACGGTGCGCGGACGGCATGGTGCGGAGGCGTCACCCGGTCCTGACGCACGGGCCCCGGACAGGTGAGGTGAGGTGGCGTCCTCGGCATCGGCAGCCGGGCCGCTCACGGAGGTCGCCGATCGAGGGTCGACCGGCTCGGGGCCGGCCGCAGGGGGACGCCGAGAATGTGTGTCGGCGCGGAATCACACGCATTTGCCGGGGCGTCGGCGAAACCGCCCGGGCCGGGAAGCGGGATCCGAGTACTCGGAATCCTCGGGCGCATCAGCGGCCCGATCATGGCACATCCGGGTGCCTGCGGGTGGGCCCGGTATCCGCCTTTCTTCCTGGTTGTGATGTTCCCGTGGAGGTTGCCGGTGCACTACATTGTCAGGGTTGGGGGGGTGTCCAACGGACTGCGCTACAGCTCAAGTGGCTTGCCATGCAATCGATTCGGGCCGCAGAGGACCCTCTTCTGACGGCCCCTTCGATCAGCTGCGATCCGCGTCCCGACGCCACCGTTCCCGCAGGCGTCCAGGTCACGTGGTCCAAGTCGGTGGGGAAGGGAACATGGTGGAGGACATCAGATTCTCCGTGCTCGGGCCCGTGCGCATGCATCGGGGCGAGACCGTTCTCCCGTCCCGGTCGCCACAGCTGCAGGCTCTTCTGGTGGCCCTGCTGCTCCGTCCCGGACGATCGGCCTCGGCGCATGAATTGATCACGGCGATCTGGGGCGAATCCTCCCCGGATTCCGCTCTGTCGAGCCTGCGCACGTACGCGTGGCGCCTGCGCCAGGCCCTGGAGGTCGACCGTACCGACCCCAAGTTACTCATTTCCCTGCACGACGGATACCAGTTGATGGTTGCTCCGGACTCGGTGGACGCGAACTGCGCGGACAAGCTGGCCGCCGACGCCGCACGTGCCCGTTCACAGGGCCGGGACGACGACTGCAGCCGACTGCTGGACGAGGCCCTGGGACTGTGGCAGGGCGAACCCTTGTCGGGTGTTCCGGGACCCTACGCGGACCAGCAGCGTTCACGGCTCAACGAACTCCGGCGGGGTCTGCTGGAAGAGCGTTTCGGCCACAATCTCCGATTGGGGCGGAACTCGGCCGTCATACCCGAGCTCACCGCGTTCATAGCCGAAAACCCGCTGCAGGAAAGGCCCTACGGGTTCCTGATGCGGGCGCTGTACGCCTCCGGCCGCCAGGCCGACGCGCTGGCGGTGTTCGCCCGGGCCCGGCACGTCCTGGCCGAGGAACTGGGCGTCGATCCCGGGCCGGAATTGACCGCACTCCATGCCCGCGTCCTGGCCGGCGACCCACTGCTCAGCGCTGCCGCGCACAGGCAGGGGCAGCAGCAGGCCCAGCAGGAGCCGGAGCCGGTCCCCGCACCGCGGGCGGCCCGGCCGGACGAGGTGTCCGCACCGGTCGGAACGGACGCGGAGGATGCGCCCGGGAGCGGCGGCAGCCCCCACCTGGTCTCCCGACCCGCCCAACTTCCGGCGGACACGGCTGATTTCACCGGGCGCACAGCCGAGGTGACCGACCTGTGCCGGGTACTCACCAGCACCACCAGGACGTCGCTGCCCGTGGTGTCCGTCGCGGGCATGGGCGGCATCGGGAAGACCACGCTGGCGCTGCGGGTCGCCCATCTGGCCAAGCCCCGGTTCACCGATGGACAGCTGTACGCCGACCTGGGCGGCAACGGGCTGGAGCCCGCCGAGCCGGGGACGGTCCTGGGCAGCCTGCTGACGACGCTGGGGGTTCCGGGGCACGCCCTCCCCAACGCGACCGAGGACCGCGCGCGCCTCTTCCGCTCCGTGCTCGACGGGCGGCGCATCCTGCTCCTGCTCGACAACGCCCGGGATCCGGCACAGGTCAGACCGCTGTTACCGGGCTCGGCCGACTGTGCGGTGATCGTCACCAGCCGAGCCCGACTCACCGGGCTGCCCACCTCCGCCCAGGCCGATCTGAACGTCTTCACGACCGACGAGGCCACCGGCCTGCTGCGCTCGATCGTCGGCGAGGAGCGCATCACCGACGAGCATGCCGCCACCGAACTGGTGACGGCCTGCGGGCATCTTCCGCTGGCCGTCCGGATCGTGGCCGCGCGACTGGCCGCCCGCCCGCAGTGGCAGGTCGAGACGATGACCCGCCGGCTTGCCGACCAACGCCGTCGCATCGGTGAACTGCGGGCCGGGGACCTGGCGGTGGCCGCGGCCTTCGAACTCGGCTACCGCCAACTGACGGCCGATCAGGCCAGGGCGTTCCGGCTGCTCGCGCCCGCGACCCGGACCGGTATCGGACTGGCTGCCGCCGCCGCGGCCCTCGATCTCGCCGAGGAGGATGCCGAGGACCTGCTGGAAGCACTGGTGGACGCCGCCATGCTGGAGGCGCCCCTGCCCGGCCGGTACCGGTTCCACGATCTGGTCCGCGCCTTCGCGCTGCAGCTCCCGGCTCCCCCGCCCTCCGAGGACGACGACGAGCGCGGTGCGGCGCTGAGCCGGATGCTCGACCACCTGCTCGCCGGAGGATCCACCGCCTTCCGGCACATGGTTCCGGGCGACCCGGTCGGCGTCTTCCTGGTCCGCAGCCCCGCCGCGGGTCCGCAGCTCGACTCGCTGGCGGAGGCACGGGCCTGGGTGGCCACCGAGTTCGACTGCATCACCAATGCGGTGACCCTGGCCGCCCAGAGCCCGTCCGGGCCCGAAGGCCGGCTGCTGCGCACGGCGACCGACCTGCTGGTCGCCCTGAGTCCGTACGGCAAGGGCATTCCCTACGGCCAACTGGCCGAGGCCGCCCGGACGGTGGCGGAGACGGCGGCCCTGCGGGGCGACGACCGCGCGGAAGGCCGGGCCCGCTTCGTCTGCGGCAACGCCGCTCTGCAGAACATTCAGCTGGCGGAGGCCGACCTGCACATCCGGCTGGCGACCGAGGCCTGCCTACGCGCGGACGACCGGGTCATCCTCCAGCAGACCCTCAACGACCAGGGTCTGATCGCCCAGTTCCAGCAGAACTACGCCGACGCTGTCCGCTTCTACGACCGGGGGACGCTGCTCGCCCGGGAGTTGGGACACCACTCCGGCGAACTGGCGACCATCCTCAACGCCGCGCAGGCCCGCCTTCGCAGCGGAAGGGCCGAGGAGGCACTGCAGGCCTGCGACGAAGCCCTGGTCGCCCTGCGCGCGGTGGCGGACCGGAACGGAATCGCCTACGCCCACTACGTCCGCGGTCTGGCCCTGCACGAGTTGGAGCGCTACGACGGCGCCGCCGCGAGTTACCTGAGCTGTCTGGCGCTCTGCGAGGCCGAGGGCATCCGGGGCCGGGAAGCGCAGGCGCGGCTCCGCCTCGCGGACACCTTGCGGGTGACGGGCGAGTCCGTCGAGGCGCTGTCCCAGGCCCAGCAGGCGCTGGCCCTCTGCGAGGAGCTGGGCGCGGAACGCGACCGCGGGCACGCGCTGGTCGTGCTCAGCCATGTCCTCGCCGACCTGGGCGAGCTCCGGTCCGCACTGGCCCGGGCCGTGCAGGCACACGCCGTGTTCACCGGGCTGGGGCTCCCGGACGCCGTTCGGGCGGGAGCCCTCGTCGCCGACCTCGAACTGGCTCAGGGGCCGGCGAACGACTGAATCACCGGGTACCGCCGCGGTACCCGTGCCGGCCTCAGCCCGTGCTGTTCCACTCGCCGGCCGGCGCCGGGGTCGGACTGGAGACCGGCGCCGGGGTCGGGATCGACCCGTCGGCCTGCACGGTCACCGACCGGCCCGACATCGGGGCGCCGGGGTGAACCGGGGCCGCCGAGACCGCGAGGGCCAGGGCGGACGCGCATCCGGCCGCGGCCACGGCCGCACCGACACGCAGCGCCAGTGACTGTATCGATCGCTTCATCGGAGTGTCCGTTCACTCGGGGGGCTGGGTTCGAGCAACAGTCTTCTCGCGCTCGATCTCACGCTGATACACGCCCGATCGCCGACCCCTCTCCCGCTCCGATCGGCCCGCCCGGGGCTCCGCGATCCGGCGTATATCGGCGCTGTGGAACATCGTCGTCATGACGGACCGGGCCGGCGGCCGCAGGGCCCCGGCCGGGATGCGGCGATCGGGCAGGGGTGTACGGCACCTCGACCGACATCAGCGGCCCCACCCGAGCACCTGCCGCCTCCCGGGCCGTCTTCACCGCACCCGCCTGCTCCTGGGAGAGGAACGAAACGCCATGACCGACGTGACCGAGGACCTGCAGACCTACCTGGTGGTCGTCAACCACGAGGAGCAGTACTCCGTGTGGCGCTCCGACCGTGAGCTGCCCAACGGCTGGAACGCCGTCGGATCGCCGGCCGGCCGGGCCGAGTGCCTCGCCCGCATCGAGGAGCTGTGGACGGACATGCGTCCGCTCAGCGTCCGCTGACCCGATCACCGCTCAGCACGATCCGCGCACAGCACCCGGGCCGGGCCGCTCAGATCGGCGGCCCCGGCCCGGGTGATCGGAGAAAGCCCTCGGCCCTGTCGACGTTCGGAAGGTGACATGCCTGCATCAAGCTTGGAGTCGGACAGCTCCATGGACGAATTCCCCCGCACTGCCCGCACTCCGTACGCGTTCGACCTCCTGGCCCTCGCGCAGGGAACCACCGTCCCCCGTACGCCGACCACCCTCGTGGCCATGTTCGAGGACCAGGCCGCCCGCACCCCGCACGCCCCGGCCGCGGTCTGCGGAACGACCACCAGCTCGTACGCGGAGCTCAACGCCCGGGCGAACCGGCTCGCCCGGCTGCTGGCCGCCCGCGGCATCGGCCCCGAGGACCGGGTCGCGGTGCTGCTGCCCCGCAACCACGACCTGCTCACCGCACTGCTGGCCGTCCTCAAGTGCGGTGCGGCCTACGTCCCGCTCGACCCCGGACACATGGGCCGGCGGATCGGCCTGATCCTCGACGACACCCGGCCGGCCTGCCTGATCACCGACACCAGGACGTCCCCGCACCTCACCCGGGACCTGCCGGTCCTCCAGCTGGACACCCCCGAGCACCGCGCGGCATGCGCCGACCGGTCGCCCGACGACCTCACCGACACCGACCGGGTCGCGCCACTGTCCCCGCAGCATCCGGCCTACCTCGTCTACACCTCCGGCTCGACCGGAACGCCCAAGGGCGTGGTCGTCGAGCACCACGCCGCGGCCGCCTACCTCCAGTGGACCGTCCACCTCAACCAGGACCTCTCCGGGAGTGTGCCGTTCCACGGCTCGGTCTCCTTCGACGGCACCGCGACCGCCCTCTTCGGGCCCCTGGTCTCCGGCGGGCTGATCATCCTCGCCGACCTGGACGACGACCCGCAGACCCGTGCCAACCTGCTGGACCACCCGGCGTCCTTCCTCAAGGGCACACCCAGCCTCCTCCCCCGACTGATGGACCTCGGAAGCGAGTTCGCACCGAGCGGGGTGCTCATGCTCGGTGGCGAGCAGCTGACCGGCCAGGCCCTGGCCGGCTGGCGGTCCCGGTACCCCGGCACAGCCGTGGTCAACAGCTACGGCCCCAGCGAGGTGGTGGTCGCCTGCACGCAGTACCGGGTGGAGCCCGGCAGCCCGCTGCCGGCCGGCCCGCTCCCGATCGGGCGCCCGGCCTGGAACACCAGCATCCACCTGCTGGACGGCGACCTGCGACCCGTCGAGCCGGGCGCGGTGGGCGAACTCCACGTCGGCGGGCCCGGCCTGGCCCGCGGGTACTGGAACCGCCCCGGCCCCACGGCCGCCGCCTTCCTCCCGGACCCGGACGGAGCCCCCGGGGCACGGATGTACCGCACCGGTGACCTCGCCCGCTGGAACGCCGACGGCCAGCTGGAGTTCCTGGCCCGCGCGGACGGGCAGCTCAACCTGCGCGGGTACCGCATCGAACCGGGCGAGGTGGAGGCGGCCCTGCGCCGTGAGCCGGCGGTCGCCCAGGCCGTCGTGACGGTCCGCGAGGACCGCGAGGGCGACCGGCGTCTCGTCGGCTACGTGGTCGCGGAGCACGACGCGCACCTCGACACGGCGGCACTGTGCGAACTCGTCGGCACCCTGCTCCCCCCCTACATGGTCCCCAGCACCGTCGTCGTGCTCGACCGACTGCCCCTGAACAGCAGCGGCAAGATCGACCGCGGCGCGCTGCCGGCCCCCGAATACCGGACCACCGGCAGCGGGGGTGACGTCCGCACCCCGGTCCAGGAAGTCCTGTGCCATCTCTACGCCGATGTGCTCGGCGTCACCGAGGTCGGCCTCGACGACGACTTCTTCCACCTCGGCGGCCACTCCCTGCTCGCGTTCGGACTCATCGGCCTGGTGCGCTCCACCCTCCACGCGGAACTCGACCTGCGGACGCTCACCGACGCCCCCACGGTGCGCGTGCTGGCGCCGCGGCTACTGCGGGGCACCCGGCCCCGGCCGACGCTCGCCGCCGCGCCGCGCCCTGCCGTGCTCCCCCTGTCCCCCGCCCAGCAACGGCTCTGGTTCCTCGACCAGTTGGAGGGACCCAGCGCGGTGTACAACCTGCCGTTCCAGCTGTCCCTGCCGGGTCCCGCGGACCCCGCCGTGCTGCGGCGGGCGCTCCAGGACGTGACCTGCCGGCACGAGAGCCTGCGCACGGTGTTCCCGCCCGGACCCGACGGAGGCCGGCCCCGCCAGTGCGTGCTGCCCGGGTCCACCGTCCCCGCGCTCTCGGTGGTGACGGACGGCGGCCTGGCCGCCGCGCTGGACGAGGCATCGGCCCACGTGTTCGACCTGGCCGCCGAGCCGCCGCTGCACACCTGGATGTTCCCGTCCGACGAACCGGACACCACGACCGTCCTGCTGCTCGCGCACCACATCGCGGTCGACGGCTGGTCGAAGGCACCCCTGGCACGTGACCTCATGACCGCCTACCGGGCCCGCAGCCAGGGACTCGTCCCGCAGTTCGACGTCCTTCCGGTGCAGTACGCGGACTACACCCTGTGGCAGCGGGAGCTCCTGGGCGACCCCTCGGACCCGGCCGGCCTGCGCTCCGAGCAGGCCGACTACTGGCGCGCCGCCCTGGACGGGATACCCGGCGCCATCGACCTGCCCACCGACCACGCCCGGCCACCGGTGCCGGGCCACTCCGGCGGCCGCGCCACCCTGACGATCGACCCGCACCTGCACGCCCGGACGGCGGAGTTCGCCCGCACCCACCGGGCCACGACGTTCATGGTGCTGCACGCGCTCGTCGCCGCACTGCTGACCAGGCTCGGGGCCGGCACCGACATCCCCATCGGCACACCTGTCGCCGGCCGCACCGAGGAGGGCCTCGCCGACCTGGTCGGCTGCTTCGTCAACACCCTCGTGCTCCGCACCGACACCCAGGGCGACCCGAGTTTCACCGAGCTCCTGCACCGGGTGCGGGAGACCGACCTGGCCGCCTACTCGCACCAGGACCTCCCGTTCGAAGAGGTCGTCGAGGCCGTCAATCCGGACCGCTCACCGGCGCACCACCCGCTGTTCCAGATCATGCTGGCCTTCAACAACACCGACACCGCGGCCACCCCGGACCGGGACCGCGACACGGTGCCGTTGGACCTCCGCGGCGCGATGTTCGATCTCACCTTCTCCCTGAGTGAGCACTTCTCGGCGACCGGCGCACCGGAAGGCCTGTCCGGCGTCCTGCAGTACTCCACCGACCTCTTCGACCGGGACACGGCCGAGCTCATCGGCGCCCGACTGCCACGACTGCTGGGCTCGGCGCTGGACAGCCCCGACTCGCCGGTCAGCGACCTCGACATCTTCGTCCCCGGCGAGCTCGCGGTGCTGCACGACCTCCCCGGGAAGGCCGACTTCGACGGCGCCGGCGACGGGCCGCGGTCGGTGCTGGAGGGGTTCGCGGCGCAGGTCGCACGCGATCCGGACGCGGAGGCCGTGGTCTGCGGAGAGCAGCGGCTCAGCTACCGGGAACTGGCCGACCGGTCCGACGCACTGGCCGAGGCACTGCTCACTGCCGGGGTCGGCCCCGAGTCCCGGGTCGGCGTCTGCCTGGAGCGCAGCCAGTGGCTGCCCGTCGCACTGCTGGGCATCTGGAAGGCCGGTGGCGCGTACGTCCCGCTCGACCCCGAGTACCCGCACGCCCGTCTCACCCACATGGCCCGGGACGCGGCCCTCAGCTGCATCGTCACCCAGCACGAGCTGGCCGACCTGGCCGCCTCACTGCACACCGCACCGGTCCTGGTCGAAGACCTCCCCCGCACGGCGTCCCGCAGGACCGACCCGCACCTGCCGGCCGGGAACGCGCTCGCCTACGTGATCTACACCTCCGGCTCGACCGGCCGGCCCAAGGGCGTCGGCATCGACCACGGCAGCCTGATCCGGTTCTTCGCGGGCATGGAGCAGTCCTGCCCGTTGGGCCGGAACGACACCATCGCCGCGCTCACCAGCATCTGCTTCGACATCTCGACCGTCGAACTGCTGCTGCCGCTCGTCCTCGGCAGCCGCATCGTCGTGATGACGAAAGAACAATCCCTGGACGCCCGTGAGCTTGCCGACCGCGTGCGGGAGCACGGTGTCACCGTCCTGCAGGCCACGCCCACGTCCTGGCGCATGCTGATCGAGGCGGGCGGCGACTGGGGGAAGCTGACCCACGCGATGTCCGGCGGTGAGCCCCTCACCACCGAGCTGGCCGCGGGGCTCCTCGAACGCGGTCTGCGGGTCTGGAACCTGTACGGACCCACCGAGGCCACCGTCTGGTCCTCGCTCGCGGAGATCACGGCAGCGGCTGATGCCGCGACGGTGGGCCGCACGATCGGCGGGGCGCGCCACTACGTCCTCGACCCGCACGGCCGACCGGTACCGGTCGGTGTGACGGGCGAGCTCCACATCGGCGGCGGCATCGTCGCCCGCGGCTACCTGGGCCGCCCGGCCCAGAGCGCGGACCGCTTCGTCCCCGACCCGCTGGGGCCCCCGGGATCCCGGATGTACCGCACCGGTGACCGGGTCCGCTGGCTCGCCGACGGCAATCTGCAGTGCCTCGGCCGCCTCGACAGCCAGGTCAAGATCCGGGGCTTCAGGATCGAACCGGGTGAGATCGAATCGGTGCTCGGCAGCTGTCCCGGCGTCGACTTCGCCGCGGTGGTGGCGCGGCCGGACCCGGCCGGCGGGCAGCGCCTGATCGGATACGTCCTGCCCCGATCGCCCGGCTCGGTGACCCCGGCGGAGCTGCGCGCCTGGTGCGGGCGCCAACTGCCGGCCCACATGGTGCCCGCGCGCCTGTTGCTGATCGACTCCGTCCCGCGGACACCCGGCGGAAAGCTGGACCGCCAGGGGTTCCCCGACCCGGACAGCGCTCCCGAGGGCCCGGATGCCGGGCACGAACCTCCGACGAACGAGGTCGAACGGACCCTCGCCGACATCTGGGCCCGCCTGCTCGGGCTGCGGAACCCCGGCATCCGGGACGACTTCTTCGAGAGCGGCGGGCACTCGCTCCTCGCCACCCGGCTGATCTCCCGGATCCGGGTGGAGTTCCAGGTCGACTTCCCGCTGCGGGAGTTCTTCCGGGCTCCCACGATCGCCGGTCTGGCCACAGCGGTCGAGGACCTCATCACCGCTCAGATGTCCGACCTGACCGAGGAAGAACTCCGAGACATGCTCGCCGAAATGGATGCGTCGTGAACGAGAACGAGAACACGCCCGCCACGGCGGACGCCCTGCGCCGGGAACTCATCGCCAAGCGGCTGGCCGGCCGGAAGACCGCGGCCGCCGGTGGTGCGGTCGGTGGTCGGATGGAGCGGGTGGAGCGGGGCGGGGCACTGCCGGCCTCCTTCGCCCAGGAGCGGCTGTGGCTGCTGGACCGCCTCTCGGCGAGTGGCGACGAGTACCTCCTCAAGTACGTGTGGCGGGTGCGGGGTCGGCTGGACCGGTCGGCCTGGCAGCAGGCCCTGGACGACGTCGTCGCCCGGCACGAGGTACTGCGCACCGCCCTGATCGAGGTCGACGGACGCCCCGTCCAACGCATCGCCGACCACGCCACCGTCCCCACCCAGTGGCACGACCTCACCACCACCCCCGCCACCGCCGAGCAGCGCCTCGACCACGCCCGCGACCTGGCCACCGCCTTCTCCACCCGGCCCTTCGACCTCGCCACCGCCCCCCTCCTGCGCTGCGCCGCCTGGACCCTGGACACCGACGACCACCTCGTCACCGTCACCTTCCACCACGTCGCCTCCGACGGCTGGTCCGCCAAGATCTTCACCGACGAACTCACCACCTGCTACGAAGCACGCACCACCCACACCACCCCCACCCTGCCGGCCCTGCCCGTCCAGTACGCCGACTTCGCCTCCTGGCAACGCAACCACCTCACCGGCCAGGTCCTCGACGACCAACTCGCCCACTGGCGCACCGCCCTGGCCGACCTCACCACCCTCGACCTCCCCACCGACCACCCCCGGCCCACCACCCGCACCGGCCGCGGCGCCACCATCACCCACACCCTCCCCACCACCCTCATCACCCAACTCGAAACCCTCGCCCGCACCCACCGGGCCACCACCTTCATGGTCCTGCTCGCCGCCTTCCACACCGTCCTCGCCCGCTGGTCCGGACAGACCGACATCGCCATCGGCACCCCCATCGCCGGCCGCAACCGCGCCGAAACCGAAGGCCTCATCGGCTTCTTCGTCAACACCCTCGTCACCCGCACCGACCTCACCGACAACCCCACCTTCGCAACCCACCTCACCCGCGTCCGCGACAACGTCCTCAACGCCTTCGACCACCAAGACCTCCCCTTCGAACGCCTCGTCGAAGACCTCAAACCCCCACGCGACCCCAGCCGCAACCCCCTCTTCCAGGCCTGGTTCGTCACCCAGAACTTCGAGCAGGCCGAGGCGCACCACGGCTCCATCCAGCTGTCGCCGATGAGCCTGGACAGCGGCGATCCCTCCTCGCCCTTCGACATCTCGCTGATCACGCGACCCGTCGAAGGCGGGATGAGGTTCCACTTCACCTACGCCAGGGACCTGTTCGACGCCGACTCCGTCGAGCGGCTGGCGAGCCACCTGCGCCGACTTCTCGAAACAGTGGCGCTCACCCCTGACGTCCCGGTCGGAAGCGTGGACCTGCTGACGGACGAGGAGCGGCGGGCTCTCACCGTCCTCAGCGCGCCGGTCGAGGCGGCCGGTGAGCCGCCGTCGGTCTTGGAGGCGTTCGCGGCCCAGGTGGCACGCGATCCGGACGCGGTGGCCGTGGTCTGCGGAGAACAGCACCTCACCTACCGGGAACTGGCCGACCGCTCCGACGCACTCGCCGACGCACTGCACGCCACCGGAGTCGGCCCCGAGTCCCGGGTCGGCGTCTGCCTGGAACGCAGCCCATGGCTGCCCGTCGCACTCCTCGGCATCTGGAAAGCCGGCGGCGCCTACGTCCCACTCGACCCCGCCTACCCCCACGCCCGCCTCACCCACATGGCCCAGGACGCAGACCTGACCTGCATCGTCACCCAGCACCACCTCGCCGACCTGGCCACCTCACTGCACACCACACCCGTCCTGGTCGAAGACCTCCCCGCCACCGGCACCCGCACCCCCCACCCACCGGCCGGGAACACGCTCGCCTACCTCATCTACACCTCCGGCTCCACCGGCCGACCCAAGGGCGTCGCCGTCGACCACCCCGCCCTGACCCGCCACACCCACACCATCCGCGAGCACTACCGACTCACCCCCCACGACCGCGTCCTGCAGTTCGCCTCCTACTCCTTCGACCCCTTCCTGGAGCAGCTGCTCCCGGCACTGCTCAGCGGCGCCCGGGTGGTCATCCGGCCGAACGATCCGTGGCTGCCGACCCACCTCCCGTCCGTGATCGAGCAGTTCGGCGTCACCGTGGCCAACTTCCCGCCGGCGTACTGGGCGGAGATGGTGTCGGGCCTGTCGGCGGCCCAGGTGCCCGCGATGGCCACCCTGCGGCTGTTGGTCCTCGGCGGCGAGGTCCTGCCCCCCGCCGCGCTCGCCGTCTGGCAGCAGCACCTCCCCGGCGTCACCGTCGTCAACGCCTACGGACCCACCGAGACCACCGTGACCGCGACCGCCCACACGGTCCGGGGGGACACTCCGGGCAAGGTGCCGATCGGTACCGCTCTGGGCGGTCGGCGGACCTACGTCCTCGACCCCCACGGCAACCCCACCCCCCTCGGCATCCCCGGCGAACTGTGCATCGGCGGCCCCGAACTCGCCCGCGGCTACCACCACCAACCCGCCCTCACCGCCGACCGCTTCACCCCCGACCCCCACGGACCCGCCGGCAGCCGCATCTACCACACCGGCGACCGCGTCCGCCGACTCCCCGACGGCACCCTCCACTACCTCGGCCGCCTCGACAACCAGATCAAACTCCGCGGCCACCGCATCGAACTCGACGAAATCCAAACCACCCTCACCAACCACCCCCACATCACCACAGCCATCACCACCATCCGCGAAGACCGACCCGGACACCCCCACCTCACCGCCCACTACACCACCACCGACACCACCCCCCTCACCACCACCACCCTCCGCACCTGGTGCACCACCACCCTCCCCGACCACATGATCCCCACCCACTTCATCCACCTCACCACCCTCCCCACCACCCCCACCGGAAAAATCGACCACAAAGCCCTCCCCGCACCCACCACCGATCGCACCACCACCGACACCGACTACACCGCCCCGCGCAACCCCACCGAACAGACCATCGCCGACATCTGGGCTGAAGTCCTCGGCACCACCGTCGTCGGCATCGACGACAACTTCTTCGAGCTCGGCGGCCACTCCCTCCTCGCCACCATGGCCGTCTCGCGCATCGCCGAACAGCTCAACCGCTCGGTCGAACTGCGCACCATCTTCGAGAAGCCCTGCATCCGCGAATTCGCCGAGCAGGTCGCGGCCGCCGGTGGTGCGGTCGGTGGTCGGATGGAGCGGGTGGAGCGGGGCGGGGCACTTCCGGCCTCCTTCGCCCAGGAGCGGCTGTGGCTGCTGGACCGCCTCTCCACGACCCGGGACGAGTACACCCTCAGCCACGTGTGGCGGGTGCGGGGTCGGTTGGACCGGTCGGCCTGGCAGCAGGCCCTGGACGACGTCGTCGCCCGGCACGAGGTACTGCGCACCGCCCTGATCGAGGTCGACGGACGCCCCGTCCAACGCATCGCCGACCACGCCACCGTCCCCACCCAGTGGCACGACCTCACCACCACCCCCGCCACCGCCGAGCAGCGCCTCGACCACGCCCGCGACCTGGCCACCGCCTTCTCCACCCGGCCCTTCGACCTCGCCACCGCCCCGCTCCTGCGCTGCGCCGCCTGGACCCTGGACACCGACGACCACCTCGTCACCGTCACCTTCCACCACGTCGCCTCCGACGGCTGGTCCGCCAAGATCTTCACCGACGAACTCACCGCCCACTACGAAGCACGCACCACCCACACCACCCCCACCCTCCCGACGCTCCCCGTCCAGTACGCCGACTTCGCCTCCTGGCAACGCAACCACCTCACCGGCCAGGTCCTCGACGACCAACTCGCCCACTGGCGCACCGCCCTGGCCGACCTCACCACCCTCGACCTCCCCACCGACCACCCCCGGCCCACCACCCGCACCGGCCGCGGCGCCACCATCACCCACACCCTCCCCACCACCCTCATCACCCAACTCGAAACCCTCGCCCGCACCCACCGGGCCACCACCTTCATGGTCCTGCTCGCCGCCTTCCACACCGTCCTCGCCCGCTGGTCCGGACAGACCGACATCGCCATCGGCACCCCCATCGCCGGCCGCAACCGCGCCGAAACCGAAGGCCTCATCGGCTTCTTCGTCAACACCCTCGTCACCCGCACCGACCTCACCGACAACCCCACCTTCACCACCCACCTCACCCGCGTCCGCGACAACGTCCTCAACGCCTTCGACCACCAAGACCTCCCCTTCGAACGCCTCGTCGAAGACCTCAAACCCCCACGCGACCCCAGCCGCAACCCCCTCTTCCAGGTGCTGTTCGACGTCAACGACCGGCCCGCCACCCGGGTCACCGCTGCCGGGGCCGAGTTCACGCCCGTCGATCTCCCGCGGAACACGGCGAAGTTCGATCTCTCGCTCTCCTTCGGCACGGGCCGGGAGGGTCGCTTCTCCCTCCATGTCGAGTACGCCACCGACCTCTTCGACCGGGCGACCGTCCTCCGCCTGGCCTCCCATGTCGAAAGCGTCCTGACCGAGATCGCCCACTCGCCCCGCACCAGGGTCGGCGACCTGCGGATGCTTTCCGAGGAGGAGCGGAAGAGCGTCGAGGCCCTCAGCGCGCCGGTCGAGGTGGCCGGTGAGCCGCCGTCGGTCCTGGAGGCGTTCGCGGCCCAGGTGGCACGCGACCCGGACGCGGTGGCCGTGGTCTGCGGAGAACAACACCTCACCTACCGCGAACTGGCCGACCGCTCCGACGCACTCGCCGACACCCTGCACGCCACCGGAGTCCGACCCGAATCCCGGGTCGGCGTCTGCCTGGAACGCAGCCCATGGCTGCCCGTCGCACTCCTCGGCATCTGGAAAGCCGGCGGCGCCTACGTCCCGCTCGACCCCGCCTACCCCCACGCCCGCCTCACCCACATGGCCCAGGACGCGGCCCTCACCTGCATCGTCACCCAGCACGAGCTGGCCGACCTGGCCACCTCACTGCACCGCACACCCGTCCTGGTCGAAGACCTCCCCGCCACCGGCACCCACACCCCGCACCCGCCGGCCGGGAACACGCTCGCCTACATCATCTACACCTCCGGCTCCACCGGCCGACCCAAGGGCGTCGCCGTCGACCACCCCGCCCTCGCCCGCCACACCCACACCATCCGCGAGCACTACCGACTCACCCCCCACGACCGCGTCCTGCAGTTCGCCTCCTACTCCTTCGACGCCGCACTCGAACAGACCCTCCCCGGCCTCACCGCCGGAGCCCGGGTGGTGATCCGCCCCGACCAGATGTGGACCATCGAGGAACTCCGCGAGCAGATCCACACCCATGGCATCACCGTCATGGAGCTGGTCCCCACCTACTGGGCCGAGTTCGCCGCCGGCCTCACCCCCGCCTCCCGCAACCCCCTCGCGACACTGCGCCTGGTGATCACCGGCGGCGAGGTCCTACCGCCCGCTCCCACCGACGCCTGGTTCACCCACCTCCCGCACATCCCCGTCGTCAACACCTACGGCCCCACCGAAACCGCCATCGCCGCCACCGCCCACACCGTCCGGCGGCGCACCGCCGACCGCATCCCCATCGGCATCGCTCTGGGCAGCCGGCGGACCTACGTCCTCGACCCCCACGGCAACCCCACCCCCCTCGGCATCCCCGGCGAACTGTGCATCGGCGGCCCCGAACTCGCCCGCGGCTACCACCACCAACCCGCCCTCACCGCAGACCGCTTCACCCCCGACCCCCACGGACCCGCCGGCAGCCGCATCTACCACACCGGCGACCGCGTCCGCCGACTCCCCGACGGCACCCTCCACTACCTCGGCCGCCTCGACAACCAGATCAAACTCCGCGGCCACCGCATCGAACTCGACGAAATCCAAACCACCCTCACCAACCACCCCCACATCACCACAGCCATCACCACCATCCGCGAAGACCGACCCGGACACCCCCACCTCACCGCCCACTACACCACCACCGACACCACCCCCCTCACCACCACCACCCTCCGCACCTGGTGCACCACCACCCTCCCCGACCACATGATCCCCACCCACTTCATCCACCTCACCACCCTCCCCACCACCCCCACCGGCAAAATCGACCACAAAGCCCTCCCCGCACCCACCACCGACGAGGGCGCCAAGAGCACCTCCTTCGTCGAACCCGGCACGCCCACCGAAGACGTGATCGCCAGTATCTGGTCCGTCGCCCTGGGCATCGACCGGGTGGGCGTCGAGGACAACTTCTTCGAACTCGGCGGCCACTCGCTGCGGGCCACCGTCGTCGCCTCCCGGATGCGCCAGGCGTTCGACTGCCCCGTCCAGGTCCGGCACGTCTTCGAGAACCCGACCGTCGCCGCGTTGGCGGTCACCGTGGAACAGCTCCTGATCGACGAGATCGCCGCCATGAGCGGGGACGAGATCGACCTGTCCCTCCACCTCCACCTCCAGTGACCAGCCGAACGAGGATCTGACATGTCAATCACCACGGAAACCGCCGAGCCCCCTCTCCGCCAGGCCCTCACGCCCGCCGCGCGAGCCCTGCTGAACCAGCGCCTGCGCGGTGTGCGGGCCGCCGCCGGCCAGGTCGCTCCGGAGATCCCGCGCCTCGCCCCGGGCGCCACCGCGGTGCCGCTGTCCAGCGCGCAGCAGCGCCTCAACTTCCTGGACCAGTTGCAGCCCGGCAGCACCGAGTACCTGATGCCCGCCGTCTGGCGACTGTCCGGGGAGCTCGACCGCTCCGCACTGGAGCTCGCCCTCGGCGACCTGGTCCAGCGGCACCCGCAGCTGCGGACCCGCTTCCCGAGCCGCGGCGGCGTGGCCTTCCAGGAGGAGCTGCCGGTCGGCGGGTTCGCGCTGGAGTGGGTGGACCTGTCCGGTGTCGCGCCGGCGGCACGGGAGCGGGCCGCGACCGCGGCCACCGAAGCCGCCGCGAACCGACCCTTCGACCTGGCGGCAGAGGCCCCGTTCCGGGCGACACTGGTGCGGATCGGGGCGGTGGACCACATCCTGGTCCTGGCGATGCACCACATCGTCTCCGA
This sequence comes from Kitasatospora cineracea, assembly GCF_003751605.1. Taxonomy (NCBI): domain Bacteria; kingdom Bacillati; phylum Actinomycetota; class Actinomycetes; order Kitasatosporales; family Streptomycetaceae; genus Kitasatospora; species Kitasatospora cineracea. The sequence continues at coordinate 1,133,771 of NZ_RJVJ01000002.1, forward strand.
CGCCTGGTCCCTGGGCATCGTCTGCCGCGACCTGGAGGCCCTGTACGGCGCCCGCACCGAGGGCCGGCCCGCCGCGCTGCCGGAGCTGCCGATCACCTACCGCGACTACGCGGCGTGGGAGTCCGCCGCGGGCGGCAGGGCTCGGGCGGAGAGCCACCTGGACTACTGGCGGACCCGGCTGGCCGGCCTCGCTCCGCTGGAGCTGCCCACCGACCGGCCGCGCCCGGTCGAACGCTCCCACGAGGGGGCGGTCTTCAAGCTGACCCTCCCCTCCCGGCTGCGGCGATCGCTGCGGCAGCTCAACGAGCGCAGCAACTCGACGATGTTCATGACGCTGCTGGCCGCCTACCAGATCGCCCTCGGCTTCCACACCGGGCAGGAGGACATCGCCGTGGGCACGATCGTGGCCAACCGCGACCGTCCGCAGACCGAGTCGCTGGTCGGGTTCTTCGTCAACACCCTGGTCGTGCGGGGGGACCTGTCCGGGAACCCGACGCTCGCCGACCACCTGGGCCGGGTACGGGACGCGGCCCTGGGCGCGATGGACCACCAGGACGTCCCCTTCGAACGCCTGGTCGAGGTGCTCGGCCCGGACCGCGACCTCAGCCGCAACCCGCTGTTCCAGGTGCTCTTCGCCTACGAGTACGCCGACGGGGGTTGCTTCACGCTGGGCGGCGCACGCGGCGAGAGCGTGTCCGTCGGCGCGGACGTCGCGAAGTTCGACCTGTCACTGCACGCCACCGAGCAGCCGGACGGGCTGACGCTCTCGTTCGTCTACCGGCGCGACCTCTTCGACCCCGGGACGGTCGCGACCCTGGCCGACCACGTGCACCGGGTACTCGACGCGATCGTCACCCGCCCGGCGACGGCGATCGCCGACCTGGAGCTGCTGGCCGAGGAGGAGCGCGCCTCGCTGCTGGCCCAGGCGGGCAACCCCGACCCCGTGACGGCCCCGACGGTGCCGCTGCTGCTGGACGCCTTTCACCACCAGGTCCGCCACCGCCCCGACCAGGTCGCGGTGGTGTGCGCGGACAGGCACCTCACGTACGCGCAACTCGACGACCGAGCCGAGCGGTTGGCGCGAGTGCTGCGCCGCCGCGGGGTGCGCCCCGAGTCCCGGGTCGGCGTCTGCACGGGCCGCAACGAATGGCTCGCGGTCGCGGTGCTGGGGATCTGGAAGGCCGGCGGGGCCTACCTGCCCATGGACGGCTCCCACCCGGGCGAGCGCCTCGGGTTCATGGTCGACGACGCCGGCGCCACCCTGCTGCTCACCGACAGCGCCACCCGCGACAAGGTCGCGGGCCTGGGCGCCGAGGTGCTGGTGCTGGACGCGCCCGGCGCGCTCGACGGCTCCGCCTCCCCCGACCGGGACACCGCCCCGGGCACCGCGCTCCGGCCCGGCAACGCCGCGTACATCATCTACACCTCCGGCTCCACCGGCCGCCCGAAGGGCGTCGTGGTCACCCACCACAACGCCGCCCGCCTGTTCGCGTCCTGCGAGGAATCGTTCGACTTCGGCCCGGATGACGTCTGGTCGCTGCTGCACTCCTTCGCCTTCGACTTCTCGGTCTGGGAGCTGTGGGGGGCGCTGGCCAAGGGCGGGCGCGTGGTGATCGCCTCCAAGGACGTGGTCCGGGATCCGGAGGCCGTCTTCGACCTGCTGGCCACCGAGCGCGTCACCGTCCTGAGCCAGACCCCCGCCGCCTTCCAGGGCCTACGGGCGCAGGCCGCGCAGGCCGGGCGCTCGTTCGCGGAACTCGCCCTGCGGACCGTCGTCTTCGGCGGCGACGCGCTGAGCGCGCGGGACTTCGGCGACTGGTTCGCCGATCCCTCGCCGCACCGGCCACAGCTGGTGAACATGTACGGGATCACCGAGACCACCGTGCACGTCACCCATCGGGTCCTGACCCGCGAGGACGCCGAGGGCGACACCCTGTCGCCGATCGGGGTGCCGCTGGCGGACCTGCGCGGACACGTGCTCGACCAGCACCAGCGGCTGGTACCGATCGGTGTCCCGGGCGAGCTGTACGTCGCCGGGGCGGGTCTGGCCCGGGGCTACCTCGGACGCCCGTCGCTGACCGCCGAGCGTTTCGTGCCCGACCCCTACGGACCGGCCGGCGGCCGGCTGTACCGGACCGGCGACCGGGTCCGGCGGCTGCCCGACGGGCAGTTGGAGTTCCTGGGCCGGGTGGACGCGCAGGTCAAGATCCGCGGCTTCCGCATCGAACCGGGCGAGATCGAGGCCGCGCTGCGCGGCTTCCCCGGAGTGGTCGACGCCGCCCTCGTGGTCCGCGAGGAGCCGGGCGGCGTGCGACGGCTGGTCGGGCACATCGCCACCGGCGCCGCCACCCAGGTCGACAGCTGCCCGGTCGGCGCCACCCCGGTCGACACCCGCGAGCTGCGCGCCCACCTCGGCCGCAGCCTGCCCGACTACATGGTCCCGGCCCTGATCACCGAGCACCGGACGCTGCCGCTGACCGTGAACGGCAAGGTCGACCGCAAGGCCCTGGCCCTGCTCCAGGCACGCGAGGCCGACCTCAGCGCGCAGTACACCGCGCCGCGCACACCCACCGAGGAGGTGCTGACCGGAATCTGGGGCAAGGTCCTCGGGCTCGACCGGGTCGGCGTGGACGACAACTTCTTCCGGCTGGGCGGCGACTCCATCCTGGCCCTGCGGGTGATCGGGCTGGCCCGCGAGGCCGGGCTGGCACTGAGCATCCCGGACATCTTCCGGGCCCAGGTCCTGGCGGACCTGGCGGACGTGGCGGACCACTCGACGGCGTCCGTCGGGACGGCACCGGTGGCGGCCCTGTCCATGATCGACAGCGCCGAGGCGGCCTCCCTGCCCCCGGACGTCGAGGACGCCTATCCGCTGACGATGCTCCAGGCGGGCATGCTGCACGAGTTGATGAGCGATCCGGAGCGCGGCGCCTACCACAACGTGACCAGCTTCAAGCTGCGCGACAGCGCCGGCTTCGACCTCGCCGCGTTCCAGGAGGCCGTGGACGTCCTGGTCGAGCGCCACGACATCCTGCGCACCTCCTTCGACCTGCTGCGCGACACCGAGCCGCTGCAACTGGTGCACCGGCGGGCCGCCCTGCCGGTGGGCTTCGCCGACCTGCGCGGCCTGTCCGCGGCCGAGCAGCGCGAGGCCGCCGCCGCCCACGTGCGCGAACAGGCCGCGCTGCCCTTCGACCTGTCCGCCGCCCCGCTGGTACGGCTGTTCGTGCACCGGCTCGACGAGGAGCAGTTCCGGCTGACCATCACCGACTGCCACGTGGTGCTCGACGGCTGGAGCCTGACCTCGTTCATCGCGGACCTGATGGAGCTGCACCACCGCCGGGCGGCCGGCCCGGAGCCCACCGCCGCGGCCGGACCCGCGGTGCGTTTCGCGGACTACGTGGCGCTGGAGCGCGAGGCGCTGGCCTCCACCGCGTCCCGCGAGTTCTGGCACGAGGCGCTGGCCGGCCTGGAACCGGTCCACTTCGCCCCGGCCCCCGGGCCGGCCCCGGTCGGCGACCAGCCGCCGCACGAGGCCGAGCGCTCCTACCGGGAACTGGCCGGGCCCCTGGCCGAGGTCGCCGCCCTGGCCGGGGTCCCGGTGCGGACGGTCTTCCTCGCGGCCTTCTACCGGCTGATGGACCTCTTCGCCGGCGACGACCCCCACAGCATCGGCATGGTCACCAACGGCCGCCCCGAGCACGCCGACGCGGACCTGATGCGCGGCCTGTTCCTCAACACGGTGCCGATCGGGTTCCGCTCCACCGCCCGCAGCTGGGTCGAGTACCTGCGCGAGACCTTCGCCGCCGAGCGCGCCCTGATGCCCCACCGGAGGTTCCCGCTCGCCGAGATGCAGCGCTCCCTGGGCGGAGTGGCGGTCGAGGCCGTCTTCAACTTCGTCAACTTCCACCGGCTCGAGAAGGACGTGTGGGAGGACACGCTGGAGGTCGCCCGCACCAACTTCCCGCTCAGCCTGAACGCCAACCCGGGCGGCATGACCCTGGACGCCGACCCCCGCTACCTGGACGCCACCGCCTGCGAACAGCTCGCGGACACCTACCGGAGCCTGCTGCGGGCGATGGCCGCCGAGCCCCACGGCCCGGTCACCCGGCCCGCCCTCACCGGCGCCGCACGCGACCTGGTGCTGCACCGCTGGAACGCCGCCGCCGCGCAGGACCGGCACCAGGAGGACGACGACCGGCGGCTGTTCCACGAACTGGTCCAGCAGCACGCTGAGCAGCGCCCGCAGGCCCCCGCCCTGGTCCACGGCCGGGACGTCACCGGCTACGGCGAGCTCGACCGCGCCGGCGACCGGATCGCCCGGCGGCTGCGCGCGCTGGGAGTCGACACCGAGACCGTGGTCGGCATCTGCCTGGAACGGGGCCCGGACCTCGCGCGGGCGATCCTGGGTGTGCTCAAGTCCGGTGCCGCCTACCTGTGCCTGGACCCCGAGTACCCCGGGGAGCGGCTCGCCTTCATGGTCGGGGACTCGGCCATGACGGTGCTGCTGACCCAGCCCGAGCTGGCCCACGCCGCCCCTCCGGTCCGGCACACGCTCATGATCGGCGCACTCACCGCGGACCCGGACCCGGAGTCCGGGCACCTCCCGGCCGGCTGCCCCGAGTCCGGGGTGGGGCCGGACAGCACCGCCTACGTGATCTACACCTCCGGCTCCACCGGCACGCCCAAGGGGGTGGCGGTCACCCATCGCGGGATGCTGAACCTGGTCCGGGCGCAGCAGGACGTCCTGTCCCCGTCCCCGGACGACCGCGTGTTGCAGTTCGCGTCCAGCAGCTTCGACGCCTCGGTGTTCGAGATGACCTGGGCGCTGGCCAACGGCGCGCAACTGTGCACCGCCGCACGCCAGGACCTGGCGCCCGGCGCCGACCTCACCCGCACCCTGCGCACCCGGCGGATCACCGCGGCGGTACTGCCCCCGACCGCCCTGAGCGTCATGGACCCGCGGGGACTGCCGGACCTGCGCACCCTGATGGTCGCCGGCGAGGCCTGCCCCGCCGAGATCGTCGACGCCTGGGCGCCCGGGCGGCGCTTCCTCAACGGCTACGGCCTGACCGAGACCTCCGTGTGGGTGACCGCGGCCCGGTGTCTGCCGGGCGGCGGCCGGCCCTCCATCGGCACCCCCGTCCGCAACACCGAGGCCTACGTCCTCGACGAGGACCTGGAACCCGTACCGGTCGGCGCCCCCGGCGAGCTCTGCATCGGCGGCCCCAGTCTGGCCCGCGGCTACCTGGGCCGCCCCGGGACCACCGCGCAGCGCTTCGTCCCCGACCCCTTCAGCGGCCGCAGCGGCGCCCGGCTGTTCCGCACCGGCGACATCGTCCGCCACTCGGCCGACGGCTCGCTCGACTACGTCGGACGCCGGGACAGCCAGGTCAAGCTCCGGGGGTTCCGGATCGAGCTCGGCGAGGTCGAGGACGCGCTGCTGACCCACCCCGGCGTCCGGTCGGCCGTGGCGATGGTGCGCGCCGACGGGGGCGGCGACCCCCGGCTGGTCGCCTACGTGGTGCCGCAGGAGGCGGGCAGCGCCCCGCAGGCCGAGGAACTGCGCCAGGCGCTCCGCCGTCGGCTGCCGGCCCACATGGTGCCGACCGCCTACGTGGTCATCGACGCGGTGCCGCTCACCGCCAACCGCAAGGTCAACCGCCGGGCGCTGCCGCCGGTGCAGAGCGTCCGCACCGGATCGGCGGCCGACCACGTCGCCCCGCGCACCCCCGCCGAACAGGCGATGGCACAGGTGTGGGCCGAGGTCCTGGGCGTGGAGCGGGTCGGCATCCAGGACGACTTCTTCGCGCTGGGCGGCAGTTCCCTCTCGACGGTCCGGGTGGTGGCCAAGGCGCGCGCCCGGGGTCTGGCCCTGACCGTCCGTGACCTGGTCGAATCGCCGACCATCGCCGGCATCAGCGGACTTCGGCCCACCGCGGACCCGGTGGCGGGCCCCCGCTCCCGGGTGGTGCTTCGGCCGGGGGCGGGGCAGCCGCTGAACTGCGTCCACCCCACCGGAGGCAGCGTCACCTGGTACCTCCCGCTCGCCCGGGCCCTGGGCGGCGCCCGTCCGGTGCACGGCTACCAGGCGCTGGGTCTGGCCGGCGGCACCGACCCGCTCACGATCCCTGAGATCGCCGGCAACTACGTCCGCGAACTGACGGCCGACCGGGACGGTGGACCGCACGCGGTCCTCGGCTGGTCGATGGGCGCCAACATCGCCCTGGAGATGGCCACCCAACTCCTCGACGCCGGTGCCGAGGTGGCGCCGCTGGTGCTGGTCGAGCCCTACCTGCCCACCCCGGACACCCACCGCCGGCTCGCCGGCTTCGCCGAGCAGCAGCGCCACGCGCTGGTCCTTCGCGACGAACTGCGCGCCACACCCGCCGGATCCGAGGCCCGCACCGCGGCGGACGCCCGGCTGCGGACCGTCCTGCGCGACGCGGGCATGGTCGACGAGGAGGTCGACCTGGCCCAGGACGCTCCGATCGAGGTGTGGCACTCGCTGCTGCAGGCCCTGGCCGGCTACCGGGCGCGCCCCTACCCCGGACGGATCCACCTGGTCATCGGCCGGGACACCGCCGACCGGCCCCAGGACACCCCGATGCCCGACATCGGTGTCCCCTACCGCGAGTACCTGTCGGCCTGGCAGGGCCTGGCGGCGGGCGGACTCCAGGTGCACCACCTCCCCGGAGGGCACCGCACCATGCTCACCGATCCCGGCGTCGGCAACATCGCCGCGCTGCTCGGCACTCTCACCTCCGGAGGACGTCCGTGCTGACCGCCACCCGCTTCACCGAGCGCCACCTGCTGGACCCCCAGGTCAACGCCGACCCGTACCCCTACCTCAACGCGCTGCGCGAGCACCGGCCCGTCCACTGGAGCAGCATCCACCGTGCCTGGCTGGTCACCGGCTACGCGCAGATGGCCGAGGCCTTGGGCCACCCGTCGCTGTCCGCCGACCGGGTCCGACCGCTGATGGAGGCCATCCCGGACAGCGTCCTGGACGACGAGGCCCGGCGCGCGGTCGGTCTGCTGTCGCACTGGATGGTCTTCAACGACCCGCCGCAGCACCGCAGGCTGCGCGGGGTGTTCCAGGACCAGTTCTCCGCCCGCGCCGTCAACCGCTACGCGGGGCTGATCGAGAAGGTCACCACCTCGCTGCTGACCCGCCGCGCCGCGCCCGGCAGCAGCGGGGACGCCGTCGCCGATGTGGCCAAGACCCTGCCCAGCCTGGTCTTCGCCCGCTGGCTCGGTGTTCCGCACGCGCACGCTCCTTCGTTCTGGTACTGGAACGCCCGCGTGGGCGACCTGGTGCTGGGCGCCGCCCAGGAGGAACGGGAGTACCGCACCTCGCTGCAGTCACTGGTCAAGCTCCACGACTACCTGGCCGACCTGGTGCGCCTGCGCCGTGAGCAGCCCCAGGACGACCTGATCAGCGCGGTGCTGGCCGGGGGCGCCATCGGCGACACGGTCAGCGAGGAGGAGTTCATCGGCATGCTGACCCATCTGGCCTTCGCCGGCGGGGAGACCACCAGCAACCTCATCGCCAACGGACTGCGCGCCCTGCTGATGCACCCGCAACAGCTGGCAGCGGCACGGGAGAACCCCAAGCTCCTGTCCGGAGCCGTCGAGGAGGCCCTGCGCTTCGACGGCCCCTCCAAGATGTCGGTGCGCATCGCCGCCGAGGACCTGCGGCTCGACGGCCAGGACATCCGCGCCGGTGACCGGATCTTCCTGGTGACCGCCGCCGCCAACCGCGACCCGCGGCAGTTCGACGACCCGGACACCTTCGACGTCCACCGCGGCCGCACCTCGCACCTCGGCTTCGGGTACGGCATCCACTTCTGCATCGGCGCGCCGCTGGCCCGACTCGTGGCAGGAAGTGCGCTCGGGGTCCTGGTACGGGAGCACCCGAACCTGCGGCTCCTCCCGTCCCGCCACGAGTGGCAGCTCTCGCTGCTCAACCGCAGTCTCAAGGACCTCCCCGTCAGCTACTGACGTCCTCCGCGCTCCTCCTCCGCACTCCGCCCCAGACGAAGACGAAGACGAAGGTGACGAACCAGCGCATGACTGAGACCATCACCCCGCCCGTGCCCCCGGCCGAACGACCCTCCCTGCGCGCGCCCCTGCGCACGCCCTCCTTCCGCAACCTGTGGGCCGCCCAGTCCTTCTCGCTCCTGGGAGACGGGTTCAGCACCGTCGCCTTCGCCTGGATCACCCTCACGCTCACCCACTCCAGCCTGGCTCTCGGCGTGGTCCTCGCCTGCCAGGCCGTGCCGCGCGCCCTGCTCACCCTGCTCGGCGGGGCGCTCAGCGACAGGGTGTCGGCCCGTCACCTGATGATGTTCTCCAGCCTCCTGCGCTGCGCGCTGATGGCGGGAGTGGCGGCAGCCGGATTCACGCACCTGCTCAACCTGTGGATGCTGTTCGCGGCAGCGGCGCTCTTCGGCGCGGTCGACGCGTTCTTCCAGCCCGCACGCAGCTCCGTCCTGCCCTCGGTCGTCGAGCCCGAGCAGTTGGAGCCGGCGAACGCCCTTCTCAGCGTGGGCAGCCGGGTCGCCTCGGTGCTCGGCCCGGCCGTCGGCGGCATCGTGGTGGCCGCCACCGACCCCAGTGCCGCCTTCGCCGTCGACAGTTGCTGCTTCGCCCTGGTCGCCCTGTTCGCCGGCCGGGCCACCCGCCGCATCACCGCCCCGGCAGCCGGGACCGGCGCCGACACGGCCAAGGAGTCCCTCGGCAGCCGGATCCGGGCCGGCCTGGTCTACGTCTTCTCGGACCCGCGGATCCGCGCCATGGTCGCCATCGACACCGCCGTGACCTTCTGCTATGCGGGCCCGTTCACCGTGGGCTTCGCCAGTCTGGCCAAGTTCCGGTTCCACGGCGGAGCGACCTCCCTCGGCCTGCTCGACGGCGCACTGGCCGCAGGAGCCATCGTCGGCGCCCTCCTGGGCGGCGCAACCCGTCGCCACCTGCGCGTGGGCCTGCTCATCTCCGCTCTCACCGGCTGGTTGGGCACCGGGATGCTCGCCCTGGGGATGCTCGGCAATCTGGCCGAAGCCGTCGGTGTGGTGCTGCTCATGGGTCTGGGCATCGGCTTCCAGGGTGTGTTCGGAGTGAGCTGGATCCAGCGCAACATCCGCGGTGAGATCCTCGGTCGCGTCATATCCGTCGACATGGTCGCGGGCTACATCGCCGCCCCCGTCTCCCTGGTGCTGTGCGGCGCACTGGCCAAGTCCCACCCGGAGGCCATGTTCACCGCCACAGCCGCCATCCTGATCGTCACCGGAGCCGCCACCCTCTGCTCCAAGCCCGTCGTCACGATGGCCTGAGCCCCTGGCACGACGGGGGGGAACCTGCCCAGGATTCCTGGACAGGTTCCCCCCTTCCGCACGCGATCGGAGCTCAGTGGCAGGACCGCAGCCGCCCCGTGCCCTGGGTGGCGAACCCGGACTCCCCGCGGTGGTCGGCGAGGGACCGGAGGAACAGTCCCTGGCCCGGTAGCTCCATTCGGCACTTCGCGAGGACCAACTCCTGTTGACAGAAGCCGACTTCTCCAGCTTCGAGGACCGGCGTGAGGGTGGACCTGCCGCTGATCCAGAACCTCGGGGGCGGCTCCCACCTGCCCCCGAGGGGACCTCATCCGTCAGGAGATCGACGGCTACCTGATCAACTCAAGCTGAGCGGCGTTGCCCCTCGCCCCCCAGAGTCAGCCGGCAGGCGCGCAGCTCACGCCCCCGGCGTTGCCTGCGCTACGGGCATGAGCACCAAGGCCGCGCCGTTCGACGAGCTCGACCGCAAGATCGTGGCAGCGATGACCGTGACCGGCGGGGCCGACGCACTGCTGCATGTCCGGGCCACAGACGTTGTCAGTGCCAGAATCCTCGTCCATGCCGTTCAGCGCCCGTGCGGGCGTTGCCGTGGGTCCCTGCCGGTCGGCAGTGACGATGGGGCCCCGCTCGGTGATTGCCGCACTTTCAAGGGACGGCAGCAGGTCACCCATTCAGTAGGGCCTGACTCCCCGACCGCGAAGCAGAACGCTTGACCGTCCGGCCACAACTCCGGCCTGGCTACGACGAATTGTCCAGCGCCACCTGCCGTCAGGCGACGTTCCAGACCGGTCGGAGTACGACCACCATGCGACCACCACCCCGCGGCACGCACAAAAAAGGCGCTTCCATCATTCCGATGGAAGCGCCTCCGACCTGCGAAAACTCGCGGTCGGGACGACAGGATTTGAACCTGCGACCCCTTGACCCCCAGCTGGCCGGTAGTTCGCTCCAGTCGTTCAGGACTCCCTGGAGGAGGTTGTCGAGCTGGGCTTTGCCTTCGTTGAGCAGGAGGTCGCGCAGGCATGCGCAGTCGCCCATCGTGCCGCCGTCGGTGAAGCAGATGAAGATGCCGGCCGCCTGGAGGCCGCAGGCGGCGAGGGCGATCTCGTGGCCGAACGGGAGCGGTACGCGGCTGGCGAGTTCCCGGGCGAAGACCTACTCGATGCGGGGGCGGCCCAGCGCGGCCAGCAGGGCGCCGACGAGGCTGCCGACCACGCCGTACAGGGACTTCTTGCCGTCCAGCAGGGCGCGGGCGAAGGCGGCGAGCGCGTCGCAGCCCTTGCCGCGGTGCCGCTCGACGAGGGCGTTCCAGGTCTCCGGGTCCACGTACCGGACGGCTTGCGCGGCGATGACGCCACCACCGTCCCCGGGGCGACGTACAAGGACATCGCCGCTGGCCTGGGCATCAACAGGGCGCCCCTGCGCGAGTGGGTGCTGCGGGACCGCGACCGCCGCGGCATCGCGCCCACCGAGGCCCGGCGCCCTCCAGCCCCTCCACCTGAACGGCGGTCGTGGCCGGCACCGCGCTCGTCTCGGATACCGTGGCCCTTCACGGGGTGCCATAACGGATGTGGCAGCCCCCTACGGAGGTAACCAGCGTATGAGTTCCAAGCGCAGCCAGAATCCAGCCCTGCCCGTCCTCGACGACGCGTACCGGCTCGCGTCGGTCAAGGACACCGAAGAGTCCACCCGCGACTTGGCCGCACGGCTGGCCACCACCGAGCTGCGCCGCGCCTCCCACCCCGGCCGGGTCACCTGGGACGCCGTCGATCAGGCCGATCCCGTACCGGCCCCGCCGACCGTGGTCGACGCTGACGGGGACCTGTGGCTGCGCGACCGGGGCACCGGCACCTGGACCATGCCCGAATTCGACCCGAAGACGTTCCCGGCCCGCTGCGGCGAAGTCCTGACGTGGAACGAGCTCGCTCGTGAGTACGGGCCGCTGACCGCACTGGCCAACGACTGCCACATCGGCGGCGGCCGCCGCCGCTGACCGCTCCGCCCTCCGGGTTGACCGCACCCGGAAGGACACCGATGCGGACCTGACAGCGGACCCTCCTCCCGACCGGGATCCGAGGTGCCGCGCGAGCCGGCGGCCGAACCAACGACCGCCGCAGGACCCATGACCGGTGGCGCCCCGAGAGCAGACCCACGGCAGCGGCTCCACCGGGGAGCACACCTGCTCCCCGGTGGAGCCGCTGACCAGCCGCCGGCAGTTGTTTCCCCGGCGCGGGCTGCCGACCCTGTACCGGGGCTCTGGTCGCCCTTCTGCCCCGGGCCGGTGAGTTTCGCGGGCGAAGCCCGGTGAGTTCGCCCGGCTCGGCACGGCCTGTCCCGCCTCTTCGCCGGTTTCTCACCCATCACCCCGGGAGGCGACCGTTTCACCGCGGAGCAGGCGCGAACCTGCCACGGGCGCGGAAGCCCGGGCGTGCGCTCCTCTGCGGCGAGCAGGCCGATGGCACGGCCGTCGTGGTCGATGACCGGCCGTGCGTCGATGCCGCGCGAGCGCATCGCGGCGGCCGCGGGGGCTACGGGCATGGAGGCGGTGGCGGTCGATGCCGACCGCGCCGAGTCAGGGAAGTTCGTCACCGGGTCCGACCCGTCGACCTTTCCGGTCAGAGTACTGGCTTGACCCTGTCGGGCGTCTCGGTCGCTGCGCGTCGGTCGACGATCCGTCAAGGATGTGGGCGCGGAAGGCCCTGCTGGTCGAGGTGCTCCGGGGAGGCAGTCGGTCGCAGTGGAGGTGCACTTCGCCGGGAAACTGCCGGCTGAGGTGTTCGACGTTGACAGCAGTGGTGGTCAGCACGTGCTGCAGGCGAGCCTCGTCCTGCCCGTGGTGGCGGCATGCGGGTCGGCGTCGCCACCCACCGGCGGTCATCCCCTCCCCGCCCCGCGCACACCGCTGCCCCTTGCGCCGGAACCGCCTCCCCGGGAACGCGGGCGGGGTGCTCGTCGGACGGGTGGACCGGCAGCTCGGTCCCTCACCGACGCACCCGGTACGGCGCGCTCCCGCCCACCGGTTCTGCCCCGTCCGCCCGGGGGGAAGGGGCGGGGCCGTGGCGGACGGCGGCCCGGAGTAGGCTGGTCGGCACCGAGGGCATTCCGTGGACCGGCGCCGAACACCGGCCCCGTCTCCGGCGAACGACTGATCCCGGACCCGGCGCGGCCGGGCCCGAAGACGGGTCCTCCGCCATGAATGCGATCCCCGATCGCACCGCCCCCGGGCGCCCCCTGCGGCTCCTGCTCGCCCCCGAGCGGCGGAAGCCGGGTCGGCTGGACGGCGCCTGGTGGCCCAGGTCGAACGATCTACTGCGCGAACTCCCTTTACTGGCATCCGAGTTGGATGCGCGGTGGGGTCGGGTCACCCGGATCACCGTGCACCCCGCGCAGTGGCCGGTGATCCCCCGGCGGGTCCCGGTCGCGGGCCACGTCGTTCACGCGGGCTGGTACGCGGCCGAGCAGGACAAGCACACGGTCATGCTCTGCTCGTACGGTCGGCGGATGTACCTGATGGTCGTTCCCCCGCAGACGGACGCGGCCGAGGCGGGCGTTTTCATGGCGGAGGCGTCCGATCCGCGGAACACCGGCACCGCGAGCGAGTTGCTCGCGCGGGGCCGGCCGACCGGCGGTCTCGGCACGGGGACGTGCCGCGTACTGGCCGCCGGCCCGGTAGGCGCGGCGACCTGCCCGGGGTGCTGCTCCGGCGTGGGCACGGGGCGGTCGACCGGGGTGCAGGGCTCACCCGTCCGTCCGGCCGTCCGGCGCGGCGAGCAGGAACGCGGCCCGGTCCGCCGTGAGGACGCCGAGGGGGTAGCCGTCCTCGTCGACCACGGGCCAGACGGTCAGGCGCCTGACCCGCATGGCGACGGCGGCGAGGGGGAGTCCCAGGGTCGGCCAGGCGAACGGGCCGCGCTGGTGGGCAGTAGCGCCGACCGTGGTCCGACCGCTGTGCTCGGTGTGCCGGGTACGGGCCGGGGCGGAGTGCAGCCCGGCCCGGGTGACGACGCCCTCACAACGGCCGTCGTGGTCCCGGACCAGCAGGTAGTCGACGCTGCAGCCCTGCAGGACGTCGTTCGCCCGGTCGACGGTGCTCTCGTCGGCGATCTGGTGCGCCCACGGCTCCATCGCGTCGGCGACGGTGAGTCCGCGGCGGTGCCGCAGTAGGAGGTCGGGGTGTTCGGTGGCGGTCACGGGGCTCACCGCTTCCTGTCCGCCGGCCCGCGCGCGTGCGGCTGCCGGGCTTTCGTTCACCCAGAACGAGGCCGGAACGGGTACCGGGATGCGGGATGCCCTGGACGCTTTCGAGGCTACTCCCGTCCCTACCCGTCCGGAGCGGGACCGGAGGGCCGAGGTCGGCACCCCGGCCCGGAGACGGTGCGGAGCACCGTTGGGACCACGGTCGAGGACATCCCGCACACCGGCATCCGCGTCGACGTCGCCCTGGGCCGTGAGCGGTCCCCACCGGGGACCTGGCGGGTGGCCGGCCGTGATGCCGATCCCCCTCCCCGTTCCTTCCTCCCCCGGCCCGTGGTCGGTGCCCGGTGCTCCGCTGCTGCCGCGCCTGACACTGGAGCCGACCATGTCCCGGGAGTGCGTCTTCGACGGCGCCTGATGGCCCGGCACCACCCACGTCCTCGCCGAACTCCCGGACTTGGTCGTCGCGTTGGACGCCCACCTGGGCCGGATCGTCCGGGTGGGCCTGGACACCCGGGCCTGGGACGGCGTGCCGCGCTCCGTCGTGGTCGGCGGCGCGGCGGTCAAGATCAACTGGTTCGACGGCAGCGACGCCACGATCAGCGTGACCCGGGGCTTCCAGGACCACTTCCTGCTCCTGGTGGTGCCCCCGGGCACCCCGCCCGCGACCGCCGCGGCCGCGATGGCCGGGGCTTCCGCGACGGGCAGCCACGCACCGGCGGCCGAACTCCTGCTCGGCTGAAGCGGACCGGCGCCGGACGACCGGTTCGGGCCATTCAGCGCCACTCGATCAGGAACAGCGTGGCGTCGTCGCTGGTGCGCCCGCACCGGCGGGCCTTCAGCGCGTGCGAGAGGGCGCGCACCGTGGCCCGCACACCGGAGCCGCCGCCCTCGATGCGGTCGACCCAGTCGATCAGCTGCTCCTCGCCGAACTGCTCACCGCTCGCCCCCCGTTCCTCGACCAGGCCGTCGGTGAAGCACAGCACCCGGTCCCCGTGCCGGAGGCTCCGCTCGCTGACCACCGGCTGCCCCCCGCCGAACCCGACCGGCAGGGTGGTGGCGCTCTCCAACTGTCCGACGACCGCGCCGCCCCGGATCAGCAGCGGTTTCGGATGACCCGCGTTGACCCACTGGAGGTGGCCGGTGGCGGTGTCCAGCCGCATCATCTGCGCGGTGACGAAGTGGTCGGGGCCGAACTGCTCGGCGACGGCCCGGTCCATGAAGGCGTAGCTCTCGGCGAGTCCGACGCCTGCACGGCGGGCGTGCCGGTAGGCGCCGACGGCGACCGTCGCCATGGTGGCCGCGTCCAGGCCGTGGCCCATCGCGTCCAGGGTGGCGACGTGCAGCACGTCGTCGTTGAGCGCGTAGTCGAAGCTGTCGCCGGCCACCTGGTAGGCGGGCTCCAGGATGCCCGCCACCGCGACCCGGGGCGCGGACATCGACAGCGGCGGCAGCAGCGACCACTGGATCTCGGCGGCCACGCTCATCGGCTCCAGCCGCCGAGCCCGGAGGAGCAGGTCGGTGTAGCCGTTCGTGGTGATCAGCAGGTCCGCCACCAGGGCCGCCAGCCGCCGCAGCACCGACCGGTCGCCGTCGCCGACGGCGTCCATGGTGAGGGCCAGCACCCCCGCCTCGTTCCCGCCGTCCAGCAGCGGCAGGTGCACCCGCACCCCGTCGTCCTGCGGCACCTCCACCGCGGCGCCCCGCAGGAACGCCTCACCCGCCGCGGAGCCCGGGATCGGTACGGGCGGACCCCCGGCCAGGCCCCCGCCGGGCAGCGGGACCAGCACCGACTGACCGTAGTCCTGCAGCAGCAGCACCGGCTCCCGGCCGCCCAGCCCGGCCACCGCCTCCACCACCAACGGGGCGACCAGCGGCAGCGCGGACTCCCGCGCCCGGTCGAGCAGGACGTCCAACGGGCGGCTCCCGGGGCACGCGGCCCGTCCCGCCGCCTCCGCAGGCCGCCGCTCCCCGTCGTCGCTCACCGCCATGGCCGCCTCCCGGACCGCCCCGGCCCGACGGGCCGGTCCTTCCCATTACGCCCGAGATCGCCCCGGGCCGCGTCCGGGCGCGGCCCGGGCACGACCGGCGGGCACCCCGTCAAGGGCCCGTGGCACCGGGTTCCCGCGCGGCGGGGAGGTCGGGCGGGTGCGTGGCGGGGCCGGACCGCGGTCGCCGACCGTGCCGCGGACGGCACCCGGGCGTTCGCGTGCGAGGTGGCGCGCTCCTCCAC
Organism: Kitasatospora cineracea; assembly: GCF_003751605.1. Classification (NCBI taxonomy): domain Bacteria; kingdom Bacillati; phylum Actinomycetota; class Actinomycetes; order Kitasatosporales; family Streptomycetaceae; genus Kitasatospora; species Kitasatospora cineracea. Next base: position 1,149,533 of record NZ_RJVJ01000002.1, read on the forward strand.
CAGGGCCCCGCAGGCGCCGGGCGGCACATCGGGCGGCACACCGGCCGTCGGACGCGAAGCCGTCACCAGCAGGCATGTCCACCGAAGACTCGGGCAGGGCGACCGGGGGGCGCCTCACCACCGACCGGTACCGGCCTACGCGTCCGGTACCGGTCCGGCCCCGGCGTTGGCTGTCTGCTCAACCGGTTCCGGCACCCCCTCACGCCTGTCCGCCTCACGGCCCGGCAAACGGACCCGCGAACGCACAACCGCACCGGAGCGTCCAGTCCTCACGGCCACCGCGGCCGACCGGCCCCGTGGACCGCCGCGGGAAGCCCGGACGGAACCGACACCGCCGACGGCGCGGGCGCCGTGCCGCGCTGGCACAGCTCCCGGACCGACCAGTGCCGGCCGACCGCCGCCACCCGGCCGCCCCGACCGGCTGCCGGCGGTCTACTCCCGGGCGCGGTCGGGCTCCTTGGCAGGGCCTCGCGCTGCCGGGCGAACTCGTCGCGGTACCCGTCGGCCGCCACCGCGGCGTCACGGGCGCCGACCAGCAGGGAGGCGAGACCGAACACGGCGACCGCTCCGACCACGACGCCCCGGAGCAACGGCACCCCGGTCGAGCCGGTCACGTGATGGCCGAACACCGAGAAGGTCCCGGTGAGTTCGTGCGCGCTGCCGGTGCCGCCGAGGACCCCCGCCACCGCGATGGCGGCCGCGGCGGCCAGGAGGGATCGGAGAAGGATGGTCATGACGCGCTCCCGACGGGCCTACGTCGCATGCCTGCAGTCAGCGCGCGGACTACACTGACGTCGACACCGTGCGGCTACGAACTTCACGTCACCGGTGCTCACGTCCGGCACGACGAGGAAGTGTCGACATGGCCGTCACTCCGACCCGCGCATCCGACCGGGACGCCGGATCGCCCCCGCGGAGCGGCTCGATCCGGCGCGCACGCCGACCTGCACGCCGGGGATCGTCGACCGCGACGGCGCCGAGAAGCCGTCCGTGCGGCGCCCGGCACGCGCCCCGGCCGCTCCCCTCGCCCCGCGCCCCTCGCCCCTCGGAGACATCCCGGCCCTCCCCGCCGGGGCGGGCCCCACCGGCGCCATCGCCCTGCACGTCCACCGTTCCCCGATTGGGCTCCTGCACGGCCACGTCCTCAACGAACCGCAGGAACTCGCCTCCTACGACGGGGCCGCCGAACTCGAACACGGCCTCGATGTCCTCCGCTCCGGCCCACTCCCGGAGCACCCCGACCCGCCGCGCCGGGGACGCCACCGGAAGGAGCAGCACCGACTCCGCCCCGCGGAGCACCGCACCACCCGGGGGGAACAGGAACGAAGGTCATCATGATCATTCTCGGAGTCATCCTCCTCGTCATCGGCTTCCTCGCCGGCATCCCGGTCCTGTGGACCATCGGCATCATCCTCGCCGTCGTCGGCCTCGGCCTGGTGATCGCGGGTGCGCTCGGCCACGAGGTCGCCGGACGCCGCCACTTCTGGTGACGCGGCGGCGACCCGCCTGCACCGGCGGGGCCCACCGCGCGAACACGCGTACCGCCCCGGCCCGCCGGGGACCGGAGCGGTCGACGGTCCCGGGCTCTCAGGCCGAGCCGTCCGCAGCGGGGCCGCCCGCCGGCTGCCCGGGCCGCCGGCCAGGCAGCGGCCCTGTTCCGGGCGGTGTCCGCCTGCCGGTCGGCCGCACCGGCGCCGCCGGGAGGTGCGACGGACGACGGCAGGAACCCGGAACCGGGCTCCTACCGCGTCCCGCCGCCGACGGCGTCCGCGGCGAGCAACTCGCTGGCGGTCCTGGTGTTCGCCGGGTCGGCGGCCTCGGCCATCAGCCGGACGGCGCCGGCGCTGTCCGTCCGCGGCGAAACGACCAGCAACTCCAGTCGGCGCGGGGCGTACGAGCACACCATGATCATGTGCTCGTCCTGCTCGGTGGTGTACCAGCCCGCGTGGACGGTGTGCCCGGTGACCGGGACGCGCCGGGGGATGACGGGCCACTGCGCGGGGTTGACGGTGATCCGGGTGACCCGGCCCCACCGCGCGTCGAGCTCGGCGGCCAGGGAGGGGAGTTCGAGGAGGAGGTCGCGCGAACGGGGCCACCAGGCTCCGTCCAGACGGCCGGGCCGGAACCCGTGGGGGGCCAGGGAGAGCCGCAGTGCGGATTCCAGGGCGGAGGGCGCCGGTGCGGCACGGTCGAACATCGTGGTCATGGCTGAAGACCTGTCTCCGGGACCGGCCCGCGGGCCCGGGCCCGGCATCGCCGTTCGCCGGAGACGACGCCAGTATCCGGTGCCGGCATGCGAAGTGCCTTCGGTGATGCCCAGCCTACTCTCCGTCCTCCCCGGCACGGCCGCCGCCTTCCCCGCACCCGTCGGCGGTGCGGCGGACGGGGCCGGGGCAGCGCGGGAACGTGCCCCTTCAGCCCTGTCGCCGGCACCGGACGCGGAGCGGGCTGGTAGCAGGAACGCAGAGCGGTCCCACGTCCCCAGGTCGCCCTGCTCGCGGCGGCGCGTTCCCAGACCTGGCCGTACAGGAGCACCCGGGACCCTCAACCGACCTGGCCGCACACCGACTGCTCCGTACCCATGTACTCGGCGGCGTCATCAAGGAGTACAGATACGTAGCTTGACCAGCAGCGATGAGTTTCTGAATGGTACAGGGCGGCGACAGACCAGCGCCGGGCCGCGGCAGCCGGGCCCCGGTCAGCAGGACGACGCCGACGGTGACCACCACGGCGAACGCAGCGACCCCGATCAGCGGGTCGGGGAAGCCGAACGCGGACGCCTGGGCGGCGCGCATCACTGAGCCGTGACTGAGGATCGGGTTGATGTTGCAGCTGGGCACGCAACGGGGGCTCTCCAACAGCCGGATCTTCTCCAGCGTCAACGTGTTCGAGGCGGGCGGAGCAGGGAGTGAGAGCACTGACGGTCGACCTCGACGACACGACCAGCTTCCCGAGCCGGACCCGTGCGGCCTCCGCCTATCCGGAACAGCTCATCGTCCGGCGACCCGCCTCGAACGGCGACGCGCGCCACGCGGTCCTGCTGGCCATGTCGGAACTCGTCACCAGCGCCGTGCGCCCGCCCCGGCCCCTCACCACCCGCTCGGGCTCGACCGGGGCCCGGGCCGGGAGGGGGTGGGCGTGCCCGGGCAGGGGTGCTTCGGGAAGTGTCAGGGGGTGCGGTCGAGGAGATCGCGGGTGCCTGCGCGGTCGAGGGCGGCCTGGAGGGCGCGGATGCCGCCGAGGTAGTCGGTGGGGACGGTGATGACGAGTCCGACCAGGGGGAAGGTCTCCTCGGTGCGGGACGCGGCGGGGTGCTGGTCGATGACGTGCTGGACGCCGGTGGCCATCGCGCGCGTGCGGCCCGTCCTCTCACACCGTGCGGCCGCCGCTCTCGACGGCCGCGCCGACCCCGGCCCCTTCGGCAACACCACCGACCCCACCGGCTACGTCTTCCACCGCCACGGCCGCCCCCTGCACCCCAAGAACGTCCTCGACCACTTCCACCTGCTCTGCGACAAAGCCGGCGTCCCCCGCACCGCCCTGCACGACCTGCGCCACCTCGCGATGAGCTTCGGCCCCGCCGCCAGCGTCCCGCTGCCGATCATGTCCAAAACCCTGCGCCACCGGACCCTGTCCACCAGCGCCAACATCTACGCCCACCTCACCCCCCGCGCCGCCCGCACCGGCACCGACGGCATCGCCTGGACCCTCGACAACACCGACCACGAAGAACTCGGCACCCCCGTCTGCCGCACCCACCGCTTCGCACGCCAACACCCCCGCCCCCACCGGCCACGCCCCGCCAACCGCACCCCGCGCCTCGACGACCCCACCGAGAACTGGCCCATGCGGTCCGGCCACCACCACGCGACCACCACCTGACACGGCAACAGAAAGAGCCGGCACCTGGTTTCCCAAGTACCGGCTCCCACAACCGACTTCACAGTCGGGACGACAGGATTTGAACCTGCGACCCCTTGACCCCCAGTCGCCCGGCGATGGCCATCGCTGCACGTCAGACGGTAGACAGCCCGCGCTGTCCGTTCATGAAATCGCACCCCGAAGCGCGCAGTGCACAACAGGTGCTCCCCAGAGCAACACCGTGCAGATACTTCAGCCGCCCGCCTTTTCTCGTCCGGACCCAGCCGGAAACAACCAACAGCTGGTCATGCACGAGCGCACTCGAAAATCTGTCGACGGTGATCGGTCAAGTCTGACTGGGAGCACACGGCAGGAGGACGATACGACGTCCAGAGAGCCAGGAGGGAGAAACGTGGACGGCACGGAAACCCCTATGGAGCGCATGCGTTCGCTCGATCATCTGAGCCCATTGGAAGCGGCAAAGGCATGGGGTGTCCCGAAGCAGGGATGGAAGAACGCGGCAGAACAGATCCGGCAGATTCGAGCGGGGGCGGACCGGTCTCTGGCTCGTGACAGGCCGCGTTGTCCTGAACCGGTTTCGTCCTTCTACGGCTTCCCGTGCAAGGTTCCGGTCGAGTCCGGGATGGAGGTCTGCTACCAACACCGGCGGGTGAAGGCCAAGCCGGGCGCGGACGTGACGTCCTACGCATTGGCCGCGCTGCAGGCTCATGCGATTTGGGAAGAGCTCCGGGAGAAAATCTGGAGTCTGGACAAGCGTGCACTGCAGTCCGAGCGTCTACGACTCTTCCGTGCGCTCGAAGCCAGAGCTCCGATGACCGAAGAGGACTATCGGTTGGCCTCTCTGCTTCTACCTTCCGAGGATCCAGCGACACAGGACCGGCGTGCCTTGGGCTTGCCCGGGCCCAACGACGGGATCGGGGACGGGGCCCGTCTTCGCGGACCGGGTGTGCTCCTCGCTGCGGCAGAGGCTGCCGCTCTCGGTCTGCCCGCCGCACCACCCGCACCAGGGAACAGCGCCAGGACCAAGCCGAGCAGCACCAGACCCGACACCAGTGGCCCGCTGCTGCACTCCATCGCCGAGGCCGCCAAGCGCCTGGGCGTGGGAGTCGCCTGGCTCCGCGCCGAGTCGGCTGCCGGCCGCGTGCCCCACCGGGTGATCGGCAGTCACCGCATGTTCAGTGACGACGATCTGTCTCAGATCATCGCAGACGCCTACCGTCCCAGCACTGGAGGCAGACGAGGCAGGCGGTGATGAGAGCAGGCGCCCTCCAGTAATCGGCTTAACTACCGTCGCCGTCTCGCGAAGGGTCTTGTCCTGGGGTCATGACGTTCATTGCCATGGCCACGTGGGGCGACGGGCGGAGGAGAGTGCTGCTCGTTGCGAGCTGGGACGACCGAGCAACACGATGGTTCTCGTAGGAACCATGGGGAGATCCACCGATGAGCTCCATACCGCTTTCGAAGCCGATCCAGGTGTGCGCAGATTCGGGTTGTTTACAGCCCAGTGCCTACCGCACGCGTTCGCCTGACGCCTGGTGCGACAGCCACATCACGGAGATCCTCCGGGTCGGCGGTCTGGAGCCTTTGGAGCCGTTCACGAAGCCAACCACCTGGCGGCTTACCCGGTGCCTGGTATGTGGCTGCGAGGCCCATAGCCACATCACGGAGATCCTCCGGGTCGGCGGTCTGGAGCCTTTGGAGCCGTTCACGAAGCCAACCACCTGGCGGCTTACCCGGTGCCTGGTATGTGGCTGCGAGGCCCATTACCGGTTCGAGTACACGCTCTCCAACAACGCGGCGGGCGTGACCACCTGTAGGGCCTGCTACTGGCGGGAATGGGCTCAGGAGTCCCGTGAACTCCTGAAGTTCCACCCTGGGGTTGGACACTTGGAGACTGGGACATGTGAGCCCGGAGGAAGCAGTCACAGGTGGGAACGAACAGCAACATGAGTAAGCGGTACACGGCGGAGTTCAAGCGGGACGCGATCGCGCTCGTGCGCTCGTCTCCGCACCGCAACGTCACTGAGATCGCCCGGGAGCTGGGGGTCAGTCCGGAGGGGCTGCGGGGCTGGGTCAAGCAGGACCGCACCGACCGGGGCGAGGGCCCGCCCGGCGAGCTGACCAGCCCCGAGCGCGAGGAGCTCGCCCGCCTTCGCCAGCAAAACCTCGAGCAGCAGAAGACGATCGATATCCTGCGCAAGGCGGCCGCCTACTTCGCGGCCGAGACGAATCGGTGATCCGCTTCCGTTTCGTTGAGGACCACCACGGCGCCTTCGGCGTCAAGCGGATCTGCCGAGCGCTGGGCATCGCCCGCTCCTCCTTCTACGCCTGGCGGGCCGGCGAGCAGGACCGCCGCGCCCGCGAGCGGGCCGAGGACCTCCTCGCCGCGGAGATCTCGGTGATCCACCTGGCCTCCCGAGGCGCCTACGGCGTCCCGCGCGTTCATGCGGAACTCCGTCGCCAGGGTCGGGCTGTGAACCGGAAGAAGGTGGAGCGGATCATGCGTGAGCGCGGCATCGCCGGCGTCACCCGCCGCCGGCGCCGCGGTCTGACCCGCCAGGCCCGCAGGCCGGTTTTCGCCCCGGACCTGGTCGGGCGCGACTTCAGCGCACCGCGCCCGGGGATGCGGCTGGTCGGCGACATGACCTTCCTGCCGACCAAGGAGGGCTGGCTCTACCTGGCCACCGTGATCGACCTGGCCACCCGCAAGGTGGTCGGCTACGCGATGGCCGACCACCACCGCGCCGAACTGCCGGTGGCCGCGCTGCGAATGGCGGCCGGCCGAGGCGTCTTGGAGAGCGGCTGCATCTTCCACTCGGATCGCGGCAGCTAATATACGTCGAGTGAATTCCGTTCCCAGACAAGCAAGTTGAACCTGCGGCAGTCGATGGGGAGAGTCGGCTCCTGTTACGATAACGCCATTTCCGAGAGCTTCTTCGCTGTCTTGAAGGAGGAGATCGGCACCCGAGTTTGGCCCGACCGCACCACTGCCCGATCGGAAGTCTTCGCCTTCGTCGAGGTCTTCTACAACCGCAGGCGCCTACGCAAGCACCCCGAATGGGGCTACCTCACGCCACTCGAGATCCGCCAGCGGCACCGGCAAGGTCACACCCTCGCGGCGTAGACGGACAGTGTCCAACCGCAGGGTGGAACTTCACTCCAGGGTCAGCACGCGGACCTGGCCCCGGTTCCAGCCGAGCGGGTCCGTGAGCATGCGGAAGACAACGGCTACGACTACTTGGCTGCGCTGACCGCGCCCTCGTACGCGGAGGATCCGCACCACATGCGCTGCCGGTACTGCGGGCGGCTGAGCGCGGAGCGACTGGGGGACATCGCGTTCGGCTGCCGCTGCGGGGCCAATCCGAGCCGGGCCAAGCAGACTTCCCACGCTCCTGGCGAGAAGCGGCGGGAGTTGCTCAAGAACTCGGGACTGCCGGTCCTCGGCTGGTGGCACCACGAGGCCAACGGCACCGCACAGTGGGAGACCGCCACCGTCACCGCCGTGCGGGAGGTCGCCTGGCGTTGCCCCGACTGCGGCCTGCGCTTCACGGCACGGGTCAGCCACATGCTCCACGCCCGGCAGTGCCCTGCGTGCGAACCGCGGCACCGCGCCGAGCGGGACGCCACACTCGAACGCCTGCGGATCACCCCGGTTGCCGAACTTCCCGAACTCCTGGAGGCATGGGCCGATGACGAGGATCCCCGCACCGTGTTCGTGGCCGGCGACGGCGGGTTGCGCCGCTTCCGCTGCCCGCGCGGCCATCACCCGTGGGTGTCTCCGCTCCGCTACCTGCACTCGGGCTGCCCCTCCTGCCGGAGCCTGAAGACTTCCGCGGACCGGCAGGAGGCCGAAGCCGCCTCCGGGGTCCCGTTCCGGCTGAGCCCGGAGATCGCCGCCCAGTGGCACCCGACCCTCAACGGCCGTCTCAGTCTGGCCAAGATCTCCCACGGATCACGCAGAACCGTGTGGTGGCAGGACCCCGGTTGCGGCCATGCGTGGCAGGACACACCGGCGGAACGCCAGAAGGGACAGCGACTGCGCTGCCCGGTGTGCCATACGATCCTCGACTCCCTCGCCTTCCATTTCCCCCGTCCGGCCGCCGAATGGTCACCTGTCAACCAGGTCTCCCCCTGGCACGTCCGCCCGACCGCACAGACCTTGTTCGTCCCGGCCTGGGTCTGCTCCAGCGACCCTGAACACACATGGCAGGCGCCCCTGGCCTCCCGTTCGAACGGCAGCGGTTGCCCCGAATGCCGGGAACGTGGCAAGTCGCAGGTGAAACTGGCGCATCACGCGGCCGCGCAGCACGTCTTCGGCACCGCTACGTCCGGACTGACGGTCCGGCACAAAGCCTTCGCCCCGCGCAGCTACTGAACCGTGGACATCACCGTCGACCTCCCCGAGGGCCGCACACTCGCCATCGAGTACGACGGCTCCTACTGGCACACCGACAAGAACGACATCGACACGGAGAAGTCCCGTGACCTCCTCGCGGCCGGCTACCTCGTCGTCCGTCTCCGCGAGCACCCGCTGCCCGCCCTGCCCGTCGACGACCCCGGCTACGTCGAATTCACCGTCCACTCGACCTCTCCCCGGCCCGATGACGTGCTCGGCCAGGTGGAGCAGTGGGTGGCCACCACCGGAGTTGAGACGCCCTGATCCGGTCAGCGGCAGAGGTCGCGCAGGCAGGCACAGTCGTTCACTGTTACGACATCGGCGAAAGGGATGAAGATGCCGACCGCTTGGAGACCCCGAGCGGCGAGGACGATCTCGTACCCGAAGGGCAGCTGGACGCGGCTGGTGAGTTCCTGGGCGAAGACCTGCTCGATCCAGGGGCGTCCCAGTGCGACCAAGGAGGATACCGACGAGGCCTGCCAGCCGCACCGCGCGGGGACTTCTCCGGTCCCAGCCTTGCAGAACAACCTTCAGGACTCAGAGAATCGCTGCGCCGAGGCTTCGGCCACGACCGGTCCGGCACAACCATTGGCCCGGACCTCGTCCAGCGGACAGACCGGTGGGTGATCGACCGTCCCCGAATCCTGGGAGAAGCTCCGCTCCCTGGCCCTCAGCGCCAGCCTACCCAGGCGGTATGATCGTCGAGCTGCGCACCTTCCCGGAGGGTACGAGGCTCAGGTCCTACGCGTCCTCAACGGGCTGCGATTGACGAATGGTTGTGCCCGTCAGGTGATCACCATCTGACGTGGACGTGGCTGCCCGGTAGGGTGCCCCCTGCCATTCCAATCTCACACCCAGGGATGGCCGTATGACCTCGGTCGAGTGCAAGCCCGCGCATCGTGGAAGGATCCGCGAGATCCTGATCGACATCGCTGTCGGAGTCGTCTCCAACGTTCTGGTGACGGCGCTGTCCTCGGTGGCGCACCTGCTCTTCTGACGCAGGTGGGTGGCGGGCCCGGCGAGCCCGCCACCTCACCACGCCGTCCGTCAGAACAGCCGAAGGTCGTCCTTGCGCTTCTTCCGTCCCATCTTCGGACGGGCGAGGTGCTTCGGCAGACTCTCCCTGGTCGGTCGCAACCCGTGGATCTGGGTTTCCCCGACGAGGCCCTTGAGGTACTCCCGGGTCTCCTCGTCGGTGGAGTAGAGCACTGCCGCCCGGCTCGCCCGCGTCATCAGCACGTGGTAGGCGTGCCGAATCAGCCGGGCGAACTCCTCGTCGCTGACGCTCCCCGCCTTGACCTTCGGATCCAAGGACCCGGGAACGCGCACCCGCTTCACACCCTCCGCCGACTTCCCCGTCTCCTTGCCCCGGCGAAACACCCACCGGCCGTCTCGGCGCACCATGTCATCGCCCATAATCACTCCACACCAGTCCCATTCGAGGCCCTGCGCGGTGTACACGCACCCGATCTGGCCGATGCCCTTCTTGTGTACCGACCACCTGCTGCTGGGCGGGGCTCCGTGCGCACAGAAGGTGTCGCTCTTCGCGTTCCACGGCCGGTGCCAGTCGCCGATCCTGACGTCGGGCTCCAGCCGCTTCTCCTTGCCCAAAGGCTCGGTCCAGGGCCAGCAGTAGCCGGCCACCATGCGCGCGGATGCCCCGGCGCTCGCCTCACCGAGGATGATCTCCTCGAGCGCTTCCGGCGTGTCCACCACCTCGACATGCATCAATCCGTCCGGCGTCCACTGCTCGGGCAGGTCACCCGACAAGCCGAGCAGAGCGTGTACCCAGCGGACGTAGGCGTCACTGCCACCGCACCGGAACTGTTCGCGGAGCCCGCACTGCACCACTCGGGCTCCGCGCCGCTCGGCCGCCTCCCGGATCAGATCGACCGTACCGACCTCGTTGGGACGGACGACCTGGCCTTCGTCGAGGAAGAAGACCGTCAGACGGGACGCATCGAGGAGTTCGTCCACCTGCGGCCGCGTTCCCTGTTTCTCCGGCGGCCAGTACTGGTTCGTCGAGCGGTCACGGAGTCGGTGCGCCTCGTCGCAGATCAGCACGTCGATCAGCGGTTCGGGCGTCGAGACGTAATTGGAGAAGTAGGTGAAGGTCTCCTTGAACTCTCGGTCCCCGACACCGACGTGTTCTTGCATCGCGGCATTGAAGGCCCGGCTCCCGCTGGCGTAGTTGACGGTCCGGCCATCGGCCTCCAGTTCCGCCTTGATCTGCAGGCCGATGGCGCTCTTGCCGGTGCCCGCGCCGCCGGTCACCAGGAAGACCAGTTGCCGCTCGTCCGGAACCAGCGCGGGCTGCTGCGGGGACGGCAGCACCTTGGCGGCAGCCTCCAGGATCTGATCGGCCGCCTTCTTCTGCCGCCCGCGCAGGGTGAAGACGGTGTCCGTCCCCCGGGACCACATCATCGCGTCGAGCAAAGGTGTGTTGCGCACGCCGATGCCGCGCAGCAGTTGTTCGGCCTGGGCTGCGCCGCCGTCAGCGGCGAAGTGGTTCTGCAGGTCGGTCAGCAACTGTCGGTGCCTGTCCCCGGTGTACACCCGGGCCCAGGCACCCATCGGCGCATCCACGTCGATCAGCGGACGCACCGATTCCTCGGTGGCGTTGTGCAGGTAAGCGAAACCGCCGCACTCGATGTCGCCGGAGAAGGGGCCCTTCTCACTGATGAAGGCCCGGTAGTACTCCTCCAGTTGCCGTGCAGGATGCTTCTTGGGCTTCGCCAGGCCCTCCACGTAGATCAGGTCCGCGACGGCCCTCTCGACTCTGGTCACCGTCGACCAGCGCTTCAGCTCCACCAACTGGACTGACGGCTGGTCCTCGGTCGGGTGGCGGCCCACCAGAACAACGTCCACGAGCCTGGGTCTTCCCCCCTTGAGGTCCTCGTCAACAGTCACGGCACATTCGACGACCATCTGCACGTTGCCCCGGTCAGCGGCGACCAGATCCTTCGCCAGGCAGATGAGGCTCTCCGCCCACGCGGATCGCTCCGTCTCTGAAGCCTCGTGCTCTCGGAACTTCCGCCACCGCTCGGCAAGGTGCGGCACCATCCGGCGACGCGAGTTAAGAGTGAGCAAATCCTGCGCCGACAGGTTCAGCAGGAGCATTGGCACGAAGGGACCCCCCGGGACCGGACCACGAATGATTCGTGCGGGTTGGGGGCATGTCCTCAGCAGGAAGCCTGTCGGGCCGCAAACAGTACCGCAGATCCTAGATGCAGGAGCGGCCGTCTGTGCACAATGCTCATCGACGGCACACTCGTCAAGAGATCGAACCCGTCATCGGACGAGGTCGGAGTCCGACGACGTCCACCTCCACCTGACCAAGCCGTTACACGCCGCCGGAAGCGCAGATGCTCGGACAGCGGCTCAGGCACTCCGTTGTAGGTTTGGCCCAGTCATCAGCGCGGCCCGCCGGGCTTCCCCCAGGGACATGCCCCCACCCGCACGAGTCACTTCGTGCTGCCTGGGAGCATGTCTTGCTGTTCCGCGACTCCGTGTCCGCGGTCGCCGCCGAGAGGCTGGCCGGATCCCTGTTCGTGCGTCTCGTCGACCAGTTCGTCCACCAGCACGGCCACCGGCCCGGCCCGTCCGAGGTGCGCTCCTGGGAGATGAGCATCCCCGAGCTGACCAACGCCCTCCTGGACGCCGGACTCGGCGCGGTGGAGGTACTCCTCGAGTACTCCCTCCCGCTGAACAGCAAGCGGGCCGACGCCGTGCTCGCCGGCGTCCATCCGGTCACGGGCGAGCCCTCGTACGTGGTGGTCGAGCTCAAGCAGTGGAGCAGCGCGCTGCCGGAGGACGGCGAGCCGCTGCTGTGCCGCGTCGACGCCTACACCCGGCCGGTGCTGAACCCGATCGAGCAGGTCCGCGGCTACTGCGACTACCTCATCTCCTTCAACGGGGCACTCGCCGAGCACCCCGAGCGGGTATCCGGGGTGGCCTTCCTGCACAACGCGACGGAGTTCGGCGTCCAGGGCCTGTACGAGGTGCCGCAGGACGAGCGCGGTCGGCTCTTCACCGCCGAGCGGCGCGGGGAGTTCGTGGAGTACCTGCGCTCGAAGCTGAAGCCGGCCTCCGGCGCCCGGGCGGCGGACCTGCTGCTCGCGGGCAAGGTCGCCCCGTCCAAGCAGTTGATGGCGGTGGCCGCGGACGAGGTGCGCGAGCGTGAGCAGTTCGTCCTGCTGGACGAGCAGCGGGTGGCCTACGAGCTGGTGCTGCGCGCGGTGCGCCGGGCGCAGCAGTCCGACCACAAGCAGGTGGTGGTCATCACGGGCGGTCCGGGCACGGGGAAGAGCGTGATCGCGCTGTCCCTGCTGGGCGATCTGTACCGACGTGGCGTGAGCGCTCTCCACGCGACCGGGTCCAGCTCGTTCACCACCACGATGCGCCGGGTCGCCGGGGCGCGGAAGCGCCAAGTCCAGGAGCTGTTCAAGTACTTCAACAGCTTCATGACCGCCGAGCGCAACGGGTTGAACGTGCTGATCTGCGACGAGGCGCACCGGATCCGCGAGACCTCGGCGAACCGGTACACCCGGGCCATCGAGCGCACCGGAAAGCCGCAGATCGAGGAGCTGATCGACGCCGCCCGGGTGCCGGTGTTCCTGCTGGACGAGCACCAGGTGGTCCGGCCGGGCGAGATGGGCACGGTGGCGCAGATCAGGGCGGCCGCCGCGGTGAAGGGCTTGGAGTGCGAGGTGGTCGAGTTGGACAGCCAGTTCCGCTGCGGCGGCAGCGACGCCTACCTGCGCTGGGTGGTGCGCCTGCTGGGCCTGGAGTCCGGCGGCCCCGTCGGCTGGGAGCCCGACGGCAAGGTCGTCCTCGAAGTCGTGGACACTCCCGAGGAGTTGGAGACGTTCCTGGAGGCCCGGCGCGCGGAGGGCTACGGCGCCCGGATGTCGGCCGGGTACTGCTGGAAATGGACCACCAAGGTCGCCCCGGGTGATCCGCTCCCGCTCGACGTGCGGATCGGTGACTGGGCCCGCCCGTGGAACGTCTACGGCGACCGCTCGATCGCCGGTGCGCCTCCGGCCGCGCTGTGGGCCACCGACCTGGCCGGCTTCGGTCAGGTCGGCTGCGTGTACACCGCCCAGGGCTTCGAGTACGACTGGAGCGGCGTCATCCTCGGGCCCGACCTCGTCTGGCGCACCGACCACTGGCACATCGACCGGACCGCCTCCAAGGACCCGGTCTTCCGCAAGTCCACCAGCGACGCCGACATCGACCGCCTGATCCGCAACACCTACAAGGTGCTGCTGACCCGCGGCATGATCGGCACCGTCGTGTACTCCACGGACCCGGAGACCCGCGCCAAGCTGCGCGAACTGGTGCGCCCGCAAACGGCTCAGACAGCTCACCAGAAGACTGATGCGACTGTCTGATCAATTCCGGTGCAAGGCAACTGGGTTGACGCCGACGTGACCTCGTTGATCGAATTACTCTGGCACACGTTGGCTTCTAGGGTGGGGAACAGACCGGGTGGCGCTCGACAGTCCGAAGCTCAAGGACGTCCTCGCGGACGTCGCCTCAGGCACGCTGCAACTTCCCGACTTCCAGCGTGAGTGGAAGTGGGACGACGACCGGATCCGAGCCATCATCGCCACGGTGACGCTCGACTATCCGCTCGGCGTCGTCATGACGCTCGAGACCGGCGGCCACTCCCCGTTCCGGGCCCGCACGCTCACTGGTGCCAGCTTGGTCGAGGACAAGGTACCGAGCCTTCTGCTGCTTGACGGCCAACAGCGACTCACCTCGCTCTTCCAGGCCCTGTACCTCGACGCGCCGGTCGAGACGGTCGACGCGCGAGGCAAGGCGATCAAGCGCTGGTACTACGTCGATATCGCCAAGGCTGTCGGGTCCTCCGCGGACCGGGACGAGGCGATCGTCTCCGTGCCCGAGAACAAGGTTCTGCGCACCGACTTCGCCCGCACGGTCGTCCTGGACCTTCAGACCACCGAGAACGAGTGTGCCGCCGGTCTCTTCCCGTTGCACTTCGTCTTCGACGCCAAGCGCGTGAACACCTGGCAGAAGGCATTCGTCAAGGCGGACGAGGACCGGAACTGGGATCTGTGGAGCCAGTTCGAGCAGCGGGTGCTGGACCAGGTACGGTCCTTCCAGGTACCGATGATCCGGCTGGCCGCGTCGACCTCGATGGACGCTGTCTGCGCAGTATTCGAGCGGGTCAACACAGGCGGCGTCCCGCTGAACGTTTTCGAGCTGCTCACCGCCACCTATGCCGGGGACCGGGCCTACACCGAGAAGAGCGGAGGAGACTACTACCAGCTCCCCGTCATCTGGCAGACCATCAAGCAGGACCTGGCCACCCGGTTCCCGGTGTTCGGCCGGCTGGACCAAGGCCTCGAGGACGGCCTGAGCAGCAGCGACTTCTTGCAGGCCGTCGCCCTGGTACGCACCTGGGAACGCAAGCAGTCGCGGCCAGGCACCGCGGTCTCGTGCAAGCGGCGCGACCTCCTCGAGCTTCCGCTCGCCGACTTCGACCGGCTCGCCCCCCTGCTGGCGAAGGCGTTCAACTGGGTCGGAGATTTCCTGCAGCAGCAGTGCATCGTGCGCGGGACCGACCTGCCCTACCGGACTCAGCTCGTCCCGCTCGCCGCAGTCCGTGCCATCCTCGGCGCAGAGACCGAGGGCCTCGCGGCCGAGGAGATGATCACCCAGTGGTACTGGTGCGGGGTACTGGGCGAGATGTACGGCGGATCCACGGAAACCCGCTTCACCCGTGACGTCGAACAGCTCATTGCCTGGATCCGCGGGGCGGGGGACGTCCCCGACACGATCGCCGACTCCTATTTCTTCGCGGAGCGACTGGACACACTCACCACCCGCAACAGTGCCGCCTACAAGGGGATCTATGCCCTGCTGATCAAGCAGGGGGCAGTGGACTGGCACTTCACGGGTGCTCCACTCAGCCCCAAGCGGTTGGACGAGCACAGCGTTTACGTCCGGCAGATCTTTCCCAAGGGGTGGGTCAGCAAGACTCGCGGGCAGACGTACCCGACCAACTCGATCGTGAACAAGACGCCGCTCTCGTACCGCGCCTCCCAAGCGATGACGGGGCCGCCTGCCACCTATCTGCCCTCGCTGGTCGCGGCGTCGGACATGCGGCCGGAGTGGTTCGACGACGTGATCGCCACCCACCTCATCGACCCGGACGCATTGCGCAACAACGACTACGAGCGCTTCTACATCGACCGTTCCAAGCAATTGGTGGACCTGGTCCAGACAGCCATGGGCAAGCGGACCGCGCTCCGCGGGCTGGTCGACGGTGACGGCCCGCGATGACCAGCACCCCGTCTGACCAGGAGATCCTAGCGCTCAAGGACTCCCGGGTCCCCGTGGAGCAGATCCTCGCGCTCTTCGGGGTCCGGGTCCGTAACCACCAGACCGTGTACGTAATCTCCCGGGCCTTGGCGGACGTCGGGCTGGCTACCGTCCCGGACTTCGCCGTCTGCCACCAGCGTGACCACGTCGACGTCGTGGCCTCGGCCGCGGTCGTACCCGAAATGGATGCTGAGGAGGAAGACGAGGAGGATCCGCTGCCCTCACACGTCTTGCCGCAGCGGATCCAGATCGGTGAGCTCGAGGCTGCTCGCCGCGGCGTCACGACGGTCAACCTCAACGGCACGGTGTCGCAGGCGACCTACTTGATGCGCACCAAAGGGCTCGCCCAGATCCCGGTTATCACCGGCATGGCGGCGCTGCACGGTGTCGTGACCTGGAGCTCGCTGGCACGGATGTACGAGACGGGTAAGTCGCCGACGCTCGAGAATGCGATGCAGAAGGACTCCCTTCCGGTGGCGGACGCCCGTCAGGAGTTCTTCAGCTGCCTGCCGGTGGTCAAGGAGCACGGCTACCTCCTGGTGCGCGGTGACGACGGTTGCCTGTCGGGTCTGGTGACGATGGCGGACATCACCGAGCGCTTCGAGGGTACGGCGCGCCCCTTCTTCCTGGTCGGTGAGATCGAGTCCTTGCTGCGCAGGTGCCTCGGCGCAGCCCTCGATCAGGAGGCGATCCGCGCGGTGCAGACCAACAAGAAGGCGGACCAGCGGTCGGGCCTGGTGACCGATCTGATGTTCGGCGACTACCTTCGCCTTCTGGACGGGACCCAGTCCAAGCCGGTCATGGCTGCCAACGCCGACGCGAACTGGGCCGCGCTCGGCTGGACCGCCATGGACCGCATCCAGTTCGTCCGTCACTTGGAGCGGGTGAAGGACATCCGCAACCGGATCGCCCACTTCGACGCGAAACCCCTGCCTGCGGAGATGATCCAGGAGTTGGTCGCCTTCACCAAGCTGCTGCGTGACTTCGCCTCCTGAGCAGCCGATCCCGGCACTCCGGTCGCACCCACGAGCACCTCGATATCCGCCCCGTTCGAATTTCACGCACCTCCTCCGCACACCACCTGCACCGGCTACCATCTGGGGTGTTGATCTGTCTGCTGAGCAGTGGCAACAGAACGCGACGAGAAGCGGGGCGGCACATGCGGGACGGCCGGTGGGTGACGGTCACCGACTCGGAGTTCCAGCACGAGCGCCGCGGCCTGGAGGCGATTCGAGAGAAGCTGTCGGACTCCGATCCGTGGCGCGCCTGGTCGAACTTCACGTTCACCGCCAACACCGGCCACGTCCGAGAGGTCGACCTGCTGGTCGTCGCTCCGGGCGGCGTGCACCTGATCGAGCTGAAGGATTGGCACGGCAGCGTCGAGTCCCGCAACGGCACCTGGCTCCAGACCCAGCCGAGCAGACGCCAGGTCACCCACGGTAACCCTCTGCACCTGGCGAACAAGAAGGCCAAGGAGCTGGCCGGGCTCCTCGCGCATCACGGCAAGCGAGTCTGGGTGTCGGAGGCCGTGTGTTTCACGGACGCCTCCCTGCGGCTGCGACTGGCGGCCGCCGACCAGCACGGCGTGTACACCGTCGACCAGTTGCTGGAGATGCTGCGCCGCCCCCCGAGGGAGGAGCGGCGGCGCATCGATGCCCCGTCGTCCCGCGAGATCAAGGCTGTGCTGGAACGCGTCGGAATCGCGCGCAGTGATGCCGAGTACAAGGTCGGCCCGTACCTCCTGCAGCGGAAATCGTTCGACTCCGGCCCGACCTGGGCCGACTACCTGGCCCGGCACGACGAATTGTCGGAGGTCGCGCGGGTCCGCATCTACCTGCGGGAGCGAGGCTCGGACTCCGGCCTGCGCGCCTCCGTCGAGCGTGCGGCCCTGCGTGAGGCAGCGGTGTTGCGGCGGTTCCGCCACCCCGGGGTGGTGCAGCTGCGCCAGTACGACTCCTCGGGGCACTCGGCCGGCCCCGCGCTGATCTTCGATTATGACCCGCGGACGCTGCGCCTGGACGAGTACCTGGTGCAGTACGGGCCGAAGCTCGACATCCTCACCCGGATGTCATTGGTGCGGCAGCTCGCCGAGACGATGCGCTCCGCGCACAGCAATCGCATCTTCCACCGCACCCTGGCTGCCCGGGCCATCCACGTGGTTCCGCGCAGCCGCAGCCGTGCCGCAGGTGCGGAAGGCGAGGACGCGGGCTGGCTCAACCCCCATCTGCAGATCTCCGACTGGCAGATCGCCGTGCACCGTCCGTCCGGGGACAGCTCCCAGGGCGGTGTCCGACATGCGCCGACCGCGCTCTCGCAGGCCGGCGCGCACCTGGCGGAGGCGGCCGACCCGTACCTCGCACCCGAGCTGACCGCTCTCAACGCCGACCCGATCACCTTGGACGTGTACGGGCTCGGTGTGCTCACCTACCTGCTCACGACCCTCCAGGCCCCGGCCGCGAGCCAGGCCGAGCTGGTCGCACGGCTGGAGGCGGGCGAGGGTCTGCGCCCCAGCGCGGTGGTGGACGGTCTGTCCGAGGACATCGACGACCTGGTCCAGGCCTCGACGGCTTACCTGCCCGCTCAGCGGCTCGCTTCGGTGGACGAGTTCCTGGAGATGCTGGAGTTCGTCGAGGAGAGCCTGACCGCTCCCCCGGCTGCGGAGAGTGCCCAGCCGCTCGAGCCTGCCGCCGAGCAGCCCGAGAAGGACCCGCTCGAAGCGGTCGCGGGCGATGTGCTGGACGGGCGCTGGGAGGTCCGACGGCGCCTAGGTACCGGTTCCACCAGCCGGGCCTTCCTCGTCCGCGACCTGGCAGCCGACCCGAGCGGACGCCGGTCGAAGGCCTTCGCGGTGCTGAAGGTCGCGCTGAGCGACAGTCGTGGCGAGGTGCTCGCCCATGAGGCCGAGGTGATGGGCCGGCTGCGTCCTGACTCCCGGATCATCCGCCTCGTCGAGCCCGAGCCGGTGCGCATCGGCGGGCGCGCAGTGCTCGTCCTGGAGTACGTCGGCGATGAGCGCGAGATCGAGGAGGCCGCAGCGCCCGGTGCGCGGAGTCGGCGCCGCGAGGAGACCGTCGCCCGGCAGCTGCGCGAACAGGGCCGCCTCTCGGTCGATCAGCTGGAGGCGTACGGCGACTACCTCTTCGGCGCGGTCGACTTCCTGGAGGGCGAGGGCGTCTGGCACCGGGACATCAAGCCGGACAACATCGCGATCCGCATCCGCCCCAACCGCACGCGCGAGCTGGTACTGATCGACTTCTCGCTGGCGGGCCTGCGCGTGCAGGACACCACGGCCGGCACCGACGGCTACCTCGACCCGTTCATCGGCACGATCACGCGCTCGGTGTACGACGCGCACGCCGAGCGGTACGCCGTCGCGGCGACCCTGCACGAGATGGCCTCGGGCGAGCTGCCGGTGTGGGGAGGCGGTCGGGTCTCCCCGCGTCAGACCGACCCGACGAAGGAGCCGTACCCGACGATCGCGGTCGAGGCCTTCGATCCGGCGATCCAGCAGGGCCTGACTGCGTTCTTCCGCAAGGCTCTGCACCGGGATGCGTCCCAGCGTTTCACCGATCTGAAGCCGATGCGGGACGCCTGGAAGAGGATCTTCCTGGAGCTGGACGCCGCTCCGAGCTCCCGGCGAAGCAAGCCCGGGGCGGCTCTTGACTCCGGGAGCGCCGAATCGGTAGCTGCCGAGGGTACGCAGGCCCACGCCACCCCGCCGATGATCGCAGACGCCGAGCCGGAGAACGCCGAGGTGGAACGAGATCGTCTGGCCGCAGCGGCGACCCGGGAGACAGCGATCTCGGCGTCCGGGCTCAGCCTGGCGGCGCAGTCTTTCGTGTTCGGGCTCGGTGTCCACACGGTCGGCGAACTGGTGGATCTGAGTCAGCGTCAGCTCGTCAACGCACCCGGTCTCGGCGCCAAGACGCGCAAGGAGGTGCTGAGCCGGATCAAGGGCTGGCGGCGCCTCCTGTCCGAGCAATCCGCCGGCCCGCTCACGCCCGAGGGCCGCAAGGCCGCGAAGGCAGAGCTGGATGAGCTGACGGCGGCGGAGACCGCGGTCGTGAACGCCATGGTCTCGGACGGCGGCGCGGCCAACGTGCCGGGGCACACCCTGCGTGCCGTCAGCCTGGACACCCTGGCAACCGTCTTCGTGCCGGAGTTGAAGAAGAACGACCTCAACCGCAACGAGGTCGAGATGGTGCGGTTGCTACTGCGCCTTCCGAACGAGAGCGGCGTCCTCCCCGAGATCGGCGTGTGGCCGAAGCAGAAGGACGTTGCGGACGCCCTCGGTCTGACGGCCGGCCGCATCCCACAGATGCTGAAGACGCAGCGCACCCGCTGGCGCAAGCAGCCAGCGGTGCAGGTGCTGCGCGACGAGATTCTGGAGCTGCTGCGGTCGCTGGGCCGGGTCGCGTCGGCCGCCGAGATCGCGGACGCCCTCGCCGTCCGGCGCGGCACCTGGCTCCAGGGGCGCGAGCAGCGCCGAGCGCTCGCCCTAGCGGCGGTGCGGGCGGTACTGGAAGTCGAGCAACTCGACCCGGAAACGAGCGAGTTCCGGCACGTCGCCAACCGTGACGCGGCCGACGAAGGCATGGGGGCCGGCCTGCTGGCGCTGGAGGTCGGCGAGGACGACGACCCCGCGACCCCGTCTGCGCCAGGCCTACTGGACTACGCGCAGCGGCTCGGCAAGGTCGCCGACCGACTGGCAAGGCTCGACACGCTGCCGACCGCAGCGACGGTCCTGGCCGAGCTGGGCGCCGTCATTCCACCGAACGGCGTGGTCGAGTGGGACGAGCGACGGCTGGTGGAGGTGGCCGCCGCGGCCTCCCGCAACGCGGCCGCGACCCCTCGCCTTGAGATCTACCCGCGTGATCTGTCGCTGGTGCGGGCGCTGCGCCTGACCCAGGCGGGCCTGGTTCGGATCACACCTGGCGTGCCGGAGGCACGGCAGCCGGGGCTCACGGCCGAGGACATGCACGAGCGCATCCGCGCCCGCTTCCCCGAGCTGCTGGACGAGCGCGGCGGCTACTCGTTGCCCACCGGTGGGCGGCTGACGGCGGCCCTCCGGGAGGCCGGCTTCGACCTGGTCCTCGGGATGCGCGAGGACACCCGGACCCCTCGCTACCTGCCGCGCCGGGCGGAGAGCGGCTCCAGCTACCTCAGCTCGGGCGCCGGCCGCCAGGCGACGCGCACCGCGCACGTCACCCGCTACGCGGACGACCCGCTGCTGGCGGGTGCCGTCCAGGCGGAGGAGCGGCTCGCCTCATCGGCGCGCCGTGACGGCTTCCGTGCCCTGACGGTACGGACCGGCCTCGCACGGGAGGCAGTGCGCGAACTGGCCAGTGAGGGAAGCCGGTTCGGCGCCGAGACGGTATCGGTGACCGAGCTGCTGATCGCCGCCCTGCGCGAGCTGGTGGACGCCCGGCCGAAGCCGACCTGGGCAACCATCCTGCGCGCCGACGCAGCCGAGCCGGGGACTACGGCGGCGATGAAGTTCGCCGAGTACGCACAGACGGCCTGGGGTGTGGTCGAGCCGAGGATCGGCGAGCTGGTGACGGCGAGTGGCTGCGGGCGACCAGTGCTGCTAGTCGACGGCGGGGTGTTCGCGCGGTACGACGCCATGGGCGTCCTCGACCGGCTGGCCGGGCACTCCCGCAACGGCGGTCGCCCGCTGTGGCTGCTCTGCCCGCAGAGCGACCCGGCACGCGACCCCCGGCTGGGCACAGTGGCTGTGCCGTACCAGGCGGGACTCGGAGAGTGGATCGAACTTCCGGACTCGTGGGTCAACAACGCCCACCGAGCCGGCGAGATGGGAGAAGTGGCGAAGTGATCGACCGCAAGGCGCTGTTGGCTGACCTCATCAAGCAGGTCAGGGCGGTCGAAGCCGACCTCGGTGCGCAGGCCAAAGCGGTCGAGGAGGTCCGGGTACGGCTGCGCAATGAGTACGACCGGGCGCGGAAGCTCGGGCGTACTGCTGCGACGTGGACTTCGTGGCTTGACGAGCGCATCACGCAGGTGGCGGTCGCGTGGGTGTTGGGCACGGTGTTCGTACGGTTCTGCGAGGACAACCGGCTGATCCCCGAGCCGTACCTGACCGGCCCGTCGGACGAGCAGCGCGACCTCGCGCTGGAACGGTACGCGGCGTACGTGGACGAGGACGCAGACCCGACGTACCGCGGCTGGCTGGAGCGCTCGTTCGCAGAACTGGGCACCGGCCAGGCCGGAAAGCTCCTGTTCGACCGGCGCCACAACCCGCTGTACCAGATCCCGCTCTCACACGACGGCGCGCGGGAGCTGGTCGAGTTCTGGCGTGAGCGGGACGAAGCGGGTGTCCTCGTTCATGACTTCACCGACCCGCTGAACGAGGACGGTACGGAGGGGTGGGACACCCGCTTCCTCGGCGATCTATATGAAGATCTATCCAGTGAGGCTAAAGACAAATACGCCCTACGTCAGACGCCCGAGTTCGTGGAGGAGTTTATTCTCGATCGGACCATGGACCCAGCAGTGCGGGAGTTCGGCTACGCGGAACTGAAGATGATCGACCCGACATGTGGGTCGGGGCACTTCGTATTGGGGGCCTTCAAACGGCTGGTGAATTTATGGACAGAGCACCAGCCGGGGCGTGACCTGCACGAGCGTGTGCGGGCGGCGCTGGACTCGGTCCACGGCGTCGATATCAACCCATTTGCGGTCGCTATCGCACGTTTTCGACTGCTGGTCTCAGCAATGGCGGCGTCTCGAGTCAGCACGCTGGGTGCCGCCACGAAGTACGACTGGCCCATCCACATCGCCGTCGGTGACTCACTCATCAAAACCCGACAGCTCGAACTCACCCTGCTCGGCGAGGAGTCGAACGACCAACTTGCCGATTTCGCGTACGCGACAGAGGACGTCCACGAGTACCCTCAAATTCTCGAACGGGGCCGATACCACGTAGTAGTGGGCAATCCTCCATACATTACCGTCAAGGACAAGAGTCTGAGCACACTCTACCGAGAATTGTATCAGTCGTGCTTCAAGCAGTATCAGCTCACAGCGCCATTCGCCGAGCGATTCTTCGAACTGGCGAGAGCAGGCGGAAGCGACGGTCGAGGGTTCGGACTTGTGGGTCAAATCACATCGAACGGCTTCATGAAGAGAGAGTTCGGAAAGAAACTCATCGAGGAATTCTTTGCAAATTCTGTCGAACTGATGGAGATTCTCGATACGTCCGGAGCTTACATCCCTGGGCACGGAACACCCACAGTAATTATCATTGGCCGCCGAAACCATCGGAACCGATCCGCGAAAATTCGAACGATCATGGGGGTTCGAGGCGAACCGGGAATCCCTAGTCCGCCGAAAAATGGTCTCGTCTGGCAGGCGCTCGTCAACCAGGTAAACCTTCCCGGGACCGAAAGCCCATGGGTAAGCTCGGAAGACACTCCTCGCGAGAAGTTCTCACGGCACCCCTGGAGCCTATCCGGCGGAGGGGCTTCTAGCCTTCGCGACCAGCTCGAGACCCTTCCGGGGAATCGTCGCCTGAAGACCATCTTGGCCGACTCAGGCAACATGCTCAATACGCGCGAAGATGACGCGTACATCACACGGGGGGCGATTCAACGGATCGGGGCGGATCGCAGCCTCACGCGCCGAATTATTGAGGGCTCCGATATCCGAGACTGGGGTGCCCAGAAATCCACAGAGGCAATCTTTCCATACTCTAGCTCTGCAACTCGTCGCGACTTGACAAAAGCAGAGATTAGGATTCTTTGGCCTGTCAGAAAGCTTCTCGATATCAGGAAGTCTCTTTCGGGAACACAGGAAGAGCGCGGACTTCCCTGGTACGAATACTCCTCCTTCTCGCCGAGGCGGTACTCCGCCAATGAGCTGCTCGTTTTTGCTCTCGTTGCCACACATCAGCACTTCCTGATCCGGCGACCAGAAACAATCTATTCCCAGGCCGCAACGGTCCTTTCTTTGGATCCCCAGTCTGGGGTCCCTTCGGTGGGGCTGCTGGGAGTTCTGAATAGCTCAACTGCCTGCTTCTGGCTCAAGATGGTGAGCCATGACAAAGGAATTCGAGGCGAGGGGGGCGGATTCACCAGCGACGACTGGGAACGCTTCTTTGAGTTCACGGGTACCAAGCTTCAAGAATTCCCCCTCCCTAACGCCTATCCCACAGACCTTGCTAGCACCCTCGACGCACTTGCCCAGGCACTCTCTGCCATCAGCCCCGGCGCCCTGACCGTCGCTGAGGGGCCCGTACCCACTGCCGCGTCCCTCCGCGAAGCGCGAGCCGAATGGGAATCCACCCGTGCTCGGATGATCGCACTGCAGGAGGAATTGGACTGGCAGGTGTACTCGCTCTACGGCCTGCGTGCTGAGGGCCTTCGTGCACCTGATGCCGATCTGCCTGGACTCACCCTCGGCCAGCGGGCGTTCGAGATCGTGCTAGCCCGACGTGTCGAGCGGGGCGAAGTCTCCGACGAGTGGTTTAAGCGGCACGGTTCGACACCCATCACCGACCTGCCTTCTCATTGGCCCGCTGAGTACAAGGCCATCGTTCAGAAGCGTATCGATGCCATCGAGACCTCTCGTGCCATCGGCATGATTGAGCGACCTGAGTACAAGCGCCGCTGGACAACCGAGGGTTGGGAAGCACTCCAGGCGAAGGCTCTGCGCTCCTGGTTGCTCGACCGCATCGAGCACCGCGCACACTGGTTCCAGGACCAGCAGCCTACGTTCCTCCCCCGCTCCCAGCTCACCGACCTGCTCTCTCGCGACGAGGCCTTCGTCTCCGTTGCCGAGATCTACGCGCCCCGCAAGGAGCTAGCGACCGTCGTCGCCGACCTGCTGGCCGATGAGTACGTGCCGTTCCTCTCCGCCCTGCGCTACAAGCCCGCCGGGCTGAAGAAGCGTGCGGACTGGGAGCACGTGTGGGACCTCCAGCGCAAGGAGGACGCAGCCCCTGACGAGCCAGCCAAGCGGAAGCTCCGGGCCTCGATCCCCGTGCCGCCGAAGTACACCTCGGCCGACTTCCTCAAGCCGTCGTATTGGAGGGCCCGGGGCAAGCTCGACGTGCCCAAGGAGCGCTTCATCTCCTACTCGACGACCACCTCCGGCACTCCCGACCTCTACGGCTGGGCCGGCTGGGACCACCGCGAGCAGGCGCAGGCCCTCACCACGTACTTCACCAACAACCACTTCTCCACCGAGGAGTTGACCCCTCTCCTCGCGGGCCTGCTGGAGCTCCAGCCCTGGCTGATCCAGTGGCACAACGAGTTCGACGCGATGTACGGCGGCTCCCCCGCCGACTTCTTCGCGGGATACCGCTCGCAGATCCAGGGCGAGCACGGCCTGACCGACGACGACCTCCGCGCCTGGCGTCCCGCGGCCGCCACTCGCCGCGGTGGCGGCCGCCCCGCCAAGAAGTAAGCAGAAAACCAGCACTGCCACGCTGTGCTACTCAGTAGCACAGCGTGGCACCCCCGACGTAGCATGGATGACATGACGGCCCAGCCCGAGATCACCCAGCGGGACCTGCGCAGCAGATCCAAAGAGATCATGGACGCGGTCCAGGCCGGCCAGGCATTCACCGTCACCCGGGACGGCCACCGGATCGGCGAGCTGGTCCCGTTGCGACGACGCAGGCGATTCGTCTCGCGCAGCGAGTTCGCGGCGATGTCCCGGAGCGCTCCCGACCTCTCCCTCGACGCCTTCCGGGCCGACCAGGACGCGACGGCCGATCAGCACCCGGACGACCCCTATGCCCGTTGAGCCGAAGCAGCAGCACGCACAGGGGCTGCTCGACACCAACATCATGATCTTGCGCAAGTGGTTGGATCCGGCAGAGCTTCCCGACGAGATGGCGATCACCGCCATCACGCTCGCCGAGCTCTCCGCCGGGCCGCACGAGGTGCGTGGCAACGCCGAGCAGGACGACTACGACGAGTACGCCGAGCGTGCCCGCCGCATGGACGTGCTCCAGCGCGCCGAGAACGAGTTCGACCCGATCCCGTTCGACGCCGAGGCCGCCCGCATCTACGGGAGGGTCTGCGCAGCTGTCATCGGCTCCGGCCGAAAGCCCAGGCGCCGGGTGGCGGATCTGATGATCGCCGCCATCGCGATCGCCGAGGACCTGCCGCTGTTCACCACCAACCCTGATGACTTCAAGGGGCTCGAGAGCCTGCTCACCATCGTGCCGGTGACCCGGCCGGTGGTGCTCCAGGATCGCTGATGCAGTGAGCGGTCGGCGCTGTGCCGTCCGCGCACAGCGCCCCAGCACGAGATGACGACGAAGACGAAGACGGAACGGAAGAAAGAGACCATGGCCTCGACCCCGGCCCAACCGCCCCTCCTCCGCGATGTCATCGACATCAAGCCGTCCATCTCCACCTCCGACTTCGTCCTGAAGCTCGCAGAGGCCGTGAGTGACGAGGGCGCCGCCGCGGCGCTGCGGGACTACGTCGTCACCGACCGCCTGCTGGAGAACTTCGACGAGGCCCTCGGCCTCATCAAGGCGGCCCTCGACGGGCACACTTCCAAGGCCGCCTATCTCCACGGCTCGTTCGGTTCCGGTAAGTCGCACTTCATGGCCGTCCTGCACGCCCTCCTGCGGGGCAACCAGGCAGCCCTGGCCCGGACCGAATTCGACGCCACCCTGACCAAGCACGAGTGGTTGAGCGTCGAACGCAAGCGGTTCCTGCTGGTGCCGTACCACATGCTCGGCGCGAAGTCCCTGGAGCAGCGCGTCCTCGGCGGTTACGTCTCGCACGTCAAGGCCCTGCACCCGGACGCACCGACCCCGCAGGTGTACCGCACGGACTCGCTCTTCGAGGACGTCCGTCGCCTGCGGGCGAACGTCGGCGACGAGAAGTTCATCGCGGGCCTCGCTGGCGGCGCTGCCAACGCCGTCGACGAGGACGACGAATGGGGCGAGGCATTCTCCTGGAGCTCGGCCCTCCTCGACACCGCGCTCACCGCCGAGCAGCTGGACAGTACCGACGCCAACCTGAACATCGTCAGCCCCACCACCCCCGCCGAACTGCGCGCCAAGCTCGTCCACGACGCCATCGCCGGTTGGTTCCCGGGCTTCGCGCAGAACGCGAAGGAGGACGAGTTCGGGTTCATCTCCCTGGACGCCGGCCTGGCCGTCATCGCCGCGCACGCGAAGGCGCTCGGCTACGACGGCCTGATCCTCTTCATGGACGAGTTGATCCTCTGGCTCGCCAACCGCATCCACGACCAGAAGTTCGTCTCCCGTGAGGCAGACAAGATCACCAACTTCGTGGAGGGCGCCGACTCCCGGCGCGCGATCCCGGTGGTGTCGTTCATCGCCCGCCAGCGCGACCTGCGCGAGCTGGTTGGCGAGGAGGTGTCGGGCGCGGCCGAGACCGCGATCCAGGACAGTCTGAACCTCGCCTCCGGCCGGTTCGACAAGATCACCCTCGAGGACCGCAACCTCCCCCAGATCGCCCACGCCCGCCTCCTCAGGCCGAAGGACACCGAGGCAGCCGCCAAGCTCGACGCGGCGTTCACGAAGGCCAAGCGGGTCGGACCGCAGGTCTGGGACGTCCTGCTCGGCTCCGAGGAGGGCACCACCGGCGCGGACGAGGAGTCGTTCCGCCTGACGTACCCCTTCTCCCCCGCCTTCATGGACACCCTCGTCCACATCTCCTCCGCCCTGCAGCGCTCCCGCACCGGTCTGAAGCTGATGGGCCAGCTGCTCGCCGACCACCGCGACGAGGCCCGCCTCGAGCAGCTGATCCCGCTCGGCGACCTCTACCCGGTCATCGCGGACGGTGGCGACAAGCCGTTCGTCGACAGCCTGAAGGCCGAGTTCCAGGCCGCCGACAAGCTCTACCGGACCAAGCTGCGCCCGTACCTCCTCGGCGTCAGCGAGATCACGGAGGAGGACATCGAGCGCTACCGGAACCGGCCGGACAGCATCACCGATCCGCAACTCGCCCAGCGTTGCCGCAACTTCATCGGTGACAACCGACTGATGTGCACTCTCCTCCTCTCCGCCCTCGCGCCCAGCGTGCCCGCGCTGCGCGACCTGACGATCCGTCGGCTCGGTGCGCTCAACCACGGCTCGGTCGTCTCGCCGATCCCTGGTGCCGAGGTCGGCGTCATCAAGTCGAAGGTCGCCGACTGGGCCGCCCGCTTCGCCGAGATCAAGGAGACCGGCACCCAGGTCAACCCGGGCGTGCGGCTCGAACTCGCCGGCGTGGACGTGGACTCCGTCATCGCCAACGCCAACGTCAACGACAACCCCGGCAACCGGCGTGCCCTGGCCCGTCGGCTGCTGGCCGAGGAACTGGGCGTCGAGACGCATGACGGACGCCTGGACTCCGACGAGCTGAAGCTGGTCTGGCGCGGCTCCAACCGGTCGGTCGAGGTGGTGTTCGGCAACATCGCCGACCCGGACAGCCTGCCCGACCACGAGTTCACCCCGAGCTTCGAGGGCTCCTGGCGGTTCGTCGTCGACTTCCCGTACGACGAGAACGAGTACGGCCCGGCCGAGGACGCCAACCGCATCCGTGACTTGCGGGCACGCGGTGGCGAGCAGCGACCCCGGACGATGGCCTGGATTCCGACCCGTCTGTCGGCTGCGCGCTTCCAGGACTTCCGGCGTCTGGTCACCATCGACTACGCGCTCAGCGACCAGCGCCGCTTCGACACCCAGTACGCCGGGCACCTGAACGCCGACAACCGGGCACGGGCCAAGGCCCTCCTGGAGGGCCAGCGCGAATCGCTCGCCAAGACGGTGAAGGCCGCCCTCAAGCAAGCGTACGGGCTGGCGGAGAAGAAGAGCTCCGACGTCGAGCTCGGCTTCGACGACCACTTCGAGCCGCTGCCGGACGTGCCCGATCTGCGTCCGTCCATCGGCCAGTCGTTGCACGATGCCGCCCGGCACGTGGCCGGCAAGCTCCTCACCCACCAGTACCCGGCCCACCCCGACCTCGACCCGGACGGCCACGGCATCCCGGTCAAGTCGGCCGACGCTCGTACCGTCTTCACACACGTACGGGCCGCGAGCGAGGCCAGCGACCGCCGCGTCGAAATTCCGGCCAAGGACCGCCCGTTGATGAAGCGGATCGCGGGGCCGCTCGGCCTCGGCCAGCAGAAGGAGGCGTACTTCGAGCTGTCCACCCGCTGGGCCGACCACTTCCGCCAGCAGGCACGCGTCGACGGCGTCACCGGCGACCTCGGCGTGGTCCGGCTCACCGAGTGGCTGGACCGCCCGGAGCCGATGGGGCTCGATCCGTTCCTGGCCAACCTGGTGATCGCCTCCTTCGCCGAACTCGACGACCGCGTCTGGGTCCGCGGTGGCGGGCTGCTCGACCCGGCCCCGGAGCCATCGGCGATCAAATCCGGTGACGCCCTGCGCACCCAGCCGCTGCCCGAGGAGGACACCTGGCAGGAGGCTCGCCGCCGGTACGAGGAGATCTTCGGCAGCAAGGCGCCCACCCTGCGGCGCAGCCGGATCGTCGGCCGGTTCGCCCGCGACATCGTGGAAGCCGCGCGCCGCTACCAGCCGCACGCCACCGACCTCGTCAAGGAGCTGGAGAAGCGCGCCGAACTGCTCGGTCTGGACGACGCGGACGGCTCCGGCCGGCTCGCCCTGGCCCGGCGCTCCCTCGCGCTGCTCGACGCGCTCCTCGCCGCTGACAAGGGCGCGGCCGCCGGTTCCGGTTCGGCCAAGCAGATCATCGGCGTCCTCGCCGGCTTCGACCTCGGCGAGGTCTCGGGTGACCGGTACGGAACGTCCGTCAAGCAGGCCGAGTCCGTCGCCTCGGCCCTCGCCAGGGCAGCCTGGGACATGCTCAAGCTCGCGCCCAACTACGGCCCCGAGGGCATGGCTGTCCTCGAAGAGCTGCGCGGTGCGGCGCGCGTCGATCAGCGCACCAGCAACCTGCCCGAGGCGCTGACGGATGCCCGGCGCGCCATCATCAGGGTCGTCGAGCGCAGCCAGGCTGCCGCCGCCGTCCCCGCACCGTCCCCCGCGAGGACGCCTGCACCGGAGCAGCCGGCAAAAGCCGCCCCCGGCCCCGACTCGATGGACCTCACGACGCCCACCAGCCACCCCCCGGTGTCGACCGAGCCCACCACCCGCCGTCCCAGCCGCTCCGGTGGCGGTCGGACCACCGCGGCACGGGCGGTCGCCGAACTGCGGGCCGAACTGGACGAACTGGCAGCACGTGAGCCCAACGTGACGATCGAAATCACCTGGCGGGTCGTGGAATGAGCACTCCGGTCGTCACCAGCGCGGTACGCCTCAACACCGCCACCGTCACCCAGTACCTGGCCTCGCAGTCCGGGCTCGCGGCGGGCCGGCGGAAGGCCGTCCTGCTGCGGGCCACCCCGGAATGGGACGGCCCCGCGGAGCTCGGCTGGGGCGAGCGCCGGGCCCGGATCGCCGCGGCACCGTCAGCCCTCGCCGTGTACGAGCTGGTGCTGACGCACCTGGCACCGGAGGCACCGGGCCCGGAGGTGCTGGTCGTGCTCACGGACCGGGAGGAGTCCGAGCTCGGACCCGATCTGCTGGCCAGGGTGCACAAGCAGCGGGTCAACGCCGTCGACACCTGGGACGTGGTCCGGCAGGCATTCGGCGCCGGCAGCACCGACAACCGGCTACTCAAGGACAACTGGGCCGCCGAGGCGCTGCTCGACGCCACGCCGCCGGCAGGCTGGCCGCAGCTGGCGGGCGGCGTGCTGTCCCGGCGCGGCGCCCTCGGTGCACTCGCCCTGCGGCGACTCGGCATCGGCCGCTTCGACCCGGACCGGGACGAGCGATCGACTCCTGACAGCGTCCTGGACGTACCGGCCCTGCTGCGCTGGTCGCTCACGCCCGGCGGGCCGGACCGCTTCCTGGCACTGCGAGCCCCGGAACGGTCAGGGCTGGCCGGGCTCCTCGGCGAGGCCGACCAGGCCGGGCTCACCGGCCGGGCCCTGTTGGCGCTGGTGGAAGCCGATCATGGTCCGGACGCGGTCGCATTCGGGCTGGTCTGCGCAGCACTGTGGGTGCACGCGGACGCCGCAGCGGATGCCGAGGACTACCGGGCGCGCGGGAGGGCCGAACGGTGGTTCGGTGACGAGCCGCCCGCGCACGGCGAGGCACTGGACGCACTCGTGGCCGCCTTCGGGCGCTCGTGCGAGGAGTTCGTCTCGGTCCTGCTGCTGTCCGGCCGCTCCGGGTTCGACGACGATGCGGCGGCCGCCCGTCGGCTGACCGGAGCCGTGCTGGATCGCGCGGCCTCGCTGGTCGAGCAGTTGGGCGCGCAGCGCGCCGCCGAGTCCAGCCCGGTCCTGGCCACCGGGCTGGAGGCCCGCTTCGCCGCCGTCGGTCGAGCCCTCGGCAAGGGCGACCCAGCGCGTACCGCAGCGGCGGTGAAGGCCCTGGGCGACCACCGGCTGGCCCCGGGCCAGGTTGCCCGGACCAGGGTCGAACGGACGCACATGGCGCAGCGGCTCGCCCAGTGGCTGGCCACCGACCCGGCGACCGAGAGCACGACGGTCGCGGCCGGTATCGACCGTCACCTCGCCGAGACCGCCTGGGTCGACCTGGCGCTCGAGCACGTCGAGGCGGGCGGCGACCCCAACCACGTCCTCAAGTCCGCTTATGACGAGCTCTGCACCTCGATCCGCGCCCGGCGACGGGAGATCGACCGCCGTTTCGCGCAGACCCTCGCCACCTGGACAGCGGCCGGGACGGACCCCGGCTCCATGCTGACGGTGGAGACCTTCCTGCCTCGGGTCGTCGGACCGGTGGTGAAGGCGGCCGAGCGCCGCCTGCTGCTGGTGGTCGTCGACGGGATGAGTGCCGCCATCGCCACGGAACTCGGGGCCGAGCTGCGCGAGCACTGGGCCGAGTACGACCCGTACCCGCGGCCTTCCACCGGCCCCGGGCCCGAAGGCTCGCCGAGTTCCCCCCAACGGCGTGCGATCGCCGCTGCCTTGCCGACCATCACCTCCGTCTCCCGTACCTCGCTGTTCGCGGCGAAGCTGATGAAGGGATCGCAGGCCGACGAGAAGCGGATCTTCCCGACGCACCGGTTCTGGGGTGGCCAGAAGGTCGCGGTCTTCCACAAGGACGACCTGCGCAGCGAGACGGGTGGTGACACGTTCGGGCCCGAGCTGTCCGAGGCCCTGGCCGGTGACACGCACGTGGCAGTGGTGCTCAACACCGTCGACGACCGGCTCGCGAAGGAGCAGAAGCTCGGCGACGGCGCCTGGAGGCTCAGCGAGATAGGAGGGCTGCAGGACCTGCTGAGCATCGCCGCCACCCAGGGACGGGCGGTGATCCTCACCAGCGACCACGGGCATGTCGTCGACCGGCGGGGACTCAAGGTCGACCGCGACGGCGCCGCCTCGGCCCGGCATCGCGCGCCAGGCGGACCCCTGGCCGACAACGAGATCGTGCTGTCCGGGCCACGTGTGATCTCGTCGGAGACCGGCGGTGAAATCGTGGCGCTGTGGGACGCCGACTCCCGGTACACCGCGCTGAAGGCGGGATACCACGGCGGGGCTTCCCTGGCCGAATTCGCCATCCCGGTCCTTGCGTTGCTGCCGTTCGGAGCCGCTCCGCCCAAGGGATGGCGGGAGCTGGGCAGCCCGGAACCCGAATGGTGGGCGGTGGCCTCGGGCGCGAAGCCTCAACCGGCACCGGTCGCCGTCGTTCCGCCGAAGAAAGCCACCAAGCCGGCTAGGTCCGCGAAGGCGCCTGCTCAGCCACCGGCCGGTCATGACGCCCTGTTCGAGGTCGCGCTCGCGCCCTCGCCCGACGGCGAGACGCTGCTGGCGCCCACCGTGGTGTCCCCTCAGGACACCTTGGTCAGCGGTCTGCTCGCCTCGCAGATCTTCCTTGACCAGGTGGACCTGCTCGCCCGCAAGCCGGACCTGGCGAAGGTCGAGAAGGCCGTGCACGTGTTGCTGGACGCGGGCGGGACACTACCCGTGACCGCGTTGGCCCAACGGATCGGCCTGCTCACGACCCGTGCCGACGGCTTCGCCGCCGTCCTGCGGCAGCTGCTCAACTACGACAGCATCCAGGTGCTCGAGACGCTCCCCGACGGCCGCACCCTGCGGCTCGACACGGGGCTGTTGCGCACCCAGTTCGGGCTGAAGTGACCCGCGTCCGGGGCGGGCGTGCCTGCCCCGGCGCAACGGTTGGGCTGCGCAGCAGTCACGGTCCGGCCGAAGTACTGAACATCGGCCCGATCATGGTCCGCCGTAATGGAAGACTGTCCGCGTGAGCACCGCCGGATACCCCCGCCCCACGTCCGTCAGCGCGGCCCGCCGCCGGGACGTGATCGATGCGCTGCGTCGAGGCGCCGTTCCCGAGAACGGACTCGACCTGCTCGCGACCGGGCTCGGCCGGTTCGAGTCCGCACTGGACGGCGAGTTGGAAGCAGTCGCCTCGGGCGCTTCGGTCTTCAAAGCGGTACGTGGCGAGTACGGGTCCGGCAAGACGTTCTTCACCCGGTGGCTCGGGGAGCGGGCCAAGCGCCGGAACTTCGCCGTCGCCGAGATCCAGATCTCCGAGACGGAGACGCCGCTGCACCGGCTGGAGACCGTCTACCGCCGACTCACCGAGCAGCTGACCACGGCCAGTTTCCCGCCCAGCGCCCTGCGCGCCGTGGTGGACGCCTGGTTCTACGCGCTGGAGGAAGACGCACTCGCCGCCGGAGCGACTGAGGAGCAGCTGCCCGAGGAGGTCGAGCGGCTGCTCGCCGCCAGGCTCAGCGAGGTCTCACGGCACGCGCCGTCGTTCGCAGCCGCGCTTCGCGGGTACCGCACCGCACTCAGTAGGGGCGACGAGAGCACGGCCGCCGCCGTTCTGGCCTGGCTCGGTGGCCAGCCCAACCTCGCGGCCTCGGCCCGCCGGGCCGCCGGCGTGCGGGGCAATCTTGACCACTTCGGTGCCCTCGGCTTCCTGCAAGGGCTGCTCGCGGTCCTTCGGGACTCCGGTCATGCGGGGCTCTTCCTCGTCCTCGACGAGGTCGAGACCCTACAGCGAGTACGCTCCGATGCTCGCGACAAGGCGCTCAACGCGCTGCGCCAGCTCATCGACGAGGTGCACTCCGGCCGTTTCCCCGGCCTCTACCTGGTGATCACCGGCACGCCTGCCTTCTACGACGGGCAACAGGGCGTCCAGCGCCTTGCCCCGCTCGCCCAGCGACTCGCCACGGACTTCACGACCGACCCGCGCTTCGACAACCCGCGCGCAGTCCAACTCCGGCTGCCCGGCTTTACCCTGGACTCGCTGACCGGCCTCGGATCGACGATCCGGGACCTGTACACCGAGGGCGCGGACTCACCCGCCCGGGTCAAGTCCCTTGCGGACGATCCCTACGTCGCCGATCTGGCCAAGGCGGTGGGCGGAGCACTGGGTGGCAAGATCGGCGTGGCGCCGCGCCTGTTCCTGAAAAAGCTCGTCGGCGACGTGCTCGACCGCATCGACCAGTTCGACGACTTCGACCCGCGGCAGCACTACCGTCTCACCGTCTCCAGCAACGAGCTCACCGATACGGAGCGGAACCTCGCAGCAGCCGGATCAGCCGACGACATCGAGCTGGAGATGTGATGGACGGACCCGAGGGCTCCCTGCCGAGTTCTGTGCGCGGCGTGGATCCCGTCGAACGGCTCGACCCGGTCGTCCTGCACCACATCGTGAACACCCTCGGCTGGCCCGATCTTCGTCCTCTGCAACGGGCCGCGATCAACCCGCTGATGGACGGCAAGGACGTAGTGCTGCTCGCGCCGACCGCGGGCGGCAAGACCGAGGCCGCCTGCTTTCCCGTGCTCTCCGTGATGGCCCAGCAGCGCTGGACCGGCACCTCCGTGCTGTACCTGTGCCCACTGAAGGCGCTGCTGAACAACCTGGTGACGCGTGTCGACTCCTACGCGCAGTGGCTCGGTCGGCGAGCGGAACTGTGGCACGGTGACACCAAGGAGTCCCAACGTCGGCGCATCCGCAGCGAGTCGCCGGACGTCCTTCTGACCACTCCCGAGTCGCTCGAGGCGATGCTCATCGGTGTGAAAACCGACCATGCACGCCTTCTCGGGTCCATCCGCGCAGTCGTGGTGGACGAGGTCCACGCCTTCGCGGGGGACGACCGCGGGTGGCATCTGCTGGCTGTGCTGGAGCGGCTCGAGCGGGTCACCGGGCGGCCCATTCAGCGCATCGGGTTGTCGGCCACGGTGGGCAATCCCCAGCAGCTGCTGACCTGGTTGCAAGGGTCCGGAGCGGGGAGCCGCGCCGGGGAGGTCGTCGCACCCGACCTCGCGGCCGCACCCACCAATGCCCCACCCGCCGGTGACGTGGAACTCGACTACGTCGGCTCGTTGGAGAACGCCGCCAAGCTCATCGCGGCCCTGCACCGCGGCGAGAAGCGGCTCGTCTTCTGCGACTCCCGCAGGCAGGTCGAGGAGCTCGGGGCCGCGTTGCGCGCCCGGGAGGTCACCACCTTCCTGTCGCACGCCTCCCTCTCCGCAGAGGAACGTGCGCGCTCGGAGCAGGCGTTCGCCGAAGCCCGTGACTGTGTGATCGTCTCGACCTCCACATTGGAACTCGGCATCGACGTCGGCGACCTGGACCGTGTGATCCAGATCGACTCGCCCCGCACCGTCGCCTCCTTCCTGCAGCGCATCGGACGGACCGGTCGCCGCGCCGATAACGTCCGCAACTGCCTGTTCCTGGCGACCTGCGAGGAGTCCCTGCTCCAAGCGGCCGGCCTACTCCTGTTGTGGGGACGGAACTGGGTCGAGCCAGTCGTCCCGCCACCCGAACCCCGCCATCTGGTCGCACAGCAGTTGCTGGCCGTGACCCTCCAGCACCACAAGATCGGTGAGCATCTGTGGGACCGGGAGTGGAACGGGCTCGCGCCGTTCGACCGGTCCTCCGAGCCCATCCTGCGATACCTGGTCGATCAAGGATTCCTCGACCAGGACGGTGGCCTGCTCTTCATCGGCCCCGAGGCGGAACAGCGTTTCGGCCAGCGTCACTTCATCGAACTCACCGCTTCCTTCACAGCACCACCCCAGTTCACCGTGCTGTCGGGACGCACCGAGATCGGGCAGACCGATCCATCCGTGCTCACCGAAGAGCGGCCTGGCCCGCGTCGACTGCTGCTCGGTGGTCGCAGCTGGCAGGTCACGTTCATCGATTGGGGAAGGCGTCGGGCCTTCGTGGAACTCACCGACAGCGGCGGCGTCGCCAAGTGGACTGGAACCGGCATCGCCGGCCTCTCGTACGAACTGACCCGAGCCATGCGGGACATCCTTCTCGGCTCCGAGCCTCCGGTCTCCCTCACCCGTAGGGCACAGGCTCGCCTTCAACAACTGCGTGACGAAGAAGCACCTGACAGCGTGCATCCTGCCGGCACCCTTGTCACTCGAGCCGGAGAGGACGTGCGGTGGTGGACCTGGGCCGGCTTCCGCGCCAATGCAACACTGGCTGCCACGCTTCCGGCGGTAGCCGATCCCGTGCAACGCCCTACTGATTGCTACCTCCGGCTCCGCGAAGATATGACGGCCGAGATGTGGCACGCGGCGCGCGCAGCTATCGGCGACCATCTGGTGTTTCCGGATATCGACCACCGAGCTGTGAAGGGGCTCAAGTTCTCCACGGCGCTGCCCGAGCGGCTCGCCATCGCCTCGGTCGCTGCCCGCCTTGCCGACTTCGAGGGAGCATCAGCCGCGCTCCGCGAGCCGACCAGACTGCACGTCACCCAGCGCTGAGGATCGGCCCTCCGGCTGTTTACAGAGTGACCAGTGCATGACGCGAAGGTTGTCTCGAGCGTCGACCTCACGGAGCAGAGGGGCTGGCATCTCGCTGATCCGGCCTCCTTAGATACTGAGCCGCCCAGGCCATTGGCTGGCTCGGGGTTCGGCGAACGAGAACTTCGAGAGGCGACCGGCCGGCGCCGGATTCAGCGGGCACCCTGCTTGGGTCGAGACGTCGTGAACCGGACGGGAGCGGTCCAGGCACGGTCGCCCCTGCGGGCGGGACAGGCCTTGTCGTAGCAGCGCCAGTACCAGCCGGCTTTGCCCCGTCTGAGGTCGAGTTGGTCTCCCCGGCAGCCGCCGCACCGCGGTGGGCGGGCGAAGTCCTCGGCGTGCTCGTGGTCGAGGATCTTGCGGGCGAAGTGGGCGCCTCGCACGGTCAGCATGATCTCGCGGGATTGGCTCTGGGAGAGGGTGTTGAGGCTGCCGAGGAGGACGGTGTGCTCGTCGATGACGACGATCTTCTGGTGCATGACGTTGACGGGGATCACCGCGGGGGTGACGGCCTTGAGTTCGTCGAGGTACTCGATGAAGCGCTGTTGGTTCTGGTCGCTCTGGTCGCGGACGAACACGGTGATCCGCACGCCGCGGCGCACGGCGTCCTCCAGGGCGGGGAGCAGGCTGCGTACGCGCTTCGCGACCCACGGAGTCCAGATCCACAGGGAGTGCCTGGCCTCGGCGATGTGGTGGGCGAAGGTCTTGTGGAAGGCGACTTCGTCCTGGACGTCGGCAATCTCCACGTGCCGGCTGAGGATGTCCGCGAGGCGGGCGCCGACGGGTCCGAGCCGGGGGGCCTGGGCGGTGAGCGGGGTGATGAGGTCGGCGGCCCGGATGGTGCGGCCGGAGCCGGCGGCGAGGAGTTCGCGGACGGCGCCGAGGGCGGTGTCGCTGCGGGCGGCCGTGATGCGGCTGCGGCTGCCGATGAGGTAGAGGCGGTTCTGGACGCGGGTGGCGGCGACGTTGAACAGTCTGACGCCGTTGTTGACCCACTCGCCGGCTTCCGGTCGGCGTGCGGCCTGGGCCATCCACATGCCGCGGCCGTGCTGCTCCTCGACGAGGTCGAAGACGACGACGGGGAACTCGCGGCCCTGGAAGCGGTGGGCGGTGCCGACTTCGGCGAGCAGGCCGGAGTCGCCTTCGATGTCGCGCAGGGCCGCGAGTGTGGCTTCTGCCTGGGCTCCGTAGGGGGTGACGATGCCGGTGGTGTCCCCGTCGGCGCGGTGGAGTTCGACGAGGGTGCGAGCGAGGAGGAGTCCGGCCGGCCACCAGCCGCTGGCCTGTCCGAGACGGTGGACCTGGGCGAGGTTGCCGAGTCCGTCGGTGTCGACGACGACGATCTCCGCGTCGTCGCCGTTGCGGGTCCGGGCACGGGCCTGGACGGTGGGGCCGCCGGTGAGCAGGCCGTCGTAGGCGAGGGTGTTGGCCAGGCGCATGACGTCCGGGCCGAAGCGGTGCTGGACGTCGAGGCTGAGGCATCCCGGGTGGGCGCGGGCGGCGGCGGGAGTGGTGATGCGGCAGTGGTCGAAGACCTCGGTCAGCAGCCAGCGGCGGATGTCGGTGCGCTGGTTGCCCTTGAGCACCTCGGGCAGGACCGGGCCGAGCTGCATGAAGTCGCCGAGGAGGACGGCGGTGCTCTTGGCCTTCGCGACGGCGAGGAGGACTTCGGGCAGGGTGGCGGCGCCGACCTCGTCGACGAGGACGACATCGTAGGGGCCTTCGAAGACGGTCGGGTTGGTGCGGAACCTGGCGAGGGTGGTGGCGACGAGGCGGGCTTCGCGGATGATGTGGCCCTGCGCGTCGCGGGCGAGGCGTTCGTACTGGTCGTGGAGTTCGCGGTGCTGCCGGAGCAGTGCGGGTTGCCGGGCGGTGTCGGCGGCGACCAGGGGCCGCAGGGTCTCGGCTTCGCAGTGGGTGGCGGGGTGCCCGCGGCGCTCGGCTTTCTTGACGTCGTCGGCGGCGGCCAGGGTGAGGCGCAGTTGCTCGTCGAGGTGGACGATGCGGGCGGCCGTGTCTTCTTCCTGTGCGCGGATGTGGCGGAGGGCGGCGTCGGCCTGGTGCAGTTCGTTGTCGATGGCGGCGAGGTCGTCGCGGGTGAGCGGGGTCTGCCGGCTGATCCGGGTGATGGCGGTGTGGGTCTGGAGGCGGGGGCGGTCGGCGAGGGCCCGGGCTTGTCTGGCTTGTTCGAGGGTGTCCTGCTGGCGTGCGTGGGCGGCGTCCCGGTGCTTCTCGGCCGCGGCAATGGCCTGCCGGGCTTTGAGTTTGGCGAGGCCCTTCCTCGATTCGAGTGCGTCCAGGGCCTGTTGGGCTTCGGCCAGGTTCTGGCGGGCGAGGAGGTCGCGGGCTTCGGCGCTGGTCGCGGCTTCCTCGACCTCGGCCGTTTTGGTCTCCAGTGCGTCGATCTGCGCCCAGGCCGTGCGGGGGACGGCGGCGTCGGCGCTGCGCCGGGCGGCTTGCTCGGCGCGGTCTTCGGCCTGGGCGAGGAGGGGTTGCAGTTCCCGGTGCCGGTCGGAGTGGGCGGCGAGTTGCGCGGTGAGGTGCTCGGCTGCGAGTGCCGGGTCGTTCAGGCGCTGGCGCTGCCGGGTGTAGTGGTCGGCGTCGAAGTCGGCCAGGCGTGCGGTGAGGGCGGCGAGTTGCCGGGCGCGCTGCTGCAGGGCGCTGAGTTCGGCGGCCACGCTCTCGCGCTGCCCGTCGACGGCGGCGAGCTTGGCGCGGACCATGAGGGGCAGGCACACCTGGGGGTCGTCGGCGATCTGCTTGAGGTGGGGCGGGCCGACGCGGACGAGTTGCCCGGGAGAGTGCCGTTGTTCCTTGACTACGCCGAGCAGGGCGTTGTCGACGGCGATGTTGGTCGCCGACACCAGGAGCACGCGCTTTCCGGCGGCGACGAGGTCGCTGATGGCGCGTTTGAGGACGGAGGTCTTGCCCGTGCCGGGCGGCCCCCACACGAGCCACAGTCCCGTGCCGAGGCAGGCCCGGTAGGCGAGGTCCTGGGCGGGTAGGAGGACTCCTTGCGGCAGTCCGTGCGGGGAGAGGCGGCCGCCGGGTTCGCCGCGGGCGAGGAGGCCGGCGAGTCCGTCGTCGGTGAGTCCGGCGATGCCGTCGCGGAGGGCTTTGGTGAGGAAGGTCGCCGGTTGCTGGTAGAGCCACAGGCACGGGTCGGCGGGCTCTGCGAAGTCGGGGACGCGGACGCGCAGGGCGGTGCCGTCGTGCGTGACGTCCAGGACGGGGTGGCCGTCCTCGACGGTGTTCTCGTCCGGTTCCGCGAGGCGCAGGCTGTCGCTCTGCAACTGGTCGGCGTTGATGTTCAGGCCCCGGATGTCGACCGCGTACTCCCCCGGCCCTGCGACGACGGCCCGGCCGAGGATGCGCCACTGGGCCTTGCGTCCGGCTCCGCCCTCCAGGGCGAGCCAGGAGTCGAGCGCCGTCACCGTTTCCTCGCGCCAACCCACAGTCCCCCCAGAAGGCGTCCCTCAACGGCCTCTGTCCTACCACCGGGGACCGTTCGTCGGAGGAGTAACGCCGAGATCCGGCCTCGTGACACTGGGTGGACGGCCGCGTGGGGTGCGGAACCGGCCAGTTCCGGCCAGCGCAGCCAGCCACCGCCCGACGCCAGCGCTGGTGCCGGAAGGGCACGACTCGCACTCCCACAGGTCCACACTGGGCTGTGCGTCCACCGGAACTCCGGAAGGAGGACGCCATGCACGGCACCGGAACGATCTACAAGCGGTGCGGATGCCGCGATCCCCTCACAGGCCGGCAACGCGGCAGCGCCTGCCCCGGACTGAAGCGGCGCGGCCACGGCTCCTGGTACCTGGCCCTCCCCCAGCGGGCAACCGCCGCCCACCGAGCAACCCGGCTCCGCCGCGGCGGCTACCCCACACGCACGGCTGCCGCTCACGCTCTCACCCGGCTCCGCAACCCCGAACTCGTCCGTGAGCCTTCCCCCGGGACGTGGACACCGGAGTTTCATGCGGCGAGGGTGATCCTACGGGACGCCGCTGTCTGATGTTCGAACTGAATCGGGCTGAGGTAGGCGAGCGTGGGGTGGCGGCGGCGGAGGTTGTAGAAGGAGATCCAGCGAAACACGTCCAGCCTGGCCTGATGCCGGCCGGCCCAGCGCGCCGTGCATCAACTCGCGTTTCAGCGAGGCGAAGAAGCTCTCCGCGGCGGCGTTGTCGTAGCTGGAGCCGACCTTCCCCATGCTCCGCCGGACGCCGTAACGCCAGCAGAGCCTCGCGAACTCGGCCGAGCCGTATTGCGAGCCCCTGTCCGAGTGAAAGATCACGCCTTCGACTCGGCCGCCGCGGGCGGCCACCGCCGCCTCCAGCGCGTCGGCCACCAGCTCGGTGCGCATCTGGTCGGCCAGCGACCAGCCCACCAGGCGGCGCGAGTGCAGTTCGATCACGGTCGCGAGATACATCCACGAACCGCCGACCGGCAGATACGTGATGTCGCCGACCCACCGGACATCGGGCCTGTCCGCGGTGAAGTTCCGACCGATCAGGTCCGGCACGGGTGGCGCGCTCCTGTCCTGGACGGTGGTGCGGCAGCGTTTTCGCAGGTGCCGGCCCACGATGCCGTGCTCGCGCATCAGGCGGGCTATCCGCTTGCGGTTGACCGCGCGGCCCCGAGCCCGCAGTTCCGCGTGCACCCTCGGCACCCCGTAGGCGCCCCGGGTCTCCCGGTGGACTTCGCGGATCTCGCCCACGAGCGCGGCCTCGGCCGCCGCCCGATCGGCACGGGCCCGAGCCCCGGCCTGCCATGCGTAGTACCCGGAACGGGCGACGCCCAGGACTTCGCACAACCGCTGGACGCCGAACTCGGCGGCGTGGGCGGAGATGAAGTCCCAGCGGCGGGCCCTCACTTCATCTCCCGTTCGAAACAGGCCGCTGCCCGACGCAGGATCTCCTTCTCCACCTGCCACTCCCGCTCGGCCTTGCGCAACCGCGCGAGCTCGGCTCGTTCGTCAGCGCTCAGTGCCTGCCCGGTCGACGCCGGCTCGGCATCGGCGGCTCTCACCCAGTTCCGCAGGGTCTCGTGGTTGACCCCGATCTCCTTCGCGACCGCCGCGAACGTGCGCCTGCCCTCCGAGGCCCGGTACAGCGCCACGGCATCACGACGGAACTCGTCCGAGTACTTCGACGGACGTCCCACCTGGACTTCCCTTCCTGGATCAACAAGATCCAAGTGTCAGGGTGTCCACGTCACGGGGCAAAGCTCACAGAAGAGCCTGGATCAGGGAGCGAGTGCGGCAGTCACTCGGGCAAGGCGGTGCGCCGGTAGGGCGGTTGGGTTGCGGAAGGAGTAGCTGCCGTCGTTAATCCGCTGGCCGTCACCGGTCATGGTCCAGTGCATGGGGCCGCGGGGGCCTTGGCCTTCCAGCAGAGCGGCCGCCAGCTGTTCCGGGGCCTCGACG
The DNA here is from genome assembly GCF_003751605.1 of Kitasatospora cineracea. NCBI lineage: Bacteria > Bacillati > Actinomycetota > Actinomycetes > Kitasatosporales > Streptomycetaceae > Kitasatospora > Kitasatospora cineracea. Next base: position 1,191,355 of record NZ_RJVJ01000002.1, read on the forward strand.
GCGGTTCGGTTACGCAGTGCCTCTGTCAGGCGTTCGGCGGCCCCGGCGGATAGGGCTGTGTCTCCGAACGCGGGCAGCAGGAGCAGCAGGCGGCTGCAGGGGTCGGTGGTGGAACCGCCAGCCAGGCCGTTGTCTGCAGCTGCTGCCCGTTCGGGCCAGGACAGGCCGGGGCCCATGAAGTGGCCGTCGTCCTGGGCGAGAAGTTCGGCGCGGTCCCAGTCGGGGTGGTGCAGGAGGTAGTCGGTACCGGTGTCCTCCTCTACGTTTCGGTAGACGATGTGCAGACGGCCGGCGGTGACCGGGACGGTGAAGATGGGCCAGTCCGCGCGGCCGCGCAGCCGGCGGTGGAAGTCCTCTGCGGCGTCGTAATCCGCACCGAACAGGAGCTCCTCGGCCTCCTCGCTCTGCACACAGGAGTAGAGGTGGCCCAGCCAGAACAGGGGCTAGGGAGTGTATCGGGTTGTGATCAATCTGCGGGTTTCGCCCTCGTGGTAGCGCCCGATCCGATAGACCGTACTGTGTGACGCGAGTTCAACTTACTGACGCCGAGTGGGAGTTCATCGAGCCGTATCTGCCGGTCGGCGAGTACGGCCCGTACCCCGAGCGGCTGCGCCGGCAGTTCGAGGGCGTGATCTGGCGGTTCCGGACGGGCAGCCAGTGGAGGGAGATGCCGGGCGAGTTCGGGGCCTGGTCAACAGTCCACAACCGCTTCCGGCAGTGGAGGGACGCCGGGGTCTTCGAGGCTCTGCTGGAAGGCTCGATCGCGGAGGCCGCGAAGCGGGGCGAGGTGGACCTGTCGCTGGTCAGCGTGGATTCCACCACCGTCCGAGCCCACCACGACGCCGCCGGGATGCACCTCGACCCCGACACGCTCGCCGACCTGGGGAAGGCCGCCGAGGAGGCGGAGAAGGCCCGGCAAAAGGGGGCCACCCGAAGGAACAAGACGGGCAGGACGCCACAGACGACCCGGAACGGAACGAGCGACGACGCGTCCGACACAGACGCAGACTCCGGCTGAAGGCGGCCCTGCTCGGACGCTCCAGGGGCGGGCAGACCAGCAAGGTTCACATCGCCGGCGAGCGCAGGTGCCGCCCGCTGGCCTTCGTCCTGACCGAGGGACAGGCCGCCGACAGCCCGCAGTTCATCCCCGTGCTGGCGAGGGTCCGGGTCCGCGGCCCCATCGGCCGCCCCCGCACCCGGCCCGACGCGGTCGCCGCAGACAAGGCCTACTCCTCCCGCGACAACCGCAACTACCTGCGCAAACGCGGCATCAAAGCGGTTATCCCGGAGAAGCGGGACCAGGCCGCCAACCGAAAGAAGAAGGGCAGCAGGGGCGGCCGGCCCGTCGGCCACGACACCGAGCTCTACAAGGAGCGGAACACTGTCGAGCGCCTGATCAACAGGCTGAAGGCCTGGCGAGGCATCGCCACCAGGTTCGACAAGACATCCGAGAGCTACCTCGCCGGCCTCCACCTCCGCGCCTCGATGATCTGGATCAAGGACCTCACCAAACCCACCCCTTGATCACGACCGAATACGCTCCCTAGGTGTTCTGTCCTGTGAGGTTGGGGACGCGGCTGGCGGGTGGCTTGCCTGCGAGTGCGGTGTGTCCGCGGTGGTGATTGTAGGTGTGGAGCCATTCGGGGTAGGCGTCGCGTCGTTCCTGCTCAGTTCGGTAGGGCTTGGCGTAGGCCCATTCGTCGAGCAGGGTGCGGTTGAAGCGTTCGACCTTGCCGTTGGTCTGGGGCCGGTAGGGCCGGGTGCGCTTGTGGGTGGTCCCGGTCCGGGCCAGGGCGTCGCGCCAGGGGTGGGACTTGTAGCAGGAGCCGTTGTCGGTCAGGACGCGCCGGACAGTGATGCCGGCCTGGGCGAAGAACTCGTGTGCTCGGGTCCAGAACGCGGCGGCGGTGTCCTTGCGCTCGTCGGGCAGGATCTCGCTGTAGGCCAGGCGGGAGTGGTCGTCGACGGCGTTGTGCAGGTAGCTGTAGCCGGCCCCGGCACGGGTCTTGCGCCCGGCCGCGCGTCCGAGGGTCTTGTGGCCTCCGCCGTCGGGGATGTTGCCGAGCTTTTTGATGTCGACGTGGACCAACTCGCCCGGCGCGTGGTGCTCGTAGCGTCGGATCACTCGGCCGGTTGCCCGGTCGAGGTGGTTCAGGCGGGCAAGCCGGTAGCGGGTCAGCACGCGGTGCACGGTGGCCGGGTTCAACCGCAGCAGGTAGGCGATGCGGGCTGGTCCCCATCTCCGCAGGACGCGGACCTTGATGATGCGCCGCTCGGTACGGGTCGGGGTCCGGCGCGGGCTGTGGTGCGGGCGGCTGGAAAGGTCGCTCATGCCGGCCTCTCCGAGGGCGCGGTAGCGGTCGGCCCAGCGCTTGGCCGTGGTCGGCGAGACCTGGAAGCGCTCGGCGGCCCGGCGAAGCGGCCAGCCGTCCTCGACCACGCACCGGGCCAGACGCAGGCGGCCGGTCTCGGTCAGCGGTGCATTAGAGTGCGGCATGAGGGCCTTTCTGGTCGCCGGGTAGATGTCGCAATCCACACCGAGCCAGAAGGCCCTCACTCATTTCAAGATCACCACACCGTGACCCCTGTCACCAACCTCCATGGTCAGAACACCTAGGGCGTTTCTTTCCGATCATCAGATCGTTGGTCTGATCGCCCCGTTGACTGACGCGCAGCTGGCGCGGATAGAACCGTTGCTGTCGAACCGGACACCGAAGCGGGGCGGGTGGTAGCGCGATCACCGGCAGGTGATCGACGCGATCGCGTGGAAGTTCCAGACCGGCTTGCAGTGGGTGCACCTGCTCGCTGAGTATGGCTCGTGGAAGGCCGTCTATACCCGGCTACGAAACTGGGCGATCACCGGCACCTGGGGGCGGGTCTTCACCGCCCTGCTCGCCCAGACCGAAGCCGAGGGCGACTTGGACTGGGTCGTCTCGGTCGACTCCACAATCGTGCGCGCACCAGAACGCGGCCGGTGCCCGTCAAAAGGGGCCCCGGCCGACGAACCTGCCCACCATGCGATCGGACATTCCCGTGGTGGGCTGACAACGAAGATCCACTTTGCTGCGGACGGCCGTTGCCGCCCGTTGTGCTTCCACCTCACTCCCGGCCAGGCGGGCGACGCGCTCGCGTTCGAGCACGTCATGGCCACCCTGCGCGTACCCAGGCCGGTCAGACGGCCGCGCACCCGGCCCCTCATGGTTCTGGCGGACCGCGCCTACTCATCGAGGGCCATCCGCAAGCACCTGCGCCGACGCAAGATCCGGGCCGTGATCCCGCAGCCCGCCGACCGGATCGCGAACAGCAGACGCAAGGGTCGACTCGGAGGCAGGCCGCCGGCCTTCGACCGCGGAGCCCGCAGGCAGCACAACACCGTCGAACGGTGCATCAACCGCCCGAAGAACTGGCGCGCCCTCGCCACCCGCTACGAGAAGACCGCCACCGTCTTCCAGGCCGGACTCCACATCGCGGGTATCCTCATCTGGCCCGCCCGATGATCCAAACGAAAGGGATCAGATCACACTTGCCGCGTGACAACCAACCGCGTGTTCACCTTCACGGGCGAAGGCCCGCCCACCGGCGGCTTGAGGCGGCGGCCAGCATGGTCATCGCCGCAGCCACTTTCAATACCCAAATCACCTGCGAACAAGATCAGTTGCCCTCTAGACTGATCAGATGGCGGATAACCTGCTCATCCATGGCGGCAATGAGAACGCACTTCGCATCTTGCAGGAGACCGGCCAGTATCGAGGCAGGGTCAAGTCGGCATACCTGCGGCCGCCGCACGATACGCGATGGGGGTTCGAGTACCAAGGGGATCCTATACGCGTCTCATGGCTTGATGCGCTGCAGGTGCATCTGCGTCTGGTACGCGACCTGCTCGCCCCTGACGGCTCTGTGTGGGTGCACGTCGACGACCAGCAGTTCGCTGACTGCCGCGCGCTTATGAACAAGGTCTACGGCCGATCGAACTTCGTATCTACAATCGTCGTTCCGAAGCCCGCCCGAAATGACTCCCGTCACTTCAGGGAAAGTCACGACTACCTACTTGTCTTCGCGAAAGATGCCTCGATATGGCAGCCGAACTCTCTCCCTCACACAGCTGAATCAGGGTCGATTTACCGGAACCCCGACAGTGATCCCCGTGGGCCGTGGCGAGCAGCCGACCTGTCCACCCCTGTTCTTCATGAGAACCTACGCTACAAAGTGGTAGATCCATCCGGCACGGCTGTGCAGCCACCTGCCCGCCGTTCTTGGATATTCACCCAGCAGCATTTCGAGGAACTCGATCGCGACGGACGTATCGCATGGTTGCCCGGCGGCCGTCCGAGGCTGAAGCTCTATCTATCGGAGGCCCCTGACAAGCGGCCCACCACGGTATGGAGCCAGGCCGACGTCGGGACAAGTTTCCAAGCGCGCCAGCACCTACACGAGTTGCTCGATGACATGCGCCAGCTGGCTCCACCGCCAGAACAACTGCTGCAACACATTCTCACGATCGCAACCAATCCCGGTGACCTCGTGTTCGACTACTGCGGCGACTCAGGCACGGCCGCTGCGGTCGCACACAAAACTGGCCGCCGCTGGCTCGCTGTCGACAACGAGTCACACGTCGTCCGTGATCGTCTGGATAAAGTGATCAGCGGTAACGATTCAGGCGGCATCACACATGAAGTGAACTGGCTAGGCGGCGGTCACTACGACGTAATTACGGCACCGAGTCCCGATGAAGAATCCGGATCCCTTGACTCGGGTGCCGATGAGCATGTGCGGATTCAGGTCGTTACTTACCGCAAAGACGGGAGGGTCGTTCCTGCACTGGACTCGACCGAGAAGGACCGCCAATCGGCCGAGCTAAAGGTCATCACACAGCGCCGGGAACTGCTGCAGGAGCTTCGAGAAGTCGTCAGCGACAGGCGTGCGCCGGAAGCTGCAGTTCAACGGATAATCGGACACAATCACTGGATCTTCGGGGGCGAGTACACAGAAGCTTCGGAGCGACGTGACCTGTTGCCTCTCGACCAACACGACGTTCTTCTCGTGCGCGCTGACCGCAGCGTTCAAGTGGTCGAACTCAAAAAGCCTGGTGCCGCACTTGTCAGGTGGCACCGCAACGACCTGATTATGTCGAACGATGTGCACGAAGCGGTGAGTCAATGCAGAAACTATGTTCAGAGGATGGATGACGCCGGGTCGGCACTGGAAACAATCCACCGTAACACGCTTAACCTTGACCACGACTACCTTCGCGCACGGGGAACTGTTGTGATTGGTAACCCTAACCACGTGGATACTCCTGGGGTAACTCGGCAGATGGTTGCCCGTGCCATCCGTTCATTCAATATGGACCATAACCGAGTTCAGGTACTCACCTACTTGGATCTGATCGAATGCGCGGAAGAAGCGCTTCGCTTCGTCGAGGGTGACATCGAAACTCCAAATATCGAGAGCGAAGCCTGATGAGGTATGCGCTGCTCCCTCTGGCGGATACTGCATTTGATTGGGTGATGTCGGTCAGCCCTCCATGATCAGGCCGTTACTGGCAAGGCGGCCGTCGACCTGGCCGGGGTGGGGCTGGATCTGTTTGAGCTGGTGTTTCATGGCGAGTGTGATCTAGGATCTTTGTTTTGGATCAGCGGCGGACCAGATGAAGATGCCTGCGATGTGGAGTCCGGCCTGGTAGACGGTGGCGGTCTTCTCGTAGCGGGTGGCCAGACCCCGCCAGTTCTTCAGGCGGTTGATGCACCGTTCGACGGTGTTGCGCTGCTTGTAGGCGTCGCGGTCGAAGGCAGGCGGGCGGCCGCCGTTTCGGCCCTTGCGTTTGCGGTTGGCGACCTGGTCGGCCGGCTGGAGGATCACCGCCCGGATCCCGCGCCGACGCAGGTGCTGGCGGATGGCCCTCGACGAGTAGGCCCGGTCCGCCAGGACCACGAGAGGTCGGGTCCGCGGTCGGCCATCGCCCTGGGCACTCGCAAGGCGGCCATGACGTGCTCGAAGGCGGGCGCGTCGCCGGCTTGGCCGGGGGTGAGGTGGAAGCACAGCGGTCGGCAGCGTCCGTCCGCGGCGAGGTGGATCTTGGTGGTCAGTCCGCCGCGGGAGCGTCCGATGGCGTGATGGTCGGGTTCGTCGGCCGGGGCCCTTTTTTACGGGCCCCGGCGGCGTTCTGGTGGGCACGCACGATGGTGGAGTCGACCGAGACGACCCAGTCCAGGTCGCCTTCGTTGTCGGCCTGGGAGAGCAGGGCGGTGAAGACCCTCTCCCAGGTTCCGTCGATCGCCCAGTTCCTCAGCCGGGTGTAGGCGCCTTTCCAGGAGCCGTATTCGGCGGGCAGGTGTACCCATTGCGAGCCGGTCTGGAACTTCCAGGCGATCGCGTCGATCACCTGCCGGTGATCGCGCCACCGCCCGCCCCGCCTCGGCGTCCGGTCCGGCAACAACGGCTCTATCCGCGCCCACTGCGCGTCAGTCAACGGCACACCAGTCCAACGATCGGATGATCCGAGAGAAACGGCCTAGTCGAGGAGCTCGGGAAGGTGGGCCAGGGGACTGCCGTCGTAACCCGGGATCCGGTCCGGATGCATGTCCGCACTGTTCGTCACGGAGTTCATCATGCTGCTGACCTCTGTCATCGCCGTGGGCGGGCGGCCATGGGAGGCTGCAACCTTCGTGGCTACCAGAGCGCCATCGCGGTGAACATGATCTTGCGGGACAACCCTTACGAGTTGGTGCGTGATAGCGGGTGAGGTGGCCGCGCTGGTGAGTGGCATGATCGCGGCGTGCAGATCATGGTCAATCGGGCGGTTCTGACGCATCGGCTGTTCACGGGTGTCTCCCGGCGCCATCTGGGCAGTCTGATCGCCGAGTTGGCCGAGCCGTGGCAGGCCGTAGTCGAGGGAGGCCGCCACAAGGTGCGGGGCGCGGGCCGCGGGCGCCGGCGCCCGTCACCAACTCGTCTTCACCGACCGGGTGGTGGCCACCCTGATCCATCTGCGGCACGACCTTCCGCATGCGGTGCTGGGACTGCTGTTCGGCGTTGACCGCTCCACCGTCACCCAGGCGATCGGGGAGATCCGCACCCTGCTCGCCCGACGGGGCTGCGCGGCCCCCGCCCGGCCCGGTGTGCGCCTGCGGACCTTGGCGGACGTGTTCGCCTACGCGCAGGCCGAGGGTGTCGAGCTGCGGCTGGACGCCACCGAGATCCAGGTCCGCCGGCCCGTGGCCGGCCGCGGCGGGCGCCGGGCCTTCGTGTCGGGCAAGAAGAAGCAGAACACGATGAAGGCCACCGTGATCGCCGATCACCTTGGCCGCACCCTGTGGACCGACGCCCTGCGACCAGGGCGGATGCACGATGCGACCGCCGCCCGCAACGAAGGCATCGCCGACTGCTTCCGACACTTCCCCGAGGTGGAGGTACTCCTCGACGACGGCTACCTCGGCCTACGGCGCGATCACCCCGGTCAGGCGATCACGCCGCTGAGGAAACCGAACAAGAGCGCCCTGGCCGACGTCCACGCCCACTGGGAACAGGCCCGCCACCAGCACTCCTCCGACCGCATCACCGTCGAACACGCCCTGGCCGACCACAAACGCTGGAAGCAACTCCTGCGCTGGACCCACCGCCGCAACAACCTGCCCGACACCTACCGCGCCATCGCCGGCCTCGTCTCCGACCGCACCGCCAAGGTGTGAACCACAGCCCTCCGACAGGCGATCCAGCCCTCACCCGCTATCACGCACCAACTCGTAATAGCCGTGCTCGGCAAGGATGTTGCCGACCATCGCGGGGAACGGCTCGTCGATGGCGGCGGTCCTGCGCACGGTCAGTTCGTGCTGACGGCGGCCGCGGTGCTCGGCGAACCGCCGCAGGTACATCTGCGGCACCGTGTGGTCCCGGGTCCTCCCGGCTTCGCGCGCCGACTTCTTTCCCGATGAGGCTCTGCCCAATTGCCCTCCCGGCTATGCCCGGCCGGCACGCGGTCCCCGGCTGGTCCCTGGCAAGATGGCCCGAAGCATGGCAGGGGCAGGTGGCGGCATCAAGAGGCGCGCAGCAGAAAAGGCCGCTGATCTGGGATTTCTCCCGATCAACGGCCTTCCGACATCTCTGTCGGGACGACAGGATTTGAACCTGCGACCCCTTGACCCCCAGTCAGGAAAGGTTTCCCTATTCCTGCCTGAATTGCGCTCACATGCACGTCATACGTGTGCAGATGAGTGCGCTTCGCGCACCTCGTGCGACGGCGCGCATGACGTGTGGTCCCCAGCTGGTCCCCAGCTCAGGGGCTTGACGAAGGGTCCGGGCGGCGTCCATGTCTCAAGGGTAGCGCCGCCCCAGTCGCGGATCCAGTGGTTCCCGCGGACCATCCAGAAATTTCCCGACAGGACGTCGATGGCTGCCGAGAAGAATTAGGCCGAACCGGCCGAAGGGCAGCCATAGAACGGCCGCTGGAAATCCCAGAGCCAGCCATTCCCCACAGGCCCACGAGAATTCTCGACGCTCGCCGTGGCACACCCCGAAGACCCGTCAGAGACCCGCCATCACCGCGGCATGCGTGCTCCGGGTTGTACGAACCCAACAACCCACGGCCGACCAGCAGACATGCACTCCCGGTCCGCAGCCACTCGTCGCGCGGCGACTCCTTGCGGACCGATACCGCGCGATCAAGCAGCCCTACCCACCATCCGCACAGCATGATCACCCTCACGGCGTGTCGCCGGCGCGTGTCCCAGGCGGTCGATCTCGCTGTACTCCACGCCCCGCCCCGCACGCTCTGCCGCCACGCGCACCACTCCCGCAACTCTGGACACGCCATCACCACTTGGTTCGAGGAGGAGCCCATGGCGCAGTGTCCCAAGCGTGGTCGGGTGTACCGCAGGTGCGGGTGTAAAGACAGCAACACCGGGAAGCAGCTGGGTTCGTGGTGTCCGCGGCTGGCCGCCGATACCGCGCACGGGCGGTGGACGTACGCGGTGGACCTGGCGAGGGAGGACGGCAAGCGTCGAACTCGGCGGCGGGGCGGGTTCGCCAGCCGGGCGGAGGCGGCCCGGGAGATGGCGCGGGTGCTGGATGCCGAGTACTGGGGCGTGTACGAGGACCGGACGCTGCGCGTCGGGGTGTTCCTGTACGAGTGGCTGGAGGCGAAGCGGCCGGCGCTGGCCCCGAACACCTGGGCTGGCTACCGGGCGTGCATCGAGCGCGACCTGGTCCCGGCGTTCGGCGGCATGCTGCTGCTCGACCTGCGGCCCAAGCACATCGACGCCTGGGTGAGCAGGCAGCTCGCCGCCGGCCGCGGGCGCACCACCGTCCACCACGCGGTGGCCATGCTGCGAGGCGCCCTGAACCACGCCGTGCGAACGTGGCGGCTGCGCTACAACCCGGCCAAGCACTCCGTCCCCGCCAAGCCCCGCGCCGCGGTGCGCACCTGCTGGACCCCTGACCAGGCCGCAGCGTTCCTCCGCCACAACGCGGAGCACTACGCCGACCGGCTCACCCACCTGTTCGAGGTCATGCTCGGCACCGGCATGCGCCGCGGCGAAATCCTCGCCCTGCACTGGTCCGACGTGCACCTCATGGACCGCAAGCTCTACGTCCGCTGGACGCTGACGGCCGTGAACAACGGCAAGGTCCACCTCGGTGAGCCCAAGACCGAGGCCAGCCGTGCCTGGGTTAGCCTCGCTCCCAGAGCCATGGCCGCGCTCCACCGCCAGGCCAACCTTCAGATGGCCGCACATGCCGACGGGCGCCTCGAAGGCCTGGTCTTCGCACGCCCGGACGACTCGCCGCTTCGCCCGCAGTGGGTCCTCGACCAGCTCCGCAAACGCACCGCCGAACTCGACCTGCCGAAGATCGGCCTTCACGACCTGCGACACACCCCAGCCAGCATCATGATCGCCGCTGGCATCCCTCTCGCCGTCGTCTCCAAGACCCTGCGCCACTCCAACCTCGCCATCACTGTTGACCTCTACGGACACCTCCTCAAGGACTCCGCCGACGAAGCCGTCACAGCACTCTCTATCGCCCTTGACCGTGCCGACGCGCTACTGGCTGATCAGGCAAGTGGCGGCGTCTTCCAGCGGGCAGCGTGATCTACCCGCTCTGCCGGCTCGTAGGTTGCGTTGTCGGCCTCGATCATTCGCAGTGGCTTCCGGGCCCAGCGGCCCCAAGTCGACATCCGCTGTGCCGGTACCGCAGCATCGCCGATGTCCACAACCTCGCATGGAAGCTCGCCGCCGTCTTCTGCGGGCGGGCGGACGAAACCTGCCGGATACATACCAGGACGAGCGTCGCCTTCCGCCATCACCGCCTCGGGCGCCAACGCCCGAGCCATGACCCCGACGCCTCCTCCCCCATCTCGACTGGACCTCTGGCTCCTGCTGGAGGCACTGATCAAGGCGATGCTGCCGCACTCCTTCCGCCCCGGCGTCGAGGGCGCCCAACCGACCTCGTCCGTCCGTGTACCGGGGCCGGGCAGCCAAGCTCGTCGCCGGAATCACCCTGGGCCGGTCGCGGACTGTGGAGGGCGACGCCGCACACCTCGCCGCCGGGGTCCGGCTGTGCCTGCTGTCGTTCGGCGTGCGTAACGGCAGCCAGGCCCTCGGCAGCCTGCTGCTGCAGCGCACGCCCGACGGCACCACGGCCCTCGCTTGGCGCAGCCGCGGCAAGAACGTGCCGTCCACCCGATCGTCCCGCCCACACCGGTCTTCTATGACGGGCAGGAGCCGCAGATCGCCACCAGGCCCGCCTCTGCTACCGCACGGCCCCGCGGTGCGGCCAGGACGCCTACAGACTGCGCGACCATGACGCCGCCCTGCTGAAGGCCGTCATCGCCCCTGCGACCGCGGGTCAGTAGCGGATCTCGACGGCCCGCCCGCCGGCGTCCAGCTGGGGGACGGCGGGGACGCTCTTGCTGGCCCCGGTGGCGATGCGGTGGGCGGACCAGGCGGCAGCGGCGGCGTCCAGGACGTCGTCGACCGGCACCCGGTCCGCCTCGCCGAGCGCGTCGGGGAGGCCGATGCCCGCGTCGGCGAGCAGGTTCCGGCGGAGCATCTGGCCGCGCCAGGTCTTCTTAGGGAACAGCAGCGGCGTCCTGCCCGCCAGGGCAAAGAACGACACCTCGGGATGGACCTCGAAGACCCTCGCGGGATCGGCGGTCCAGCACGCGCGGGCCTCCAGCAGCTTGTCCCGCAGGGCCCACGCCTGAGCGCTGAGCCCGCTTCCGGTGAGCTGCCGGCAGACCTCGGACGCGTCGGCGTGGGTGGCCTCCTGCCACGCGGCCTCCGGCGCCACCATGAACACGCTGCTGCGGCGGGCACCGAGCAGGTCCTTCGCACCGTGGTCGGCATCCCGCCACTTCTCGCCCATGAGTCCCAACGGCATGTCCACCGCGACGACCCGGGCCTGCGGCGTCCGGGCGATCAGCGTTTCCAGCCTGACGTCCACGACACCACCCGCGTAGCGGCCGTCCACCAGCCTGATGCCCACCCAGCCCAGCTTGCCGCAAGCATCGACGCCAACGACCTCCATCAGGACTCCTGTCGTCCGTACGGCCGGCCGGTGATCACGTCCCGTGCCGGTTGACCGCTCCGTCCGCCGTCACCTCGTAGACGGTGATGCCCAGCCTGTCACGGACGGGTTCCGGAGCGCGAAGTGCGGTTCGGACAGCGGACGTTGGGACGACGGGGGCGTGCCGCGCGCCCGCGCCCTATGCTGTCAGCCGGCGCAGCAGCTGCCCGTAAGCGCTGTCGGCGTCGATGCCGGGATCCTTCGTCACCCGGCCTCCCAGCCGCAGCGACCGCTACCGCTCCACCGCGGTCCTCACGAGCGCGAGGAACCCGAAGGACTTCATCGCCTCCGACTCCGACGGCAGCCCCGGCTCGTCCGCCCCGAGGGCCGCATCGCCTGGCACTCCACCGACCCGACAACCGGCCCCACCACCGTCGGCCCTCCGAACAGGGCCGCAGCCCTCGACACTGCCCGGGTGCTGTACCGGTGGCGGGTGAACCGGATCCTCGCCGACCCGGCCTGCACTACTACCGCCGGTCGCAGGCGTACCGTGCGGCACCCACGGGGGCGGAGTTGACGCGGAGGGCCGTGTTGATCACGTCTCGCCCGGAAGGCCGGCATCGTGCAGGAGGTCACTGCCGGGCCGCGTCGGACCTGGCCGGCTGCTGCTGCCCGAGCGGCACGTGCTGCAGTCCCGTGCTCAACAGGGGCTGATGGTCAACCACTTGAGAGGCGAGGCAGCTCGCCCCGTGGGCCAGTGACCGCTGGCTGCCCCGCTCCGACCGCGGCGCGGCCAGCCGCGCCCGGCGGAAGGGCCGCCTGTCAAAACTCCGGGCTGGAGGCGAAGCGGGGAAGCGGCGGCAGCGGGCGACTCGTCGGAGGCACCTCGTAGGGTCTGTGCAAGGACCAACTGATGAGGAATAGATCATGGCCAAGACCTGGCACGAACGCATGGCGGAGTTCCGCGCTCGCCAATGGCGCAAGGACCCAGCGCTCCGGGAAGCGCTGTCGTTGACTCGAGACAAGTTGATCATTGAGCGACGATGGGACTATGCCGATGCGGTCGGCATGCCGTTCAACGACGCCTGGACGGACGGCCAGGTCTGGGCCTTGGCGCAGATCCACATGTGGATCTGCGACGGCTTATTGAAAGTGTTCAGGGTCGAGGTCGGCGCCACCCCGGGAGCGGACAAGGACCGGGAGGGAAATCGCGCAAAGCTGGCTGCTGGCCTTCCTGAGAACTTTACGCCAGAGGTCTATCCCGGCCCGGGGCATTCGGACGCGGGCGATGGGATTTTGACCTGGCGTGAGGATCATTTCACGTGGCTGATGCCCCTGGAAATCGGTTACACGATGGCCTCCCGGACATTCATTCACCTGCATGACCACGGTGTCATCGCCCGGTGGCCCTACGGGTCCGAGGATGTATGGGTCATGCATTTCAGCTCAGCTGAGGACTGGGACAACATCCGCAACCCGCGAGGGGGAAAGCTGGACCGGATGCTCTCAGGCGATCTGACCGAGGCCGACCTCGATCCCTGTTGGGACGAGGACGCAAATCTGGTGGGTCTTCGAATCTGGGAGACCGAAACGATGCTGAAGGTCAGCACCACGATCCGGGACCAGGGCGGAATTGGTTACTCCTCGCCTGGGGGAACCACCGGGGTGCGGGGCGAGGACGCGATGCCGTCGTGGCGCTCCGACGTGGCTGCCTGGCTTGAGTCGGAGTTTCCCCACCGCTCGTACATCGAAATGGTCATTGCAGAGCTCGGCCCGATACGAATCGGCGCAAACATCAGCTACGCGCCTTCGTACGGGCGGGATCCACATCTATCCCGCGTGCCGAAAGCCACGATCCGATTGACGCCGGCTCCACTACCGCACAATTACGAATTCTTCGGCCACGCTTTGGTCTGGGGCGCCGTGAACGGTTGGCGCTGGATCAGAACAACTTGGGGCCCCAGAGGCCAGGAGACTCACGAGGCACACCCGCTGGTCGACGAGGTTCTGGCGATGCCCGCCGAGGCAGCACATGCGATCAGGCAGCTGGCCGACGGCAATACGGAGTCGTTGCCCCTGAAGGCCAGGTCGCTCCCAGTTGACGCTCTCTCTGTCACGCCAGCACTGGAAGCAGCCGCGCAGCTCTGGGACGTCGATACCAGGACCATGGCATTCCTTCAATCATGGTCCGCACCTCGGAAGGATTGACAGCCTGGAATTCTCGCACCCCGCGCGTCTGCGACATTACGGCGTAGAATCGAGAGGCGACCGAAAGTAGCCGGAATACATGTCCACCGCGCCACGCGGCCGCCTCAAAGCGCAGTCCTCCCTGTCGTCCACGGTGCCTTTACGACCCGGCCCGGGACGCACCCTGAGGGGCAGCGCCGCCGGAGACTCAAAGGCATGAACAAGGGATCGTGTCGGTGCGACGCGACGAGGCAGCGGCACGACCTCTGAGCTTGCTCCGCTTTGACGGACACCGTGGTTGCGGTGGTCAGGCCGCCAGCACGGTCTCGTATTCGGCGGGGCTGCGGTAGCCGAGGCTGCTGTGCAGCCTTCGTATGTGGTACCAGCCCTCGATCCACTCGAAGATCGCGGTCCGGGCTGCTGCTCGGCTGGGCCAGGGCCGGTCGCCTAGCAACTCTCGCTTCAGCGTCGCGAAGAAGGACTCGGCGAGCAAGTTGTCCCAGCACTGGCCGGTGCGGCCGACTGACAGTAGAACGTTGAACTCGCTTGCCAAGACGGCGAATTTGCGACTGGTGTATTGACAGCCGCGATCGGAGTGAAAGACCACCGGCTTGGTCGGGCGGCGGGTGCGGCAGGCGGCCCGCAGGGCGTCGGCGACCAGCTCGGTCCGCAGGTGGTCGGCGGTGGCCCAGCCGACCACGCGGCGGGAGGCGATGTCGATGACGGTGGCCAGGTAGGGCCAGCCCTCGTCGGTGGGGATATAGGTGATGTCGCCGCACCAACGCGTGTCGATCGCCTGCGGGTCGGGCTGGAAGCCCCGCAGGACCAGGTCCGGACGGGCGCCAGCGTGCGGATCGGGGATCGCGGTGCGCTGGCGGCGTCCGCGGTGGCGGCCCTGCAGGCCGGATCGGCGCATCAGCCGGGCGATGCGGCGGCGCCCGCACCGCTCGCCTTAGCGCTGGAGCGCGGCATGAACGCGCGGGGATCCGTAGCTGCCCCGCGAGCTCTGGTGGACCTCGGCGATCTTCTCGGTCAGTTCCGCGTCGCGGACCGCGCGGGGGCCGGGTATGGCAGTGCGGCGGGCGTAGAAGGCGGCACGGGAGACCTGCAGCAGCTCACACGCCCGTTTGACGCTGTGACCCGCCTGCTTCTCCGCCTCGATGAACGGGTGGGTCTCCTGAGCGAGGAAAGCCGTCGCACGCTTGAGAATATCCACGTCCTCCCGCAGGCGGCGGTTCTCTCGCCGCAGCCTCGCCAGTTCCTCGCGCTCGTCGCCGGTCAGACCGTCGCGTTCGCCGGCGTCGACCTCGGCCTGCCCGACCCAGTCGCGCCCCGCGGTCTCGGTCAGGTCGAAGTCTTTGGCGACCTGACCGACCGAGCGGTCCCCGCGCCGGCACAGCTCGACGATCTCTGCCTTGAAGTCCGGAGTGAACGAGCGGCGAGGGCGTGGCTTCTTCTTCCCCATGCTCTCCATGACGGACATCATCCTTAACGGGGCCGAAGCCCCTGATCAGGGGTGTCCGTCAAAGCGAATCAAGGCCACCCAGGGGCTCACCACGGCCTGCCCTCACTCCGCTCCAGGAGCGGCGACACCGCAGCTCGCCGAGTAGCGTTGAGATGTCGGCTTCGCCATCCTCCCCCTGGGAGTAGCGGTGTTGGATCCAATCACTACCACGATCGTCGCGAAATTCGCCGGTACTCTGTTCGGCCAGGTCGCGAAGCCGATCATCGCAGCGGCACGCGATGCCGTGTTCGGCAAGCCCGGGACACGCGCCATGGAGAAGGCCATCAGGCAGGCGGTCGAGCAGGGTGTCGAAGAAGTCTGCGCCTACGGGGTGCCGGTCGAGGTCGTGCAGCACGTCCTACTCATGGTCCAGAAATTGGTCGAGGAACAGCCCGACCTCGGAGCCGACCTTCTCGGGCAACAAGACCACGACGCCGTCGTGCGACTTTGGACCGAGGCCGCCGAGGCAGCAGGCTGGGATCTGGCCACATTCCCCGTTCACTACCCGGACGTCGTCAAGGGCGTCACCCGGCACATCCCCGAGAAGATTCGTGCCATGGCCGGCGAGGCAGAGAGCCCGCTGAACAACCGCGTCGTGCTTGCTGTTCTGGGGAAAATGGAGTCACAGCTGACTGACCTGCAGAAACTGGGCACCGCTGTCCTGTCGCGCGATGTCCCGCTGGCCGACCCGCTCCGCGAGACTCTGGAACAGGCTAAGGCCACCTGCCAGACCACCAACTCGTATTTCCACACGCCGCACCTTCTCCTTGCCTTGATCCGGTCGCCCTCGACCGGCGTCCGTGCCCTGCTCGACCAGCAGCGAGCAGGTCTTGCGGCGGAGATCGAGGGCCCGCTGGCCATCTACGTCGGGCGCCGCGGGGAGGATTTCGTCGCCTTCGACTGGCGTGAACTCGCGGCGGTCCAAGCCGCGCGGGTCGCTGCGATCCGGCTGGGGTCGGCGGTCGTGACCGGCCGCCTCCTGTTCCTCGGTGTCCTGGAGACCCCCTCCAAGACCGTCCAGCAGCTCACCGCTGCGCTCGGCGACGAGCTCCTCGCGGCGGTGAAGCGCGCAGTACTGACCTCCCCGGCGGTCGAGAGGATCCCGACACCGGGCGTCGTCTACCAGGCACCGCGCGAGTAGCCGTCATGGACCCCGCGGCCACCCCCGGTGAGATCTTCGTTCCCCGCAAGGCGAGCGGGATCCGCACCCGGCTGGTGACCGACGGCACGGTGACCCGCGAAATGCCGATCATCGGACACCTTGGGCCGGCCTACGAGGTCTTCGCAATCCAAAGCGGCGGACACGGCGAGATCTACTTCTGCGTCCCGACGGACGAACCGGACCCACCCGTTGCCTTCGTCTGCAAGCAGATCCCCCGTCAGGTACTCCTAGACCCGGTACGCCGCCGCGCGTTCCTGCGCGAGTGCGTGCTGGCGGTACGCATGACGGCCCTCCCTGGCTTCGTCTCCAGCGACATCCTCTGGGTCGGCGGCCTGCCCACCCTGGTCACCGCGGCCGTGCTGCCTGATGACGACGATGTGGCGAACCTGCTCGATGTCGTCAACGGCCCTCAGCTGCCAGTCCCTGTAGCGGGCTTTCTGGCATGGGCGGTAGCGGAGAGCATGTCCACAGCGCTCAACGTCCATCCCGAGTTCGTCCACGGTGACCTGAAGCCGGAGAACGTCCTGGTTCAGGCGGGCGCACCGCTGATCACCGATTTCGGTCTCGCCAGTACCCTCCGGCACGGGTGGGGACAGGACAGCCTGCCCGGTACACCCCCGTATCTTGCGCCGGAAGCACGGCGCCCGGACGCGCGCCTCACCCTGGCGACCGACATCTATGCCTTCGGCATCATTCTGCGGCAGCTCCTGGACAACTGCCAGGCTGCCGACTCCGGCCCGCATACGGCCGCGCTCGACCTGATCGCCGAGCTGGCGCTGCGGTGCACAGCCGACGCCCCAGAACAACGGCCCATCGGGTTCGCGGAGATCGCCCAACGCCTCAAGCGGACGTTCGACGAGTCGGACCCAGCCGTGCGGAGGGGATACGGCGCCTATCAACTGCTCGCCATACTGAACATCACCAACTCAGTGGTCTTCCCCGACTACGAGAGTCTGGCCCGCATCGAGGAGTGGGACCTGCTCCGTGAGCTGATCGAGAGCCAACCCGCCAAGGAGCGCCTCAGCAGCGCCTGGCACATGCACGGACTTGCCCTGACGCGCATGGGCCGGGACTTCGAGGCGTTGAAAAGCTTCGAGACGGCGCTTGCCCGTGCGCGGTGGGAGACCGAGAAGACGGGCCGACCGATGATCTACGGCCCCGATGAGGACGCCATCCGCAACATCCGGTTCGACATCGCTGTGCTCCTGGTCAACATGGGACGCTTCCGCGAGGCCGAGGACCTGGGACGGGAACTCGTGGCGGACGCCGCCTCGGACGAGGCGGCCCGGCGAGCCAAGACCATCGTAGCGATGGCTCTGATCAATTCCGGCCGGTTGGACGGAGGCGAACAGCTGCTGATCACCGCCATGGCAGGCGAGCACGACGAGGGACGCCTGGCCGAAGGCTTCCGTGCTCTCAGCGTGCTGCGGCTTCAGCAGGGGCGGCCGGACGCGGCGATCGAGGCGATGCAACGGGCAGTGCAGCTCACTCCCGGCCGGGCCTCGCACCACCGGAATCTGGGGGAACTACTTGCCCAGCTTGGCGAGCCAGGCCTGGCAGTCGCCGCGTTTGACCACGCCATGCAGTGCGGGGACCTGACCCAGGACGTGCTCGCGATGCGCCTGGCCTGCGCAATCGCCGCCGACGACAGGAAGCCCGACTCCTACCGCGCCGAGGCGGACCGCCAGTTCGGCGCCGAGCGGGTCGATGACGCCTGGCAGGCAGCCCTCGACATCCTGGCAAACGCCCGAGAACTGGAACCGGCTGAAGCCACTGCCCTGACAGCAACCGGTGCGGTCGGGGAGACGCTCAACTACGACGAGCTGCAGGTGGAGATCGACGACGCGCGCTTCTACACCTTCGACTACTACACCGACGGCGACGAGCCGGACCTCGTCGCTGACTTTACCGCCCGCCACCGCGAGATGGTCACGACGATCACCTCAGCGAAAATGAGGGGCGCACCCGTTGTCTGCACCAGATGCTCCGGCTGCGGGACCGAGATCCTGACGAACCGGCCTGTGGGTACCGCGTTCACCTGTGTCCGCTGCGAAACCAGAAGCGACGTCTCCCCGCTGCTGGACGAGCCGCACCGGGAGCTCCACGACGCGATTGGCCAGGCCCTGGACATGACCGAGGAGCCTGCCGACGGCCAGGGCCGGTGCCTCGTTGTCCAACCGTGGGAACCAGGCACCGACGCGCAGATCGAACGTGTCCACGAGGCCGCCCGGCGACACGGACTGGATCCGGTGTCCCCAGATCACGCCGCCGTCGTCCTCGCCTTCGTGGAAGGCATATCCGTCGGTAGATTCACGTCCCACCACCAGCCCATCGGCGCGATCTACTTGTGCCCCCAGGGAAGCCGGCACATCCCGCGAATGCCACCGGCTCCAGTCGAGGACTACCTGGTGGAGGTGCGCAAGATCTTCGGGGGCCGGGTGAACAGCTCGTCGCACCAAATCGACTACACCCGCGAGGACCCAGGTGGTCACATCTTGGCGGACCGGCTCGACCTCGCCGCAGAGCAAGTGCACGACGACCCTGACGTCACCAGCCGCCGAACCACGCTCATCCTGCTGTCCCAACTCCGGCTCAACCGCGGACAACCAGAGATCGCCCTGCATCTGGCCGACGAGGCGGTCAGGCTTGACCGTACAGACGAGAACGCCTGGATCGCCAAGGGCTACGCCGAACTGGTGCGCGGTGATGTCACCGCCGCGAAGGAGAGTCTGCGGGAGGCACAGCGCGACAACTCCGCGTCCAGCGGCGCCACTGCGTTGCAAGCCACCATCGAGTACCTCAGCGGCGATGAGGACGCACCGTTCACGCTAGCCCGGGCAATCACCCTCGGCGCCATCTTTCGGCCGCCCGGTGGCGAATCTTCCGCTGCCCCGGCGCAAGCCGCACCGCATGATCTCAATCGCCAAAGCAGTACTCACCCTGGAGCGGCGACGCTGAAGAAACTCAACGACGGACTCTATCCCTGACTGGGCGTTTCATCCCAGCGCTCAGAGCTCATGTTCCGCGCCAGGTCGGGGTTGATTCGCCGGTGAGTCGGCGGGTCATGAGACTGATCATCGCGACGTGGACCATGGCTTCGGAGCGGGCCGGGAGGGCTTCGTAGTCGCGGGCGAGACGGCGGTGGTGCATGAGCCAGCCAAAGGTCCTTTCTACGACCCATCTGCGGGGCTGGACGACGAATCCCCTGGTGGCGGGGTCGCGGCGGACAATCTCGACGTCAATGCCGAGGGTGGCGCCGTGTTCGACGACGGCGTTCTTGTAGCCCATGTCGGTCCAGGCCTTGTGGACGGCGGGGTGCTCGGTGGCGACCGCGGTCAGCAACTGCTTGCCGGCGGCGCCGTCCTGCACACTCGCGGCGGTGACCAGGACCATCAGCAGCAGGCCGATCGTGTCGGTGACGATGTTGCGCTTCCTGCCGACGATCTTCTTGCCGACGTCGACGCCCTGCGAGGAGGCGGGGACGTTTGTGGAGGTCTTCACGCTCTGTGAGTCGATGATGCAGGCCGTCGGCTCAAGACCGCGGCCCTCGGCAGTGCGGACCAGACGCCTCAACAGCCCGTTGAGCTGCTCGAACACGCCTTCCTTCTGCCATCGGGCGAAGTAGGCGTAGACGGTCTCCCACGGCGGGTAGTCGTGCGGGAGGTAGCGCCAGGGGATGCCGGTGCGGTCGACGTAGAGGATCGCGTCCAGGAGGTCGCGCAGTTCGTGCTCGGGAGGCCGGCCGAACGCGAGGGCCCGCTCGGTGCGGGCCCGACGCCAGGCGGTGAGGGTGGGTTCGACCAAGGCCCAGCGGGCGTCGGACAGGTCACTCGGATACGGTCGACGATCCGTCATGACAACGGCATACTGCGGGATTGCCCCGCTGCCCAGGACTCGCGGTGCCCGGGGGACAGAAGCGGACGGGCTCGGCTTCCTGGAACGAGACAGGAGCAACCGCACAGTTCCGGCGGACATAGATGTAACAGCGACACTCCTGTCACCAGGACCCCGAGCGTCACCGAACGTCAGCAGCCCGGACTCCCTGGAAATCAAGATGAACCATCCCGACTACGGGTGAAACGCCCAGTGAGACCGTGTCTGAGATCTCACGGGTTGGTGCGTGAAAGAAGTCGTGGGCCTGGCCGCCGGGCCGGTTCGCCTCGAGTGAGTCGGCGGACCATGATGCAGATCATGGTCCAGCGGATCATGGTCTCGGAGCGGGCGGGCTGCTGCTCGTAGTCCCGCGCGAGGCGTCGGTGGGCGGTGACCCACGAGAAGGTCCGCTCGACGGCCCAACGTTTGGGCTGGACCTGGAATCCGCGCTGGTCCGGGGCCTTGCGTACGATCTCCAGTTCGCGGCCGAGGATTGCGCGGGCCCACTCCACGAGGCGCCGGCGAAGCCCTGGTCCGCCCATATCTTCTGAACTCCCGGATGGTCGAGGCGGGTCCACAGCAGCGGGTGCTTGGCGCCGTCGCGGTCCTGGATGTTCATGGCGACGACGTGGACGGCCAAGAGCAGGCCGAGGGTGTCGGTGACGATGAACCGCTTGCGGCCCTTGACCTTCTTGCCCGCGTCGAAACCCCTGGTCGCGGTGGGAAAGAGATGGCTGCAGCTGGGGACCACCACCACGGGAACGGGTGCGTACTAGCCCGAGGCATTCCGGATCCGATCCTGGGCACCTCATGGAGCGGCCCGGGGCAGTACAACATTGCTCGCCGACGCGGTAGAAACTCCCCATGACTTGGAAGACTTTCCGGTTCGTAATCGCGGTCGCCGCAGGGATGGTCGTGGTGGTGGGGGCCCTGCTGCTCGCGTTCACACCCGTGAGCCGCGATTTGACGCATTGGCTCGCGGGATCCGATTGGGCGGACATGAACGGGGCGGCCCGCACGGCAGCAGAGGGGCAGGTCCGCTCGGCTGTCTTGCAGGTAATTGCGGCGGTGGGAGCCAGCATCGCCTTGTTGTATACCGCTCGCACCTACCGTCTGAGCCGACGAGGGCAGGTAACCGACCGCTTCACGAAGGCGTTGGAGCGGCTCAGCGCGGACGAGTCGTACGTGCGCCTGGGGGGCGTGTTCGCAATGGAGCAGATCGTCCAGGATGCGCCGGAGCAGGGGGTACATGCGGCGCGGGTCCTCAACGCCTACGTGCGACGCCGCGCGAACCCAGCGGACCGCTCTGGAGGCCTCGAAGCGGCAAAGCTCCCGAAGGACCCAGAAGAAACGGTCACAGAGGCTTTGCGAGTCCTGACCACTGCCCGCCCGTGGTGGCGCTCGGAAGCCGATCGCCCTCAGGTGGACCTGACAAAGCTCCACCTGGCAGGTGCCCAGCTGACGAGTGCCTCACTGCGCGGAGCTCTGCTTGGCGGGACCACGCTCTTGGGTGCCGAGCTGGCCAAGGCGGACTTGTCGGGCGCGGACCTGTCCAAGGCCAACCTGTCCGGCGCGAATCTGGAAGGAGCTGACCTGTCAGATGCGGGTCTGGACGAGGCAGATCTGTCCGAGGCACGTGGCCTTGAAGTCAGGCAACTGCTACGCGCGCGTAGTCTGCGGGGCTGCAGGCTGCCACCTGGCGTCTCCTCCAATGCCGAGGTCGCGGGGCGGGCGGCGGACTAGGGATGTTGGTGTGAGGGCCTGCGGTGCAGGTGGTCGCCCTGGCCCCTCATAGGTCAGGCCTCGAGGATGAGGTCTACGACGGGTTCGGGGAGCCGGTCCAGCACCTGGGTACGGGTGGTGAGCTCGCGCAGATTCTGCCACAGGCGTCTTCTGATCGCCGGTGTCGTCGTGCGGTGAAGTCGGGCAAGGCGCTCTTCCAGAGGGGTAGTGACTCCGGGGAGTTTTGCTCCAGTGGCACGTCTACTGGCCGGGAAGTCTGTCTCGGGCAGCAGGCGATGGAGGGGAATGGTGGCCAAAGCTTCGTCCGGCATGGCCGCATTGACGGAGAAATATGCGCCCAGGTCGAGCGCTTGCTGGCGCTCTTCTGGGCTTCCCAGAAACCAGTGGAGGATAGCGCCTGGGTGTGGGTTCGTCGTCAGCAAGTCGATGAGGGGTCCGGTGCGCCCGGTGCTGTGAAGAGACAGGAGAACTGGTTCGTCCTTAGCAGCAGCGAGGACTTCGGTGAGGACCTGGGTCTGGCGTTGGAGGTCGCCGCGACGGTCGAGGCCTACTTCGCCGATGAGGCAGTGGGTGCGCAGGGTGCTGCTGAACTGCTGGGGCTGGAAGTCGCGCAGGGCCGCGGCCACGCCGGGATGGACGCCACTTCCCCAGACCAGGGTGCTGTCCTGCCGTCTGCCGGCGAAGGCGGCTTCGGCGGGAGTGCGGGTGACGGCGAAGACAACGGCACCAGCGAGGGCGTTGATCTGGGCGGGTGTGACGTCTGGGGCGATGTGCGCGTGGCAGTCCAGCGACGGCAGGTCATCAGGGTAGAGGGACACGGCTGAGCTCCTGAAGACCGCGTTGGCACAGGTCCATGACGGCGTCGATGTCGGTGTCGAGGGGCACGTCCCCCACTGCAAGCAGGTCGGTGTCGTCGATTCCTGTCAGCAGGAGCTGCTGGATATCGCGCATGTCCCTGCGGCGGCGACGCAGCAGATTCCCACGCGCATCATCGGCGAGGGTGTCGACAAGGTAGGGGGTGGGATCCGGGTAGGGCCCGTCGGTGAACGCGGCGCGGCGGACCAGGCATGCGAGACAGAGCCCGCAGTTGTGGTTGGGGTTGCCGCCTGTGTATCGGGCACCGTCGAGCTTGCTGCAGGAGAGGGTTGCTGCGGTTGCGGCGAGGACGCCGCCGTCGGTGCGCTGGTGTGCGCGTGTGAGTAGCTGCCCTTTGGTCAGGTAGGCGTAGGGGTTGGAGATGTGGATCGGCAGGCTCAGGGTGGTTAGGAGTTGGTTCAGACGGGCGAAGGTGCCGGGATGGGTCGATCGAGTGGACAGAGCGCCGCCTCGGGCTGCGGTCAGGGGCGGGTTGATACTGGTGAAGCCGTTCTCGGGGACGATGACGTGGGGGCTCGACGCGCTGGCTGCCACGGTGGAGGCGAGGGCGGCGAACAGTAGGCTTCTGCTACGAGACGATGCTTCTCGGGGTGTGCCGGTTTGGCATACTTTGAGGGCCAGGTGCCGAATCGGCTGGGTGGCACGGGTGTTGAGCCAGCTGACAGCAGTGGTCTGGGCATGGCGGATGGCGGTACTGGCGTCGTAGTGACTGAGATGGATCCTGGAACGGCCGTCTGCGAGGTGGTCCGCGGCGCCGCACAGGGAGTCCATGCCACCGCTGAGGAGCATGACGTCGTCGGCTGTGGCAATAGGGGCCGGGGCGTTGTCCGGTGCGGAGGCCGCAGCAGCGGTCAACTGCCACTGGTCGCCGGTCAGCCAGGTAAGGAGGTCCTCGACGAGTCGGCCAGGCTGGGCGTTCCAGGGCTCCGGGTCCACCGTGTGGACCGTCAGTGCGATCGTCCTGCTAAAGGTAGTGGGCCGCGGGGTGCTTCGGTCGGCAAGGTAAGCGGCTGCAGCAATGCGGGTGAGGTCAGCGGCCACTACGGGTGGATGTCCCAGTGGACCCAGGTCCCAGCCGAGGGTGCAGGTGACGGTGTCGGTCGGGCTGTCTGCTGCCGTCCTCGACCAGCGCAGGGATGTGGCGGACGGTACTTGCGGCCGCCCGTCGTGGGGCAGGACTTCGACGGCGGACGTCACGTGCGTGTGGCGCGCAGCATGCGCAGTGCCTCCTCGGTCACATTGGCAGCGGTGCTGGTGAACTCTTTGACCGTCATTCGCTTGGCATCCGGAATGCGAATATCACGGACCCGGCGTTTGAGCCAGCCACGCAGCCACTCCTGCTTACGGACCACGTCCTTGGCACTGATGGTGTCACGGGCTTTCTGCGAGGCGAGTTCGACGAGGCTGAGTTCATAGATCCACTGGGCGACCAGTCCTCGCAGGCTGTCCTCCGGCGATGGGGGCTCCGGGGCGAGCACGATGTCCTTGACGTGCTGGACAGTAGCCCGGCGCAAGGCTGCGTCGTCAGGGTGCCCCGCGTCTCCAAGAACAGCCTGCAGGATGCGGGAGATCTGGCTGCGCGGCGGAAGGCGGCGCAATTCATCGAGGTCGAGGCCGATTTCCCGCAGTTGCGTCGCGTCGCCATCGCGCAACGCGTAGGCACCAGACAGGGCAGCCGCACCCCGGGCGGCGCCTCTGACGACCGCCCGCGCGGAGCCACCACCGGCGCGTCCCAGGCCGCTATCCGATGCCCTGCCACCTGCACCGCCGCTTCCGGCGCGCGCGGCGGACAGGGCGGTGAGGGGATAGCCGCCAGTGGGGGCGCGGCCGCGGTCCGCGTCCTCCTTTTGCAGGGCGGTGGCTACCGACTGCAGGACGGCATCAAGAGCCAGCATCTGGGCGGGGTCAAGGTTGTCGAGGCCTGTCCCGTCCTGAGCCGGTGAGGCGGGCAGCGCGTCGAACGCATCGTGTGCTTCGGCCCAGTTCGTCGACCCACTACCGCCGTAAGCTCCGGATGTTCCCATCAGCCGCGGTCACGTGCTTCGACCGCTGCCTGCTGGAGCATCGCGTCGATGTCGGTAGCGTCCGCCAACTTCGCCACCACTGCGATCAGTTCTGGAACGTCGCTCTGGCTCATGTCGTAGATTCCGGCCGGGGTGAGCATGTCACGTACGTGCCACAGACCCTCGGCAATCTCAGTGCGCAGTTCCTCGGTGTGCCGGGCTAGGTAGACCAGCGATTCGACCAGGGGGTCCACCTTCGTCTCCCGGCGTGCGCGCTGCACGAGCCCTTCGGTTACGGCACGCTGTTCGGTAACGGGCCGGGTGACGATCAACTCCTGTGTCTGCCGGCGGTCGAGGTCCGCTTCACTCGCCAGGTCCATGACCCAGGTGAGCTGCTCCTGGGTAAGCGTGGCGGCCACCTCCAGACTAATTAGTGATGCGGCAAGCGTCAGGTACGGGCCGAAGGGGGCTCTGGCCAGGTCCGGTTCCGAAGCTGCCCAGAGCTTGCTCGCGTCGCTGATTCCTTCTGGCTTGTCTTCGCGCTCGCCGCGTCCCCACGCCTGCCAGTGCTCGAGCAATGCACCCCTGCTGCTGTCGGGCAAGCTGGCGAGGACCTCGAAGTCCTTGGCATGACTGTCCTCCAACAGCATCAGCTTCGCAATCACCGCCGGCTCGATGGTGATGCCCTGCCCCTCGGCGATCTTGCTACGCAGGGAGAATGCGTTCAGGAACCGCTTGATGCTGCGAGGGCTTCCCGCGCGGTGGGCAGCCATGCCGGAAGCAAGCCGGCTGGCAAGGCCGATCGTATCGGGGTCCGGTGCCCACGGTAGGCCCGTCAGATCGGAGAGGACCGGGGACAGGCCGAGGGCACGGCGGCGCTGCGCGTGCTGCACCAGCGCCTCGTAGTTGGCGGGCTCTGGGCACAGACCGGCCGATAGAAGCAGGGTGATATAGGTTGCAGCCTCATCGGTCCCGACGCGAGGCAGCGACAGCGGCACCTGGACGATTTTCTCCAGGTACCGCGTCGCGAATCGCTCGCCTCGCCCGGTCGCGTCAAGGCTGGCCGCAATCGACTCGCGCACCATCTCCTGGTCCGCAGCCAGCACGAAGGCCACCTTCTTGACCGACAGGAACAGTTTGATGGCCTCGAGCGAGGCCATGACGGCGTCGGGCAGGCACCGGTCGAGATCGTCGACGAGAACCACGAGCCTCTTCAACCCGACAATGCTGTCGATGAGTTCGGCGAATGCTTCCCGGAAGCCAGCAAGGCTCTTGGTGTCCTTCTTGGACTTGGGAGTGAGCGCCTCGATCAGTTCCTTGGATTGGGCTACGAGTTTGCCCTGGCTCAGACTCGCTGCGACGCGTGACGAACCGATGCGATCCAGCAGCGTGGTGACCTTAGTGTCCAGGTCCTCATGTTCCTTGCCGTAAGTCGACAGCAGGTGCTGCAGGACCTCGGCAATCACGGTGCCTCGCACATCGAACTGGTCGTCGAACTCCCACGGGTCGAGACGGACCACCGTGGTGCCGGGCTGCTGACGCAGCTTCCCCTCGAGGATCCGCAGCACGGTCGACTTTCCCCCGCCCCACGGGGACTGCACACCGATCGTGACCGGGTCCAGCGCGGGTGCGTTTAGCGCAGCGACGACAGTGTCGACGATCGGCGTGAACCCGAGAAGATCAACCATCGTAGGGTTGTCATCCCATAGTTGCATGTCACCCACTGTGCCTCCTTGCGCCGCCACAGCGCTTTCTTCCACAGTCCGGCCACGGATCGTGCGACCAATGCACACGCGGGCGGCCGAACACATCATCGCCGACAATCGACGAAAAGTGGCCGCTGGGGAAGTTACCGTTCAACGATGGTGTCGGAGCCTCAGGACCACGTCAAGAACTGGCAGAGCAGCAGTCAGGTCTCCTGAACCAGGGTCCTCGGGTGCGGGGCAGTGCTCGTAGGAGGTCGTGTAGGCCGACGCCGGGTTGTGTAGCCAGGCACAGGGGCGGTGGGGTTCGAAGGCCTCGCTGACGAGGCCGATGGTGCACCGAACTCGGCGAGGAGCAGGCCCAGGGTGCGCTCGGCAGACTTCAGGGGCAGGATCGAGAATCGGATTCCCTGATAACTCCTTCGGCCCCCTTCTCCCTGATTAATCAACGCTACCGAATTCGAGTCGATGCGCCTCAGAAATGCATCGCCGAATCGACAGCACCTCCCCTTGTTCGATTCTTAAGGGGATAACTGCAGCTCACCGAGCCACGTGGTCTCGCGGTTCGCCTTCCTGCCGCCATGATCCGCCCCTGTCGCGCCAGGGCGCTCCGCTGTGAAGCTGGATCGACCCGATCACACAAGGAGTCGATTCCGTGAACCAGACCGATTCGCAGCGCGGGCGTGTCTACCGACGCTGCGGCTGCCGTGACACGGCCGGCCGCCAGTACGGTGCCCGCTGCCCGAGGCTGAACGCCCATTCCGACCACGGCCGTTGGGCCTATGCGGTCGACCTTCCCGCCACCGCCGGCAAGCGCGAGACCCGCCGCCGCAGCGGTTTCCCCGACAAGAACGAGGCCTTGGCCGCCCTGCAGCTGTTCCTGGCGGTCGAGCGCACCGGCATCGCACTGAACGAGACCCTGACCGTCGCCGAGTACCTGACCGAGTGGCTGCTCTCCAAGCAGGAGGTCCTCAAAGTCACTACCTATGCCGGCTATCACCGCCACGTCCACCACGACCTCATACCGGCCTTCGGCTCACTGCCCCTGTGCGGCCTACGCGACCGACACGTCGCCGCCTGGTCCCACAGGCAACTGGCAGCTGGCCGCGGACGTCCCACTGTCCACCGCTGCTGCACCATCCTCTCCAGTGCCATGAACGCCGCCGTCAGCGCCGACCTGTTGGCCCGAAATCCCGCCCGCAACTCCGCGCTGAAGCGCCCCGTCGCACCCGAACGCCGGTGCTGGACACCGCAGCAGGCATCCGCCTTCCTGCGCCACAACGCCGAGACCTACAACGACACCTACGCCGACATCTTCGAGGTCATCCTCGGCACCGGCATGCGCCGCGGCGAGGTCTTGGGCCTGCATTGGCCCGAGGTCGACTTCCAGCAACGCATCCTGTTCGTGCGCTGGACCGTGGCCTTGGTGAACAACGCCCGTCTTACGCTGCAGGCGCCCAAAACCCGCGCCAGCCGCAACTGGGTCAGCCTGTCGCCCCGCGTCACGGCCGCGCTACGCCGCCAAGCCGCCCGCCAGCGCAGCACCCACCCCGACGACCCCCACCTCCAGGGCATGGTCTTCACCCGGCCTGACGGCAGCCCCATCAACCCCAAGCGACTCCTGCACACCCTGCACCGACGCTCGGCTGAGATCGGCCTGCCCAAGATCGGCCTTCACGACCTGCGGCACACCGCCGCCACCATCATGATCAGCTCCCAGGTGCCGCTCACCGTCGTCTCCAAGACCCTGCGGCACTCCACACTGGCCACCACCGTCAACATCTACGGCCACCTGCTTCCCCAGGCCGCCCGCGAAGCCGTCGCCGCCCTCGCCGACGCGCTCGACCATGCAGACCTTCCCCGCGAGAGTATCTGACCGAGTGTCAGCAAACGCGCTCACCCGGCACTCACCACGTCGGCAGACAGCCAGGTCAGAGCGCCGGGCGCGACCACCCTGCGACCACCGGCCGCCGGAAAACGAGAGAGAGCGGGCACTTGGTCTCCCAAGTACCCGCTCTCACAACCGACTTCACAGTCGGGACGACAGGATTTGAACCTGCGACCCCTTGACCCCCAGTCAAGTGCGCTACCAAGCTGCGCCACGTCCCGTGGTCGTCTTCCCAGTCGCCCTTGCGGGCTCCTCGGCTTTCCGACCTCGTCCCCGATCTCTCGGCGACGTGGAAAACAATACAGCACGTCGGGGGGTGCTCGCTGCCAGGTTTCGGGGGTGTGGCGGGTGGGTGGGGCGGGGGGTGGTCAGGGGGTGGGGTGGCGGGCGTCGTAGTGGCGGAAGGCGGGGCGGCGGAGGGCGAGGTAGAGGACGACGGCGACGCAGGCGAGGCCGCCGGTGAGGATGGAGAGGGTGGGGGTGGTGAGGGAGGAGACGGTGCCGGATTCGAAGTCGCCGAGGCGGGGGCCGCCGGCGACGACGACGATGAAGACGCCCTGGAGGCGGCCGCGCATCTCGTCGGGGGCGGCGACCTGCATCATCGTGTTGCGGAAGATCATCGAGACGGTGTCGGCGCAGCCGGCCGCGGCGAGCAGGAGCAGGCCGAGCGGGAGGTTGCGGACGAGTCCGAAGGCGGCGATGGCCAGGCCCCAGGCGGCGACGGAGGTGAGGACGGCGACGCCGTGGCGGTGGATGCGGCCGATCCAGCCGGAGAAGAGGCCGCCGGCCAGGGCGCCGACGGCGGGGGCGGCGGCGAGCAGGCCGACGGTGCCGGCGTCGCCGCCGTAGAAGGGGAGGACGATGGCGGGGAAGAGGGCGCGCGGCAGGCCGAAGATCATCGCGGCGAGGTCGGCGGCGAAGGAGGTCCGCAGGTTGGGCTGGGTGCGCAGGAAGCGCAGGCCGTCGAGGACGGTGGCGCGCTTGCCGGTGGTGGTCTGCGGGCGCATCGCGGGCAGGCGCCACATCGCGTAGAGGGTGGCGGCGAAGGCGACGGTGTCGGCCAGGTACGCGCTCTGCACCCCGTACGCGGCGACGGCGACGCCGCCGAGGAGCGGGCCGACGGTCTGGCCGAGGTTCATGCCGATGGTGTTGAGGGCGTTGGCGGCGGGCAGCTGCTCGCGCGGGACGAGGCGCGGGATCATCGAGGAGCGGGCGGGCGAGCTGACCGCGAAGAATCCGCCCTGGAGCGCGACGGCGGCGTAGAGCAGGGCGATGGAGCGCAGGTCCAGCAGGGCCTGGGCGGCGAGGAGTGCGGAGACGGCGGCGAGGCCGCCGGAGCCGATCAGGCCGAGGCGGCGGCGGTCGACGCGGTCGGCGATGGCGCCGCCGTACAGGCCGAAGACGACCAGGGGCACCAGGGAGCAGATGCCGACCAGGCCGGTGAGGAAGGTGGAGCCGGTGAGGGAGTAGACCTGGATGCCGACCGCGAGGGTGGTCATCTGCTGGCCGATCGAGGAGACCGTCTGTCCGAACCAGAGCCGCCGGTAGTCGGGGCTGTGGCGCAGCGGGGTGAGGTCGGCGAAGGCGCCGCGGGTGAGGCGGCGCAGTCCGGTCCGGGCGGGGGCCGGTGGCGGGGACGGCCGGGAGGGGTCGGGCGGCGGGGTCGGTCGGGAGGGCGTTTCGGTGGGCACCCCGCCATGCTCGTTCAGTCGTTCGACGGGCTTGCGGGCGGGGTGCGGCTGGACATCCGCCGGAAACAGGCGGACGCCCCGGCTGCCGGGCGGTCAGCGCAGCAGGGTGCGGGTGAGGAGGGTGGCGAGCTGCCCGTCGAGGGGTTCGTGAGTGGCGAGGAGCCGGTACCAGAGCAGGCCGAAGGCGAGTTCGGTGGCGGTGGCGGGGGTGAGGTGGGGGGCGAGCGCGCCGGCGGTGTGGGCGCGGGCGAGCAGGGTGCCGAGGGCTTCGCGGCGGGGGCGCAGCAGGGTGTCGTGGAAGCGTTCGCCGAAGGCGGGGTCGATCTGGGCCTCGGCCATCAGGGCGCGCAGGGCGTCGGTGGTGGGCGGGGTGGCGGCGGCGAAGGTGGCGGCGAGGAAGGCGTGCAGGTCGGCGGCGTGGTCGCCGGTCTCGGGCAGCGGGATGTGCTGGCGGGCGTGCGCGGTGACGGCTTCGAGCAGGACGTCCGCCCGGCCGGGCCACCAGCGGTAGAGGGTCTGCTTGCCGGTGCCGGCCCGGGCGGCGATGCCTTCGACGGTGAGGCGGGCGTACCCGGCCTCGGCGAGCAGTTCGTAGGCGGCGGTGAGGATCGCGCGGCGGCTCTCCTCGCTGCGACGGCGGCCTGCCCGTACGGGAGTTGACGCTCGGTCGGACGGTTGCTGCGGCTCCTGGCGCGCTTGCTCGATCACGGCGGCCACGCTACCGTAATTCGAGACGAGACGTCGCGGTTCGAAATTACGGGCCGCGACCCGCACTGGGGAGGAACCACATGGGCGAGCGCACCGCACTGGTCGTCGGCGGCACTTCGGGCATCGGGCTGGAGACCGCCCGCCAACTGCGCGCCCGGGGCGCCGCGGTGCACGTGGCGGGCCGCAGCAAGGAGCGGCTGGAGGCGCTGGCGGTCAGCGACCCGGAGCTGATCGGGCACCGGGCGGACGGCGGCGACCGCGGGCAGATCGCCGAAGTCCTGTCCACCATAGGCACGTTGGACTGGCTGGTGGTCTCGCTCAGCGGCGCCGAGGGCGCGGGGCCGTTCGCCGAACTCGACCTGGACGCCCTGCGCGGCGCCTTCGAGGCCAAGTTCTGGGGGCAGTTGACCACCGTGCAGGCCGCGCTGCCGCACCTGTCCGAGGACGGGTCGATCACCCTGGTCACCGCGATCTCGGCCCGCACCGGCATGCCCGGCACCGCCGGACTGGCCGCGGTGAACGGGGCTCTGGAAGCGATGATCCGGCCGCTGGCACGGGAGTTGGCCCCGCGCCGGATCAACGCCGTCTCCCCCGGCCTGGTCGACACCCCGTGGTGGAACGGCCTGCCGCAGGACGCCCGGGACGCCTACTTCGCCCAGGCCGCCGCCCAGTTGCCGACCCGCCGGATCGCCTCCCCGGCGGACGTCGCCGAGGCGATCGTGCTGGCCGCGACCAACCGCAACCTCACCGGCACCGTCCTGGAGAGTGACGGCGGGCTCCACCTGGCCCCGCTCAACTGACGTACCGCGCCTGGAAATTCACCTGACTGTCGGTCCGTCCGACGCCCGCCGGTTCACCGCGCGGCCAGCGCCGTGGTCTGCGCGTGCCCGATCACGTGGCCGCTCATGCTGAACGCGGTGACGGCCGCGGGCGTGGCGGCCGGCAGTGCCAGGCTCGGGGTGTCCAGGGCGTAGACGGTGATCCGGTAGCGGTGCGGACGGTCGCCGACCGGCGGGCAGGGGCCCAAGTAGCCCTGCACGCCCGCGTCGTCGGCGCCCGTCACCGCCCCGGCCGGCGGCGTCGCGCCCAGCCCGGTGGCGGTGGCGGGGACGTCCCAGACCAGCCAGTGCCAGAACCCGGAGCCGGTCGGCGCGTCCGGGTCGAACATCGTGACGGCGAAGCTCCGGGTGCCGGCCGGGGCGCCGCTCCAGGCCAGCCGCAGCGGCTGGTTGCCGCCGTCGCAGCCGAAGGCGTTCGCCCAGTGCTCCTGCGGGAAACGGCCGTTGACGATGTCCGGGCTGGTGACGGTGAACCGCGCCGCCCCGACCGGGACCCCGGAACGGACCGACACCCGCCCGAACTCGACCTCCTTCTTCCCCACTTGGGCACTCGAATCGGCGGCCCCCAGCAGCGTCAGCACGGCAGCGGCGGACAGCGCGACCGCGGCGGTGCGGTAAGCGCTGCGGTAACGGCGCGAACGCCGGACGGAGACCTCTCCCCCGGCAGCGGGACCCTCGCCGCGGACAGCGGGGACCCCTCCACGGACAACAGCACGGGTGCGGAACGGACGTGACATGACGCGGGACTCCCCGTCGATCGTCGGAACTGGCTTCGGACGGACCAACCCTCCCCCGCCCCGCGCCAGTCGGGGAGGCCCGCCGGATGGTGGCACCCGGCGTACCAGCCTCGGCACTGGACGGCCCGCCCGGCCCGCGCCGATGATCGGGAGCATGACCGAGCGCGCCCCGTCCCCGCAGGCCGAACTGGCCGCCTTCCTCCGGGCCAAGCGCGCCCGCCTGCAGCCCGAGGACGTCGGCCTGCCGCGCGGGCCGCGCCGCCGCACCCCGGGGCTGCGCCGCCAGGAGGTCGCCCAACTCGCCGCCGTCAGCGTCGAGTGGTACGTCCGCCTCGAACAGGGCCGGGTCGGCACCCCGGGCAGCGCCGTCCTGGACGCCCTCGCCGAAGCCCTGCACCTCACCCCGGACGAGCACCGCCACCTGCACCTGATCGCCCGCCGGGAGACCCCCGTCCGGCCCGCGACGCGCCCGCCGCACGCCCTCGTCCGCGACTCGCTGCGCCAACTGCTGGACGGGATACCGCTGTTCCCGGCCTACCTGACCGACCACCGGCTCGACGTGCTGGCCCACAACCCGGCCGCCCGCGCCCTGTTCGGCCCCGGCTTCGGCACCGGAGCGACCGACAACACCGCCCGGATGCTCTTCCTCGACCCGGCCACCCGTACCACCCAGCTCGACTGGCCCCGGGTCGCCCGCGAGACCGTCGGCCACCTCCGCACCGCCGCCGCCCACCACCCCGACGACCCGCGCCTCACCGCCCTCCTCACCGAACTGCGCTCCCACAGCCCCGAGTTCACCCTCTGGTGGGACGACCACACCGTCCTCGACCGCGCCACCGGCACCAAACGCGTCCGCCACCCCGAAGCCGGCGACCTCCGCCTGCACTACGACATCCTCACCACCGGCCCCCACCGCCTCTTCACCCTCACCCCCGCCGACCCCGCCACCGACCGCGCCCTCCGCCACCTCGTCACCACCCACACCGCCGCCCTCACCGCCACGCACACCACCACCGTCCGCCCGATCACCGCCGCCTGAAGCCCCGGCAACCGCGCCCGGGCAGGACGGGCGACGGCGTCAGGGCAGGACGGACCGCGGTCGGGCTGTCACCTGCGGTGGTTCGGGGGAGGGCTGCGGATCGGGGTGGCCCCGTTACGATCGGACGCCGTTCCGGCCGGCCGGTCCGTGCGGCGCGACCGTTCGGGGAACAGGGGAATGGCAGTGGAGTTCGGCGAGTTGCTGCGGGACCTTCGGCTGGCCGCCGGGTGGACCCAGGAGGAGCTGTCCGACCGCTCCGGCGTCTCCGTCCACTCGATCAGCATGCTGGAGGCCGGCCGCCGTCGGCCCCGGCTGTCCTCGGTGGCCCGGCTGGCGGACGGGCTCGCCCTGCCGGCCGGCCGCCGCGAGCAGCTGCTCGCCGCGGCCACCCGCCCCGCCACCGACCGCCCCGCGCCCCCCGCTCCCCCGTCCGCCCCGGCACCCGCGTCCGCACCCGCACCCGCACCCGCGCCGGCGTCCGCGCTCCCGCCCCTGCCCGCGCCCGTGCCCGCGGTCCGAGGTCCGCGCCAACTCCCCTCCGACAGCCGCCTGTTCACCGGACGGACGGTGGAGGGCGAGTTCCTCGCCGGGGTGGCCCGGCTGGCTCCGGAGGGCACCGAGGCCGGCATGGTGGTGCTGTGCGTGATCACCGGCATGGGCGGGGTGGGCAAGACCGCGCTGGCGGTCCGCACCGCTCACCGGGTGGGTGAGCGCTTCCCGGACGGCCAGCTGTTCCTGGACCTGCGCAGCCACACCACCGGGCTGGAGCCGCTCAGCGCCGAGGACGCGCTGGAGACCCTGCTGCGCTCGCTCGACGTGCCGGCCGACCGGATCCCGAGCGGGCTGACCGACCGGGCCGCGCTCTACCGGGCCCGGCTGTCCGGCACCCGGACCCTGGTCCTGCTGGACAACGCGTCCAGCGCCGCCCAGGTCCGGCCGCTGCTCCCCGGCAGCACCGGCTGCCTGGTGCTGGTCACCAGCCGCAGCCCGCTGGTCGGGCTGGACGACGCCCACCTGCTGACCCTGGACGTGCTCCCCGAGGGCGACGCGCTGGACCTGCTGCGCCGAGCCGCCGGAGCCGGCCCCACGCCCACCACCGCCCCTGCCGGTCCCGCCGGTCCCGCCGCCCCCGCGGTCGGCGAGCTCGGCGACTTCGCCGAACTGGCCCGGCTGGGCGGCCGGTTGCCGCTGGCCCTGCGAATCCTCGGGGCACGCCTGCGGCACCGGCCCCGGCTGACCGCCGCCGCCCTGGTGGAGGAACTGCGCGAGGAGCGGCACCGGCTCGGCCGGCTGCGCGACGAGGACCGCGACCTGGCCGCCCTGTTCCGCGCCTCGTACCGGGACCTGCCGCCGGAGGAGCAGCGGCTGCTGCGCCTGCTGGGCGTGCTGCCCGGGGAGGACCTGGAGGTCTGCGCGGCGGCGCACCTGCTCGGCGCCGACCGCCGCGGTGCGGAACGGCTGCTGGAGTCGCTGCTCGGCCACCACCTGCTCGCCCAGCCGACCCCGGACCGCTACCGGATGCACGACCTGGTCCGGTCCTGGTCGCGGGCGCTGGCCGAGGAGGAGCCGCCGGCCCGCCGGGAGATCGCCGGCCGCCGGCTGCTGGACCACTACCAGGACACCGCCGAGCGGGCCGGCCACCGGCTGGCCCGTTACCGCGGCCACCGGCCTGCGCCGACCGGCCCGGCGCCCCGGCCCGCCCCCGACGTGGACTCCCCCGAGCGGGCCCGGGACTGGCTGCGCGCCGAACGGAACAACCTGCTGGCCGCCATGGCCCGCAGCGGCGACCCGCTGCGCCGCAGCGTCATCACCGCGGCGCTCGCCCCGATCCTGGAGCTGGACGGTCCGCGGTCCGAGGAGGCCGCGCTGCACCTGGCCGCCGCCGAGGCGGCCGCCGCCCAGGGCCGGTCGCTCGACCGGGCGGAGGCGCTGTGGCGCGCCGGTCGCGCCCACCGGCTGGCCGGCCGGTTCGAGGAGTCCGCCGAACTGTTGGACCGCGCCGAGCAGTTGTACCGCGAACTGGGTGACGCACACGGCCGGACCCACTCGGCCTGGGAGCGCGGCCGACTCGCCTACCAGAGCGGCGACCTGGCCCGCGCGGTCGAGCTGTACGGCCGGGCGCTGGCCGGCTACCGGGAGCTCGGCGACCCGCAGGGCGAGGCGCACACGCTCTGGGACCTCGGCCGGGCCCGCCGGATGCTCGGCGAGACCGACATCGCGGAGGAACTGCTGGCCGCCGCGCTGGACGCCTACCGCTCGCTCGGCGACCGGGCCGGAGAGGCGCTCGCGCTGAGCGACCTGGCCCACCTCCGGTACTGCCGCGGGCGGGCCGCCGACAGCGGCGACCTGCTGGAGCGGGCGCTGGCGATCGCCCGGGAGCTCGGCGACCGGCAAAGCGAGGCCAACGCGGCGTGGCTGCTGGGCCGGATCCGGCTGCTCCAGGGCGCCCACCCGCAGGCCCGGGACCTGCTCGACCTGGCGCTCGCCCGCTGCCGGGAGCTCGGCATCCGGCAGGGCGAGGCCAGCACCCTCAGTGCGCTGGGCGAACTGCACCTGGCGACCGGGCGGACCGCCGCCGCGGTCGAGCTCCAGCGGGAGGCCGCCGCGGTCTTCCGAACCACGGGCAACCCGCACGGCGAGGCCAACGCGCTGCACGGCTTGGCGCTGGCGCTGCGCGCGGCCGACGACCGGACCTCCGCCACCGGCCTGCTGCACGGGGCACTGGAGACCTTCGAGGCCGACGGGGACCTGCAGGCCCAGGCCGAGGTGCTCAACAGCCTCGGCCTGCTCGCCGCCGACCTCGGCGACCTGCCCGCGGCCCTCGACCGGCACCACCGCGCGCTCGAACTCGCCCGCCGCAGCGACAGCCCGCTCGACGAGGCCCGCGCCCTGCTCGGCATCGGGCACTGCCTGCCCCCGGCGGAGCGGCCCGCCGCGCTGGACGCCGTCCGCCGGGGCCTCACGCTCCTCGAAGCGGCCGGCGCCGCCGAGGCCGCCGACGCCCGGACCCGGCTGGCGCTGCTGACGGCGGCTCACCCGCAGGCAGCGGCGCAGCCGTAGCCCCCGGCCGGGCCGTCACGCCAAGCGGGCACGCAGCAGCAGACGCAGGCACAGCCGCAGCCCCCGACCGGGCCGTAACGCCAAGCGAGCGCAGGGTGGACGCCATGGAGCGGGCCGGCCGGGCGGCAGAGGATGAACACGGAGCGCAGGGGCCTCCCCAACGGGCCCCGGAAGCTCCGGCAATCCGTCCGTCAACCGAAAGGCACCAGCAACGATGCGCACGATCCACAAGGCCGCCGCAGCGACTGCGGTCGGCGCGGCGCTGCTCCTCGGCTTCACCGGCACGGCCGCAGCGGCCGACGGCCCCGCCAACCTGGGCGGCCAGGGCTGCCCGGCGGTGGCCTCCAACTCGGACTACTACGGGACGTACGTCCAGCACCTGAACTACACGTACGTCACCGGCAACGGCTTCCGGGACGGCGTCTACCGCGTCGACTACTACAACCGCCAGAACGCGTACCAGGGTTCCTGGACGGTCGAGTACCGCTGCTAGTCGGCCCCGCGCCGGGCAGTCCCCGGGACCGCCGCCGTCCGCGCACGGGGGACCGCCGACCACCGGTCGGCGGAGGCGCGGACGGCGGTGTCCGGTGCACCAGGTCCTCCGCCGCAGGTCCCGTGCCGTCAACGCCCTTATCCCGCATCCAGATTGGCCTTGTCTGCACAACTTGCGACCGAACCGCGCCGACTTGTCCGGACAACTCGAGGCGTTCGTCCGGCGTACGCCGGTCGGCCACGGGCAGGACGACGGGTGGTACCCCGCGGGCGGTGTCCTGGGGGGCGCCCTCCGTCCGCCCCTCACCCCGTAGAGGTCGTGCCCCATGGCTGCCGAACCGAACGAGCCGAACAAGCCGAACGAACCGAACCGGCGTCGCTTCCTCCAACTGGCCGGTGCGGGCCTGGCGTTCTCCGCGCTGGCGCCCAGCATCGCGCGGGCCGCCTCGATCGCCCCGCAGGGCGGCACGGGCACCATCCAGGACGTGCAGCACATCGTGGTGCTGATGCAGGAGAACCGGTCGTTCGACCACTACTTCGGCTCGTTGAAGGGCGTGCGCGGCTTCGGTGACCCGCGGCCGGTGACGCTGCCGAGCGGGAAGCCGGTCTGGTACCAGGCGAACAGCGCGAAGAAGGAGATCCTGCCGTTCCGGCCGCAGGTGAACGACCTCGGGATGCAGTTCGTCCAGGACCTCAACCACGACTGGGCGGGCGGCCACCAGGCGTTCAACAACGGCAAGTACGACCAGTGGGTGCCCGCGAAGACGGCCACCACGATGGCGTACCTGACCCGGCAGGACATCCCGTTCCACTACGCGCTGGCCGACGCGTTCACGCTGTGCGACGCGTACCACTGCTCGTTCCTCGGCTCCACCGACCCGAACCGCTACTACCTGTGGACGGGCCACACCGGCAACGACGCGACCGGCGGCGGGCCGGTGCTGGGCAACCAGGAGGCGGGCTACTCCTGGACGACCTACCCGGAGCGGCTGGAGGCGGCCGGCGTGTCCTGGCGGATCTACCAGGACGTGGGCGACGGCCTGAACGCGGCCGGCTCCTGGGGCTGGATCAGCGACGCCCACCGCGGCAACTACGGCGACAACTCGCTGCTCTACTTCAACAACTACCGCAACGCACAGCCGGGTTCGGCACTGTACGAGAAGGCCCGCACCGGGACGAACGCCAAGGCCGGCGACGGCCTGTTCGACCAGCTGCGCCGGGACGTCGCGGCCGGCACGCTGCCGCAGGTGTCCTGGATCGTCGCCCCCGAGGCGTACACCGAGCACCCCAACTGGCCCGCCAACTACGGCGCCTGGTACATCTCGCAGGTGCTGGACGCGCTGACCGCGAACCCGGACGTGTGGGCCCGCACCGCGCTGTTCGTCACCTACGACGAGAACGACGGCTTCTTCGACCACGTGGTGCCGCCGTTCCCGCCCGCCTCCGCCAACCAGGGCCTGTCCACGGTCGCCACCGGCGCCGATTACTTCGCGGGCAGCGCGAGTTACGCGGCCGGACCGTACGGCCTGGGGCAGCGGGTGCCGATGCTGGTGGTCTCGCCGTGGAGCACCGGCGGCTACACCTGCTCGGAGACCTTCGACCACACCTCGATCATCCGCTTCATCGAGCAGCGCTTCGGCGTCGCCGAACCGCACATCTCGCCCTGGCGGCGCGCCATCTGCGGCGACCTCACCTCCGCCTTCGACTTCACCGCGAGCAACCCCGCCCCGGCCGCGCTGCCGTCCACCGCCGCGTACCTGCCCGCCGACCACAACCGGCACCCCGACTACGTCCCGACCCCGCCCGCCACCGGCGCCGTACCGCGGCAGGAGCCCGGCGCCAAGCCCACCCGTCCGCTCAAGTACGCGCCGTACGTGGACGGTTCGGCCGACGTCTCGACCGGCAAGTACGCCCTCGCGTTCAGCGGCGGGCCGGCCGCGGGCGCCCAGTTCCTGGTCACCTCGGCGAACCGCACCGACGGGCCCTGGACGTACACCGCCGAGGCCGGCAAGTCCGTCTCCGACGCCTGGAACACCACCTACTCCAAGGGCGTCACCGACCTCACGGTGTTCGGCCCGAACGGCTTCCTGCGCCGCTTCCGCAACCCCGGCAAGACCGCCGGCCCCGAGGTCACCGCCCGCCACGACGCCGCCACCGGCAACCTCGCCCTGACCTTCACCAACCCGGCCGGCGCCGACGCCGTCCTCACCGTGGCCAACGCCTACGCCGGCGCCCCGCAGGCCGTCACCGTCCGCCGCGGCACCACCGTCACCCTCACCGTCGACCTCTCCGCCTGCCGCCACTGGTACGACCTCACCGTCACCTCCGACCGGAGCGCCGACTTCGTCCGCCGCCTCGCCGGCCACGTCGAGACCGGCGCCCCCTCCCTCTCCGACCCGGGCCTGCTCACCTCCTGACCGCCCACCGGCGCCGGCCGGCCCCGGGGTCCGGATCGGAGGGTGTCCGAACCCTGGGGCGGCCCGTCCGGCGACGGGACCGGTCGCGGCCCGCGACCTTTGACACCGGGCGCCCCAGTGGTCTAGACCTACCCTGGCAACGGGCCGGTCGGCGCGGAGCGGACGGGCGGGGGGAGCGGAGGAACGCGATGTGCAGGGTGGGCCGGGCCGGGGTCGGACGCCGGGCTCCGGGTGGGTGGTGAGGTGACCGCCGCGCTCGAGGCGACCGGGCGCCGGGCCCGGGTGGAGGAGTTGCTGGGCGCGGACGCCGTCCGGGCGCGGCTGGCCGGGCTCGGCGCGGGCGCGGCCTCCCAGGTGCTGGTGCTCGCCCCGGAGGACGGGGAGCCGGGCCCGGCCGAACCGGCTGCACCGGCCGAACCGGGCGACCCCGACGGCCTGCCGGTCGAGGAACTCCTGCTCCGCGGCGTCGAGTTGCGGGTGCTGCTCGTCGACACGGCGCGCCGCCGCCCGGCCGCTCTGGAGTACGCGCGCCGGCTGACCGAACTCGGCGGGCAGGTCCGCACCGTCCCCGCGCTGCCGCTGCGGATGG
The DNA here is from genome assembly GCF_003751605.1 of Kitasatospora cineracea. Lineage (NCBI taxonomy): Bacteria > Bacillati > Actinomycetota > Actinomycetes > Kitasatosporales > Streptomycetaceae > Kitasatospora > Kitasatospora cineracea. The sequence continues at coordinate 1,231,365 of NZ_RJVJ01000002.1, forward strand.
TCGTGCTGGACCGGGAGACCGCCGTCCTGCCGCTCGACCCGGCGCGGACCGACACCGCCACCGTGCTGCACGGCCGCGGTCCGGTCGCCGCGCTGTGCGCGCTGTTCGAGGGGCTGTGGCACGGCGCCGCACCGCTGCGCCACCCCCGGGGACGCGACCGCAACGGCATGGCGGCGCAGCACTACGCGCTGCTGCGGATCCTCCAGCAGGGCGACACCGACGTGGTCGCCGCCCGGAAGCTGGGCATCTCCGAACGGACCGTCCGGCGGCTGACCGCCGAGGCCCTGGAGGTGCTCGGCGCCCGCAGCCGCTTCCAGGCCGGGGCCCGCGCCGCCGAACGCGGCTGGCTGCGCTGACGGCGGCCCGAGGGGCGACGGCACCGGGCCCCGTCCTGCCGGGAAAGGCGGGACGGGGCCCGGCTGCTGCTACTGCTGCATCCGCGGTGCCGGCGCGTACCCGGCGGGCCGGGTGGTGAACGTCCCCCGGCCCTGGGTGCGGCCGCGCAACGTGCCCGCGTAGCCGAAGAGTTCGGCCAGCGGGACGGTCGCCGTCAGCACCGCGCTGCCGCCGCGCGGCTCGGAGCCGTGCACCCGGCCGCGGCGGGCGGACAGGTCGCCGAGGACGCCGCCGACACCGTCCGGCGGCACCGTCGCGGTGAGTTCCACGACGGGCTCCAGCAGCAGCGGGCCGCCGCGCCGCAGCGCCTCGCGCAGGGCGAGCCGTCCGGCGGTGCGGAACGCCAGGTCGGAGGAGTCCTTGACGTGGGTCGCCCCGTCGGTGAGGGTGACCCGGACCCCGGTGACCGGGTGGCCGAGCGGGCCGTCCGCGAGGGCGTCCCGGCAGCCCGCCTCGACGGCCTGCACGAACTCCTGCGGGACCCGCCCGCCGGTGACGGTGGAGCGGAACTCGAAGCCGTCCGTGCCGGGTTCGCCGAGCGGGGCGACGTCGACCACGACGTGCGCGAACTGCCCGGAGCCGCCGTCCTGCTTGACGTGCCGCAGGACCAGGCCGGTGACCGCCGCGGAGACGGTCTCCCGGTAGGCGACCTCCGGCCGTCCGACGGTGACCTCCAGCCCGGCGCGGCGCAGTTTCTCCACCGCGACCTCCAGGTGCAGTTCGCCCATCCCGGACAGCGTGCGCTGCCCGCTCTCCGGGTCGCTGCCGACCACCAGCGACGGGTCCTCCTCGTTGATCCGGGCCAGGGCGGCGGCCAGCCGGTCGGTGTCCACCGAGCGGCGGGCCTCGACCGCGACGGTCACCACCGGGTCGGCGGCGACGGCCGGTTCGAGCACCAGCGGGGCGCGCGGGTCGCACAGCGTGGTGCCGACCTTGGCGCCCTTCGCGCCGACCACGGCGACGATGTCGCCGGCCACCGCGGTGCCGGTCTCGGTGTGCCGGTCGGCCTGCACCCGCAGGATCCGGCCGATCCGCTCGGTGCGGCCGGTGCGGGCGTCGAGCACGGTGTCCCCCTTCCGCAGCGTGCCGGAGTAGACGCGCAGGCTGCCGAGCCGCCCGGTGGCGGTCGCGGCGACCTTGAACACCAGGGCGGAGAACGGCTGTTCGGGATCGGCGGTGCGTTCCTGCGGCGCGCCGTCGAACTCCCCGCGCACCGGCGGGACGTCCAGCGGCGACGGCAGGTACGCGGCCACCGCGTCGAGCAGCGGTTCGACGCCGCGGTTGCGGTACGCCGAGCCGCACAGCACCACCACCGCCTGCCCGCTGCCGGTGAGTTGGCGCAGCGCACCGGTGAGGGCGGCGGCGGTGAGGCTGCCGGTGGCGCAGTACTCCTCGAGCGCGGCGGGGTGCAGTTCGGCCACCGCCTCCGCCAGGGCCTGCCGCCGCCGGGCCGCCTCGGCCGCCAACTCCTCGGGTACGTCGCCGACTTGGCAGTCGGCGCCGGGCTCGGCACCGTCCGGCCAGGTCAGCGCGCGCATCCCGACCAGGTCGACCACGCCGGTGAAGCCGCCCTCCCGGCCGATCGGCAGCTGCACGGCCAGCGGCGCCGGGTGCAGCTTCTCCCGGATCGAGGCGACCGCGGCGTCCAGGTCGGCGCCGGGCCGGTCCATCTTGTTGACGAACGCGATCCGCGGCACGCCGTGCCGGTCCGCCTGCCGCCACACCGACTCGCTCTGCGGCTCGACGCCCGAGACGGCGTCGAACACCGCCACCGCGCCGTCCAGCACCCGCAGCGAGCGCTCCACCTCGTCCGCGAAGTCGACGTGGCCGGGCGTGTCGATCAGGTTGAGCCGGTGGCCGCCCCACTCGCAGCTGACGGCCGCGGCGAAGATGGTGATGCCGCGGTCGCGCTCCTGCGGGTCGAAGTCGGTGACGGTGGTGCCGTCGTGGACCTCGCCGCGCTTGTGGACCGCTCCGGTCAGGAACAGGATCCGCTCGGTGACGGTGGTCTTCCCGGCGTCGACGTGGGCGAGGATGCCCAGGTTGCGGACCGCGGCGACAGCGGCGGAGGTGGAGGCGGAAACGGCGGCGACAGCGGTGGTGGTGACGAGGTCGGTACGCATGGCGGCCCGTGGCCCTTCGGGGTTCGTTCCTGGAATCGGCAGCGCGATTCACGGCACCACGAGGCACACCCGCCGGCCCGCACGCACCCGTACACGCCCGCGCAGCACCCGCCGCATCGAACGGGCAGGCAGAACAGGCAGGCAGAACGGGGGTCAACGAGCAGGAAAGGACGGGGAGTTCGCGGTTCCTACCGGCACCGGCCGCGCAGCGGGCACCGGCCCGCCCGGGACACCAGGATCACCTCGAACCGCGACGGGGGAACGACGACGGTGGCAGTACGCACGACCGGTCCCTCCCTCTCCACTCACGTCACGGTGCGCCCGACGGCCTCTCCGGGCCCGGGCGTCGTCCAGCGAGCAGAGTCTAGGAGCGCCACCCGCCGGCCGTCACCACATTTTGCGGTTCCTTCAACCAGCGCGCGGGGGAAGGGGATTGGACGCCCGGCGATTCACTCCCCCGGCAGCGCGGCGAGCGCCCGCCCGGCGGCCAGGGTGCGGACGTGTTCCGGACCGTACCGCTCGCGCCAGGCGGCGGCGTTGGCGGCGAGGACGTCCCGGGCCTCGCCGGTGCGGCCGAGCGCGGCCAGGATGCGGCCGTGCAGGGTGTCGAGGACGAGCGCGGTGTGGTCGGGCGCGGCGAGTCCGGCCCGGTAGTGGGCGAGGAACGGCTCGACGGCCCTCAGGGCCTCCTCGGGACGGCCGAGTCCGAGGTGGGCGGCAGCCAGGTCGTAGTGCAACAGCGTGGCGCCACCGGCCACCCCGCCCACGGCCCCCGCAACGCCCGCCGCCGCGCCCGCCGCGCCGGCTGCCGAGCCCGCCCCGTCCGCCCCGGCGGCGAGCTGTTCGAGGGCCACTTCCAGCGCCTCCTGGTAGCGCTGCTGCGCGGTCAGGGCCTCCGCGAGGGCGTGCGCGAGCTTGGGGAGGGGCTTGCTCTCCGGCCCCTGGGCCCGTCGCCATTCGGCGGCCGCCTCCCGGGCGACGGCCTCGCCCTCGGCGGCCCGACCCTGTTGCACGAGCGTGCGGGCGAGGACGGCCCCGGCGGTCCACCGGCCGACTGCCGCCGGGTTGTCGGCGGCGGCCTTGAGCACGGCGCGCGCCGCCCGTTCGGCCTGGGCGTGGTGCCCGAGGTGGAGCAGGGCCCGGGCCATCTTGCTGCGCAGCCGCAGGACGCCGGTGTCGGACCGCCCCGCACCCGTCTCCGCCCGCGTCCCCGCTTCCGCCTCCCGGTGCGCGGCGGTGTCGGCGTAGAGCCGGACGGCCTCCGCCTCGCGGCCGGCGGCGTAGTAGGCGTCCGCCAGGTCCTCGGCGACGCAGCTCCCTCCGAGGTCGCAACCCGACCGCCTTGCCAGTTCCCGGTGTTCTTCCAGGACCGCAACCGCTTCGGCGTTCCGCCCGGCACGCAGCAGGACGGTGCCGCAGACGCCCAGCGCGTCGAACCGGAGGTCCTGGCGGCGCTGGTCGGGGTGCGGGGCGGCGGCGTCCACGACCGCCCGGAGCGCCTGTTCGGCCTCCGTCCAGCGGCGCAGCAGCATCAGGGTGCGGCCGTGCTCGAACCCGGCGAGCAGGGTGCGCGGGTCGTCCGGGCCGAGTCGTTCGGTGCCGAGCCGGACGGCTCCGGCCAGGGTGGTGGCGGCGGCGTCCCAGGAGCGGGCGCGGCGCCGGGCCCGGCTCTCGGCGACGAGCCGCTCGATCTCCTGCCCGGCCCGGTGCCGCGCCTCGCCGGCCGCGACGGCCGCCTTGCTCTCGGCCTGCCGGGCCCTGCGTCCGGCCAGGAATCCCATCTCCGCCCCCGTCTGTGCTCGGTCCGGGGGCAGATCGTAGCGTCCGGTCGCCGGGGCCCCGCCGGCAGTACCCCGGCGACCGGACGGCTCCACGACGGCTACTGCGGCAGCGCCCCGTCCCGGATCACCCGGGCGTACCAGTGCGCGCTGTCCTTGGGCGTGCGGCGCTGGCTGGCGAAGTCGACGTGGACGATGCCGAAGCGCTTGCTGTAGCCGTACGCCCATTCGTAGTTGTCGAGCAGCGACCACAGGAAGTAGCCGCGGACGGGGGCGCCGTCGACGATGGCGCGGTGGACGGCGGCGAGGTGGGTGTGCAGGTAGTCGATCCGCTCGGGGTCGTGGACGGCGCCGCTGGGGTCGGTGTAGTCCTCGTAGGCGGCGCCGTTCTCGGTGACCAGCAGCGGGACGCCGGGGAGGTCGTCGCGCAGCCGGGTGAGGAGTTCGTACAGGCCGTCGGCGTCGACCGGCCAGCCCATGGCGGTGCGGGTGCCGGGGGCGGGCAGGAAGCGGATGCCCTGGTCGGCGGGCCAGGGGCTGCCGCCCTGGTGGCCGTCGCCGCGCGGGGCGTCCGCGTCGGCCTTCGGCTCCTGCTCGGCCGCGACGACGGTGGGCGTGTAGTAGTTGATGCCCAACGAGTCGATGGGGCGGGAGATTTCGGCGAGGTCGCCGTCCCGGACGAAGGCCCAGTCGGTGACGTGCGCGGTGTCGGCGAGGACGTCCTCGGGGTAGCTGCCGCGGAACACCGGGTCGAGGAAGATCCGGTTGCCGAGGCCGTCGATCCGGCGGGCGGCGTCGAGGTCGGCGGGGTCGGTGGAGAGCGGGCGGACGGCGGCCAGGTTGAGGGTGAGCGAGACCTGGGCGGTGTCGGGGAGTTCGGCGCGCAGCGCGGCGGTGCCGAGGCCGTGGGCGAGCAGCAGGTGGTGGTGGGCGGTGAGGGCGGCGGCGTGGTCGGTGCGGCCGGGGGCGTGGACGCCGTTGCCGTAGCCGAGGAAGGCGCTGCACCAGGGCTCGTTGAGGGTGGTCCAGGTGGGGATGCGGTCGCCGAGCCGGCGGGCGGCGAGGTGCGCGTACTCGGCGAAGCGGTACGCGGTGTCGCGGTCGGTCCAGCCGCCTCCGTCCTCCAGTTCCTGGGGCAGGTCCCAGTGGTAGAGGGTGGCGACGGGGGTGATGCCGGCGCCGAGGAGTTCGTCGACCAGGCGGTCGTAGAAGTCGAGTCCGGCCTCGTTGGCGGGGCCGCGGCCGCCGGGCTGGACGCGCGGCCAAGCGAGCGAGAACCGGTAGGCGCCCAGGCCGAGTTCGGACATCAGGGCGACGTCCTCGCGGTAGCGGTGGTAGTGGTCGGCGGCGATGTCGCCGGTGTCGCCGTTGCGGACGGCGCCGGGGCGGCGGGCGAAGGTGTCCCAGATGGACGGGGTGCGGCCGTCCTGGGCGGCGGCGCCCTCGATCTGGTAGGCGGCGGTGGCCGCGCCCCAGACGAATCCGGCCGGGAAGCGGGCGGGGGCGGCGGCAGCGGTGGCAGTGGTCATGGGGAGAGTGTCGATGGTCATGTCGCGTTCCATCCAAAGGAGTTGAGGGTAGGTCATCCCAACGGGGCAGAAGGCGTCAGCCCTTGACGGCGCCCTGCATGATGCCGCCGACGATCTGCCGCCCGAGCAGCGCGAACACCACCAGGACGGGCAGGGTGCCGATCAGGGTGCCGGCCATCACCACGGACTGGTCGGGGACGTAGCCCTGGCCGAGCGACTTCAGCGCGACCTGCACGGTGGGGTTCTGGGAGCTGAGTGCGACGATCGGCCAGAAGAAGTCGTTCCAGGTGGCCATGAAGGTGAGCATGCCGAGCACGGCCATGCCGGGGCGGGCGACGGGCAGCACGATGGAGCGGAAGATCCGCAGCAGCGAGGCGCCGTCCATCCGGCCGGCCTCGACCAGTTCGTCCGGCAGGGCCTGCACCAGGTACTGGCGCATGAAGAAGACACCGAACGCGGAGACCAGCGAGGGCAGGATCACCGAGGGCAGCTTGTTCTGCAGGTCGAGCTTGACGATCACCATGAACAGCGGAATGACGCCGAGCTGCGGCGGGATCATCATGGTGCCGACGGTGAGCGCGAGCAGCGCGCCGCGGCCGCGGAAGCGCAGCTTGGCGAAGGCGAACCCGGCGAGCGTGGAGGAGAGCACCACGCCGGCGGTGACCACGCTGGAGACGATCAGCGAGTTGAGCAGCGCCTTGCCGATCTCGGCCTGCTGCAGGGCCTCGCCGATGTTGTGGAACAGGTTCGGTCCGGGTGTCAACGCGGGTGTGGCGGCGCTGAGTTCGGAGTTGGAGCGGCTGGCGGCGACCAGCGTCCAGTAGAACGGGAAGACCGCGAGCAGGGTGGCGCCGATCAGCACCGCGTAGGCGAGCGGCCCGCCGTGCAGCGGCGAGCGCGCCCTGCGCGCGGAACTGCGTGGCGCGGAACTGCGCGGCGCGGCAACGGATTCGGCCGGCGCCTGGGTGGTCACGTGGGTCATCGGGTCACCGGTCCGTACGGTTGCGGCGGGCGGCGATCGCCGCGTTCAGCAGGGCGAGCAGCACGATCAGCAGGAACATCACCCAGGCGACGGCGGCGGCCCGGCCGAGGTGGAAGAACGTCCAGCCCTGCTCGTACAGGTACAGGCCGAGGGTCTGGTACTGGTGCGAGATGCCGCCGCCGGAGTTGCCCTCGTAGAGCAGGGGTTCGCCGAACAGCTGGGTCGCGCCGATGGTGGAGACGACCACGGTGAAGACGATGGTGGGGCGCAGCCCGGGGACGGTGACGTGCCGGAACTGCTGCCAGCGCGAGGCGCCGTCGACGGCCGCGGACTCGTACAGCTCGCCGGGGATGGACTGCATGCCGGCCAGGTAGATCAGCGCGTTGTAGCCGGTCCAGCGCCAGGTGACGATGGCGGAGACGCCGAACTGGGAGGCCCAGGTGTTCGCCTGCCAGTCGACCGGGTGGACGCCGAGGCTGCTCAGCACCCAGTTGATCAACCCGTAGTCGCGGCCGAAGAGTTGGGCGAACACCAGGGTGGCGGCGGCCACCGAGGTGGCGTACGGCATCAGCATGGCGACCCGGAAGAAGGTGCGGCCGCGGAGCCGGTAGTTGAGCAGGTGGGCCAGGCCCAGGGCCATCAGCAGCTGCGGCACGGTGGAGAGCACGCCGATGGTGAAGGTGTTGCGCAGCGCGTTCCAGAAGAACGGGTCGGACAGCAGCCGGGTGTAGTTCTGGAAGCCGAGCCAGTCCATCCGGTCCGAGGTCTGGAGCTCGACCCGGTGCAGCGACACCCAGGCGGTGTACAGCAGCGGGAACAGGCCGAACGCGGCGAACAGCCCGAAGAACGGGGCGAGGAAGCCGTAGGGGGCGATCCGGCGGCGCAGCCGGCCGGGCCGCCGGGCGGGGCTAGCGGGCCCGGCGGGCGGCGCGGCGGGCAGCCGGGCGGTGGAGCTGAGGGCCATGGGCGGGGTCCTTCGACGGGGGCCGCCCGCCCCGCCGCTGCGTGAACGGCGGGGCGGGCTGCCCGAGTTGACTGCCTGAGCTGACGGTGCGTCAGTTGCCGTTGGCCTTCTTGACGTTGTCCAGGGCGTGCTTCCAGGCGGTGTCCGGCGCGGTGCCGGTCCGCTCGACCTCGCCGAGGGCGTCGGTGAACGCCTTGCCGATCACGCCGTCATCGGTGCCGAGCACCTGGGCGGGCATCGCCTTGGCCGACTCGCTGAAGATCTGGCCGATCGGCGCGTTGTTGAAGTACGGGTCGGCGACGTCCTTGATGGCGTCCTGGGCGCCGATGGAGGACGGGAAGGAGCCCTGCTTGGTGAACAGGGTGGCCTGCTGCTCCTTGGCGGTCAGCCACTTGATCAGCTCGGCGGCCTCCTTGGGGTGCTTGGCGGTGCGCGGCACGGCCAGGTAGGAGCCGCCCCAGTTGCCGGTCTTGCCGGGGCCGGCGGCGATGTCCCACTTGCCGGAGCCCGCGTCGCCGGCCTGGCCCTTGATGTAGCCGATCATCCAGGCCGGGCAGGAGAGGGTGGCGAACTTGCCGGTGGAGAACGCCTTGTTCCACTCCGGCGTCCACTGGGCGAGCTTGGCGGACAGGCCGTCGGCGACCAGCGCGGTGGCGTCGGTCCAGGCGGTCTTCACGGCCGGGCTGCTGTCGTAGACGGGCTTGCCGGCCTCGTCGGAGTAGCGGACCTTCTGCTGGCCGACCTCGGCGGTGAACATGCCGGCGGCGCTGTCGGTCCAGGCGTTGCCCGCCTCGGCCTTGGCGGCGTACTGCTTGCCGAGGTCGAGGTAGCCCTGCCAGGTGGACCACTTGGCGGCGAGCTCGGTGCGGTCGGTGGGCAGCCCGGCGGCCTGGAACAGGTCGGTGCGGTAGCAGATCGCCTCGGGGCCGACGTCGGTGCCCGCGCCGAGCACCTTGCCGTCCCCGGTCTTGATCGCGGCGCCCTTCCACGGCACCAGGCCGTCGTTGACGTCGCCGATGCCGAGCGTCTTGAGGTCGGTGAACTTGTCGGCCTGCTTCTGCACCACGCTGGCCACCCGGCCGACCTCCAGGCCCTGGATGTCGGCGAGGCCGCCGCCGCCCGCCAGCTTGGTCTGCAGCGCCTGCCAGTACTGGCCCTCGTCCTGGGTGTCGGTCTGCTTGATGGTGACGTTCGGGTGGAGCTTCATGTACTCGTCGTACAGGCCGGCCTCCTTGAACCCGAAGGTGCCGAACAGGTCCACCGTGATGGTCACCTTGCCGTCGGCGGAGTCCTTGGACCCGGAGCCGCCGGAACTGCAGGCGCTGAGCAGCAGGGCGGTGGCGAGGACGGCGCTGCCCAGGGCAGCGGTGGAGCGGCGGACTCTGGGGGGACGCATGCGAGGGCCTCCAGGGCGGGGCGGGAGCGTGGGTGGGTGCGAAGAAAAGGAGCAGTGCCGATCCGGAAGCGCCCGATTTTCTGAGAGCGCTCTCAGCCGATGTCGAGAGACTGCCGGGGCGGAAGTTCGCTCGTCAAGACCTCGAAACCTGAACGTAATCTCCGGGCACCCCCAACCCGGGCCTACGACTTCTGAACGCAACAGTCTGCGTCGAGCCGGTTGACACCCCTTCGCGGCCACCCTTACGGTCCGCTGGCTGAGAGCGCTCTCATACTCACCCGCCCGCCCCCACTCAAGGTGGACACACGATCATGAAGCTCCGCTCCCTGCGCGGCCCCACGGCCGCCCTCACCACGCTGGCGCTGGCCGCCGCGGCGACCCTCACCGCCGCCCTCGGCACCGGCAGCGCCTCCGCCGCCACCACCGTCCGGGTCGGCCTCGGCGGCTACGCGGACGCCCGCCCGGCCGGCACCGTCGGCCCGAGCAACTCCGACGGCGCCCCCGTCACCCCCAAGGTCACCGCGCGGATGGCCGGCCAGGCCGCCCCCACCAACGACTGGTGGTCCTCGCTGATCTACCAGCGCTACGCGGGCAACCCGTACTCGGAGAACCTGTACGCCCACCCGATGACCTTCAAGGCCCAGGCCGCGGGCCTGGAGGTCGGCTACCCCACCACGCCGACCGTCACCCCCGACGGCCGCCAGTACGACTACACGCACACCCGGGACCTCACCCTCGGCGTGGCCGGCCTCAACTCCCCCGACACCAAGGTCGACGGCTGGTCCGACTGGACGGTCACCCCGTACTGGGCGGACGGCGCGCACACCTTCAGCGCCACCGTCGGCCACGGCCTGCCGTACGTGTTCGCGCACGCCACCGGCGGCGCCGCGCAGGTCACCACCGCCTCGGCGCCCACCGTCTTCAGCAACCAGGGCAGCGTGCTCGGCATCACCGTCGGCGGCCACAGCTACGGCCTGTTCGCGCCCACCGGCAGCAGCTGGAACGTCAACGGCACCACCCTGACGGCGAACCTCGGCAGCAAGGACTACTACTCGGTCGCCCTGCTGCCCTCCGCCGCCGACCTGGCCCAGTTCCGCAGCTACGCCTACGACTTCGTCACCGACACCAAGGTCGGCTGGAACTACGACCAGGCCGCGGGCAGGCTCACCACCACCTTCACCGCCACCACCACCGCCCAGGAGGGCACCGCCACCGGCACCCTGCTCGCGCTCTACCCGCAGCAGTGGCAGGCCACCCCGGACGCCCTGACCGCGCTCACCTACACCTCCCCGCGCGGCACCATGAAGGTCCGCCAGGGCTCGTCCTTCTCCACCGTGCAGACCGTCACCGGCGTGCTCCCCTCACTGCCCGACGCCGGCTCCTACGACCGCACCGCGCTGGACGGCTACCTGCACCAGGTCTCCGACGCGAGCGACCCGTTCAACGGCGCCACCGACACCTACTGGGTCGGCAAGGCGCTCGGCCGGATGGCCCAACTGGTGCCCATCGCCGACCAGTTGGGCGACACCGCGGCCCGCGACAAGCTGCTCGGGCTGATGAAGGGCAAGCTGCAGACCTGGTTCGCGGGCACCGGCTCGCCCGGCTTCGCCTACGACTCCACCTGGAAGACCCTGATCGGCTACCCGGCCTCCTACGGCACCGACGCCGAACTCAACGACCACCACTTCCACTACGGCTACTTCGTCCAGGCCGCCGCCACCGTCGCCCGCTACGACACCGCCTGGGCCGCGGACAGCCAGTGGGGCGGAATGGTCAAGCTGCTGGCCAAGGACGCCGCCAACACCGACCGCACCGACGCCCGCTTCCCCTGGCTGCGCAACTTCGACCCGTACGAGGGCCACGGCTGGGCCTCCGGCCACGCCGGGTTCGCCGCGGGCAACAACGAGGAGTCCTCCTCCGAGTCGCTGAACTTCAGCGCCGGCCTGCTGCTGTTCGGCGCCGCCACCGGCGACACCTCGCTGCGCGACCTCGGCGTCTACCTGTACACCACCGAGGCCAACGCCGTGCAGCAGTACTGGTTCGACGCCGACCACCAGGTCTTCCCGGCCGCCTTCCAGCACTCCACCGTCGGCATGGTCTGGGGCTCCGGCGCCGCCTACTCCACCTGGTGGACGGCCGCCCCCGGCATGATCCACGGCATCAACTTCCTCCCCGTCACCTCCGGTTCGCTCTACCTGGCCCGCCGCAAGGACGACCTGGCCGCCAACCTCTCCGAACTGAAGGCCGGCAACGGCGGGACGTTCACCGACTGGCGCGACCTGCTCTGGGAGGCCGAGGCGCTGACCGACCCGGCCGCCGCCAAGGCCGACTGGGACGCCGGCAACGCGGGCTACACCCCGGAGGAGGGCGAGTCGAAGGCCCACACCTACCACTGGATCTACGACCTCGCCGCCCTCGGCACCCTCGACCCGGCCACCACCGCCGACACCCCCACCGCCGCCGTCTTCACCAACGGCAGCACCCGCACCCACGTCGCGCACAACTACACCGCCACCGCCCGCACCGTCCGCTTCTCCGACGGCTACACCCTGACCGTCCCGGCCCGCTCCACCGCCTCCGAACGCGGCACCAAGCCCGACGGCGGCACCGGCGGCGCCACCACCTCCCCGTCCCCGTCCCCGTCGGCCTCCTCCTCCCCCTCGCCCTCCCCGTCGCCCTCCACCACGACCGCCCCCGCCCCCGCCGCCCTCTACCTCCAGCCCAACGGCACCCTCACCGCCGCCTACGGCACCGGCGCGACCGGCAGCACCATCGCCTCCGGCGGCGGCACCAACCACGACGGCGCCCCCTACCAGCCGCTGACGTACACCCTCACCCACCTCACCGGCACCCCGCGCCCCGGCGCCGGCACCGACTTCGACCTGTACGTCGACGCCGGCTCCACCGTCGCCCTCGCCCAACAGGCGCGCGTCTCCTACGACTTCGACGGCAACGGCACCGTCGACCGGACCGAGACCTACCGCTACTTCGCCACCGACCCGGTCCCCGGCTGGGAGCGCTACAACGCCACCGCCGCCGGCCTCCGGTCCACCACCGGCGCCCCGCTCACCAACCTGGCCGACGGCACCGTCACCCTCGAAGTCTGGCCCGCCCTCGGCAACGCCCCGGCCCAACTCCGCACCGGAGCCACCCAGTCCCAGGGCAACGCCTCCGTCCTGCGCCTCCCCTTCAACTGACCGCCCCACCCCCGACCCCTCCCGGGCCCCGCGGATCCCGACAGTTCCGCCCGGCCCGGGAGGCCCACCCGCCCCGAACGCCGGGCCCCGCCTCCCCCTCCCGTCCCGGGTCTTGGCAGATCGCCGAGGATTGTTGAAGATGTAACTGACATGATCGCGCACTGCGGTACGCCCCACCGCACGCGCCGATCCCCGCTGCCCGCAAGGAGTTCCCCCATGGCCGCGCTCCGGAAGAAGACCCTCGCCGCCACCGCCGCCACCGGAGCGGCCCTGCTGCTCGGCGCAGCTCTCGCCCAGCCCGCGGCCGCCGTCGAACTCCCGCACTCAGCCGTCGCCTACTTCGCCACCGGCAGCGACCTGACGGGCACCCGGTTCACCGTCGACACCGCCGACACCGGCTGCCACGACCTCCCGGCCGCCGCGCGCTCCGCCGTCGACCTCACCGCCGCCGACATCACGGTCTACTTCAACGCCGGCTGCGCCACCGGCCGACCCGGCGAGTCCGGCGACCTCGCCTACGGTCTCGGCAGCCTGCACTGGGCCGACTTCCCGTACCCGGCCGTCAGTTACCGCGTCGCCGGCTGACCCGCCGCTCCCGCACCACCGCCGCCGGAACCCTCCCCCAGGCCCGGCGGCGGTTCCACGCCCGGCCCGCCCGCTCCGTCCCCGCCACTGGAGCCGGAGCGCCCTCCTGCCGATGCACCACGGGACGACCCGCACCGCCCCGACGTCCCGCACCGCCCCGAGGAGGCCGCCGATGCACCCGCGCCCCGCCCGCCGCCACCTGCTCACCGCAGCCGGCGCCGCCGCCCTGGCGTGCGCCCTCCCGGCCCCCGCGGCCGCCGCCACCACCCGACTCGCCGACTCCTTCCGGCAGTTGGAGCGCGAGCACGGAGCCAGGCTGGGCGTCCTCGCGCACGACACCGGCAGCGGCGCGACGGTCCGGTACCGCGCGGACGAGGCGTTCCCGCTCTGCTCGACCTTCAAGCCGCTCGCCGTCGCCGCCCTGATGCGCGCCGGGGACGACCTCTCGGCCCGGGTCCACTACACCGACGCGGACGTCGCCGACTCCGGCCACGCCCCCGTCACCGGCCGCACCCGGGTCCTGACCGTCGCCGAACTCTGCGCCGCGGCAATCGAGTTCAGCGACAACACGGCCGCCAACCTGCTGCTGCGCCGACTCGGCGGCCCCACCGCCGTCACCCGCTTCTGCCGCTCCCTCGGCGACCCGGCCACCCGCCTCGACCGCTGGGAGCCCGCCCTCAACTCCGCCGAACCGGACCGCAGCACCGACACCACCACCCCGCACGCCCTGGCCCGCACCTTCGCCCGCCTCACCCTCGGCGACGCCCTCGCCCGCCCGCACCGCGCCCGGCTCACGGCCTGGCTGCGCGCCTCCACCACCGGCACCCACCGCCTGCGCGCCGGCCTGCCGCCCTCCTGGGCTCTCGCCGACAAGACCGGCACCGGCTCCTACGGCACCGCCAACGACCTCGCCCTCGCCTGGCCCCCGCACCGCCCGCCCCTGGTCCTGGCCGTCCTCAGCACCAGGCCCACCGCCCCGGCCGCCGCCCCGGACGAGCCCCTCCTCGCCCGAACGGCCGCCCTCCTGGCCGCCGCCCTCCCCTGAAGCGCCACGACCGGGCCTCCCGCCCTCGGCCCCCGAGCACCCGCTCCGCCCTCAGGCCGACTCCCGCACCACCAGCCCCGTCGGAATGATCACCGACGACGGCGCCGAGGCCCCCGGGTCGTTGAGCCGCCGCAGCAGCAGCCGGGTCATCAGCCGCCCCATCTCCTCGATCTCCTGGCGGATCGTGGTGAGCGGCGGTTCCGTCCAGGCCGCGATGGACTCGACGTCGTCGAAGCCGACCACCGCGACGTCCTCCGGCACCCGCCGCCCGGCCGCCCGCAGGACCCGGATCGCACCGGAGGCCATCACGTCGGAGGCCGCGAACACCGCGTCCAGGTCCGGTCGCCGGGCGAGGAGTTCGGTCATCGCGCGGATGCCGCCGTCCGCGGTGAAGTCGCCGACCGCGATCAGGTCGGCGTCGCCGTCGGGGAGCAGGTCGCGGTAGCCGTCGAGGCGGTCGACGGAGGAGGTCTGGTCGAGCGGGCCGGTGATGGTGGCGATCCGCCTGCGGCCGAGGGAGCGCAGGTGCTGGACGGCGAGCCGGGCGCCGCCGCGGTTGTCGTTGTCGACGTAGACCAGGTCGCGGTCGGACTCGGCGCCGGGCCAGCCGGGGCGGCCGCCGATGACGAAGGGCAGGCCGAGGCGGTGGACGGTCTCGGGGGTGGGGTCGGAGCGGTGCAGGGAGAACAGCAGGACGCCGTCGACGTGGCCGCCGGCCAGGTAGCGGCCGATCCGCTCGTGGTCGCGCTCGTCCTCGGCCAGCAGCAGCACCATCTGGTTGTCGGCGGCGGCCAGTTCGCGGCTGATGCCGCGCAGGTGCTGGGCGAAGAACGGGTCGGAGAAGAACCGGGCCTCGGGTTCGGCGATGACCACGCCGATCGCCCGGTTGCGCCGGGTGACCAGGGTGCGGGCGGCCAGGTTGGGGACGTAGCCGAGTTCGGCGACGGCCCGTTCGACCTTCTCGCGCAGGGCCGCCCGGACGCCCGCGCCGCCGTTGACCACCCGGGAGGCGGTGGCCCGGGACACCCCGGCCCGCTCGGCCACCGACTCCAGGGTGGGACGTCCGCCCACTCCCGTTTCGGACTCGGTCACCGTGGGCTCCTCTCCGCCGTCCGTGCGCACGCACGCACGTGATCGCGTTCCTGCTGCGAGCAGCCTAGCGTCCGCCACCCCGCCCCGAGAGCGCTCTCAGAAACCGGTCCGGCCCGGGCTCCGCCGCCCGCGCGCCGCGACCGCCGGCCGCTCCGCCGCCCCTCACCCCGTGACCACCTGCCGCTCACCCGCCTCGACGGCGACGTCCAGCCGGTTCCCGGGCGGCGGGAACGGGCAGATGAAGTGGTCGGCGAACGCGCACGGCGGCAGGAACGCCCGGTTGAAGTCCAGCACGGTGCGCCCCTGCGCGTCCGGCGCGGGCAGCGACACGAACCGGAACCGGTAGGTGTCCCGCCCGCTGGTGCCGTCCGCGATGACGCCGCTGAGCCGCCCGCCCGCGCTGCCGTCGCCGCTGACGGTCAGCGTGTGCGGCTGCCCGGCCAGCGTGAACGCGACCTGCCCGGTGACGGTGAGCGGCCGGGCCCGGCCGTCCGCGTTCTCCACCAGCAGGGCCTGCGCGCCGTCCTCGAACGGCGTGAACACCGCGGGCACCGCCCAGTCGGGGGCGTAGGGGTAGACCGCGATGCCGGCGAACGCGGCCCGGGCGGGGGCGTCCGGGTCGAAGACCCGCAGGGCGAGCTCGCCCTCCCGTTCGATCGGGACCAGCCGCAGCCCGTCCAGGACGGCGAGCTGCGGGTGCCGGTCGGTGTCGGGCCGCAGCGCGACCCGGCCGGTCGACTCCTGCGGCTCGCCCTCGATCCGGACGCCGTCCCCGGCGCGCAGTTCGGCGCAGACCGCGCCGTCCTCGGCCCACCAGCGGCCGGGCAGGCCGGGGACCTCGGCGGGTTCGGGCTCCAGCCAGTGGGTGCCGGTCAGGGCCAGCGGGCCGTGCGGCGCACCGGCCGCGGCGCTCCGGGCCTCCGTCCAGCGCTGCCAGGCTTCGGCTGCGGTGTCGGTCATCGGACTGCCTCCCAAGTCGCTCTGTTCTCAGGTCACTTCCGGGCCCGCTTCCGGTGCGGCGGCCGGCTCAGGCCCCGTCCGGGCCGGTGGCCGGGCGGGCCAGCGGGCGGAACAGCCCCTCCTGCATCACCGAGACCACCAGCCGCCCCTCGCGGTCGTAGATCTCGCCGCGGGCCAGTCCGCGCGCGGCGTGCGCGATCGGCGACTCCTGCCGGTACAGCAGCCAGTCGTCGGCCCGGAACGGGCGGTGGAACCACATCGCGTGGTCCAGCGAGGCCATGTCGAAGTTCCGCTCGCCCCACAGCGGCTCGACGGGGGCGCGGACGGCGTCCAGCAGGGTCATGTCGCTGGCGTAGGTGAGCGCGCAGACGTGGATCAGCGGGTCGTCGGGCAGCGCGCCGTTGGTGCGCAGCCACACGCCGCTGCGGGCCTCGACGCCGTCCAGCTCCTCGCGCGTCCACTTCAGCCGGTCCACGTAGCGGATGTCGAAGGGCTGGCGGCGGCTGATGAACGGCGGGAGCTCGCCGAGCCGGGCGCCGACCTCGTCCAGCGCGCTCGGCAGGCTCTCCGGGGCGGGGACGTCGGGCATCAGGAACTGGTGCTCGATGCCGCCGGGCTCGGGCTTGTGGAAGTCCGCGGTGAGCGCGAAGATCGTCCGCCCGCCCTGGATGGCGAGCACCCGGCGGGTGGTGAACGAGCGCCCGTCCCTGGTCCGCTCGACCTGGTAGACGATCGGCACGCCCGGGACGCCGGGGCGCAGGAAGTACGAGTGCAGCGAGTGCACCGGCCGGTCCTCGTCGACCGTCCGGCCCGCCGCGACCAGCGCCTGCCCGGCCACCTGCCCGCCGAAGGTCCGTTGCAGCGACTCCTCCGGGCTGCGGCCGCGGAAGATGTTCAGCTCGATCCGCTCCAGGTCCAGCAGGTCGACGAGCTGGTCGACGGGGGTTCCCATGTATCGCTCCCTCTCCGGACGCCCGGCGGGCAGGGATGTGCCGCCGAACGCCTCGTCCGTCCTGCACAAGTCTCCGCGCCCGCCGGGAATTCCCGCCTCCCGGCGCGCCCGGCTACGCCAGGCCGGACTGCCGGACGGTGATGTTCAGCCGCCCGGTCAGGCCCAGTTCCGGGTCGGCCGTGCCCGGCAGCGTCCGCACCACCCCGTGGTACGCGTAGCGGTTCTCCCCGCCGAAGACCAGCAGGTCGCCCCCGCGCAGCCGCAGGTCCGTCCACGGCCGGCCCCGGCCCTCCGCGTTGCCCAGCCGGAACACGCACTCGTCGCCCAGCGACAGCGACACCACGGGGGCGTCCACCCGCTCCTCCCGGTCCTGGTGCAGGCCCATCCGCGCCCCGTGCGGGTAGTGGTTCACCAGCGCGACGTCCGGCGCGAAGCCCGCCGCCCCCGCCACCTCCCCGACCCGCTCCCCGTACGCCTCGGCCACCGCCCGCCGGGCCAGCGCGCCGAGCCGTTCCGGGAACGGCTTCACCGGCGCCCCGTCCCCGTCCAGCACCGTCCGTGCGTACCCGTACGGGTACCAGTGCCACCCCAGGCACACCGTCCGCACCGACATCGTCCCGCCGCCGGGCAGCAGCACCGAGCGCATCCCGGCCGGCGGCCGCGCCCACTCCCGGCAGGCCGCCACCAGCTCCCGCTGCCGCTCCGCCCCCAGCCAGCCCGGCAGTAGCACCACCCCGGGCGCCGGCTCCTCCCGCTCCCGCCCGAACAGCTCCCCGACGAACACCCCGCCACCGCGCATCCCCCCATCCTCGCACCGGCGGGCGGCGGCACCGGGCCCCGCTCAGCCGGCCACCGCCCGGCGGGGCAGCACGCGCTCGCGGTGGTGCTCCTCGGTGAGGTCGTGCAGGCGGGCCGACAGCAGGTGGCGCAGCGTGATGACGCCCGCGGGCCGACGGGTGGCCGGGTCGACGACCGGGGCACTGGTCAGGCCGGTCTCGGCGAAGAGGTGGGCGATCTGGCGCAGCGTCTGGTCGGGGTGGACGGCCAGCCGGCACTCCACGGTGGCCGCGTGCACGACGGGCGGCTCGGCGTCCGCGGCGGCCGCGGCCGTCGCGTCGGCCAGGCGCCGGCGGGTGGTGACGCCGACCAGCGCCCCCTCGGCGTCGACGACGGGGTGCAGCGCGCCGGCCGACCCGCGCAGCGCGCCGATCCGGGTGTGCGTCGCCGTCTCGTGCGCGGCCAGCAGCCGGCCGTGCTCGACGGGCTGCATCACCTCGCGGACGAAGAACGTCTCCAGCGGGTCGGTGGAGTACTCGCGGGTGAGGTGCAGGCCGCGGCGGGCGATCTTCTCGGTCAGCACCGACCGCTTGAGGACCAGCGCGGACAGCGCGTACGCGGCGGTCGAGGCGATCACCAGCGGGAGCATGGCCGGCCAGGCGTGGGTGAGTTCGAGGGTGAACACCACGCCCGTCAGCGGGGAGCGCATGACGCCGCCGACCACCGCGGCGAGGCCGAGGATCGCCCAGAACCCGGGGATCGCCCGGGGGAAGAGCATGCCCTCCCAGGCCCCGAGCGCCCCGCCGATCATGAAGACCGGGGCGAGCACCCCGCCGGAGGTGCCGGAGCCCAGCGACAGCGCCCAGATCGCCGTCTTGACGGTCAGGACGCCGAGGATCAGCCCCAGGCCGGCCCGACCGGTGAGGAGCTGGTCGATCACGTCGTAGCCGACACCGAGCGCCCGGGGCTCGACCAGGCCACCGAGCCCGATCACCAGCCCGCCGAGCGCGGGCCACCACATCCAGTGCACGGGCAGCCGGGCGAAGGCGTCCTCGGCCCGGTAGACCAGCCAGGTCGCCGCGACGGCGAGCGCCCCGCCGGTCAGCCCGACCACGACGGCCAGGAGGTCCACGGCCGGGGTGAGGTGCAGCCCGGAGGCGTCGACCGGGAAGACCGGCGCGGTCCCCAGCAGCGGCCCCCGGCACACGGTGGCCACCGCCACCGCGGCCGCCACCGGCACGAAGCTGCGCGGACGCCACTCGAAGAGCAGCAGTTCGACGGCGAGCAGGATCGCGGCGAGCGGCGAGTTGAAGGTCGCGGCCATGCCCGCGGCCGCGCCCGACACCAGCAGCGTCTTGCGCTCGTTCGCGGTCAGGTGCAGCAACTGCGCGAGCAGCGAGCCGATCGCCCCGCCGGTCATGATGATCGGCCCCTCGGCCCCGAACGGTCCGCCGGTGCCGATGCTGACCGCCGCCGAGGAGGGCTTGAGCAGCGCCACCTTCGGCTGGACCCGGCTGCCGCCGGTGAGTATCGCCTCGATCGCCTCGGGCATGCCGTGCCCGCGGATCTTCTCCGAGCCGTACCTGGCCATCAGCCCCACCACCAGCCCGCCCGCGACGGGCGCGCCCAGCACCAGCCACCACGGGTGGTGCTGGGCCCCCGGCGCGACCAGCGACGTACTGAACCGCTGGTAGAACACCAGGTTGGTGACCAGCCCGATCAGGCGCAGCAGCGCCAGCGCGGCCACCGCGCCGGCCCCGCCGACCACGGCGGCCAGGCCGGTGACGACCAGCATCCGGGGACGGGCGGTGAAGTCACCGAGTCGGGCATGGGTGGAGGCGTGCGTGGTCCGCATGTTGCTCCGCTCTCTGAAAGATGGGATGCCGGTCGACCCCCGCCACGGCACGACGCCGCCCGGCGCCCCCGCCGGACCGGCCGGGGCGCCGCGACAGGGGTGCCACGGCAGGGATGTGCAGCGGGGACTTACAGCGGTACGGGCCCGTGCAGGTCGGCCGCGTAGTCCTCGCCGACGACCTGGTGGAGGACGGCCAGCCCCTCCGCGGTGGCCGCCCGCAGCGCGGGGTCGAGCCGGGCGAGGATCCGCGCCAACTCCTGCTCCCGCCAGCGCAGCACCCGCCCGATCAGCGCCCGCCCGTCCGAACTCAGCTCCAGGGTCACGACACTCCGGTGATGCGGGTCCGCCCCGCGCACCACGTGCCCCGACCTGACCAGCCGGTCCGCGAGCCGGGTGACCGACGAGGCCCCGAGACCCAGCTCCTTCGCCACCACCGAAGACGGCACGCACCCGAGATCGTCGAGCGCGAGCAGCATCCGCACCTGCGGCAGCGAGACACCGTCGCCCGCCGCCTCCAGACTCCGCAACGCCACCCCGATCAGGTCCCGGGTGGCCGTCTGGAACGCCTGGATCTCCCCCGCCATCGACGGGGACTGCGGAAACGGGCCGCTCTCCGGTATCGCCATGCCGAAATTATTGCATGCGGCAATACTTGCCAGCCGACAAGTATTGCCCCAAGCAAGCACCCCTCCACCCCCAGTCGACCCACCCCCCGCCCCAGCCCACCACAGGCGACCACCTCGCCCACAACCCCACCGCCCCCGCACGTCCACCACCCTCCGACGAACCCCACACCCCCGGCCCGCCGCGGGCCCGTCCCGCCCCGCATGCACCCACCGCCCTCCCGGCGGACCTCCCGCCCCCAGCCCGCCGCAGGCAACCACCCCCGCCCCCGCCCAGCCCGCCGCAGGCGCGTCCCGTCCCACATGCGCCCACCGCCCTCCCGGCGGACCCTGGTGGGAGGGCTGTCCCCGGTTGGAGGAGGTGGCGCGATGCATCCGTTGGAGTTCCGCGTGGTGGATCTTCCCGGGGCCTCGCTGCACACGACCGCGGTGCTGGTGCTCGGGCAGCACCGGGCGGTGCTGGTCGGTGCGGGGCTGCGGCTGTCGGACGGCCGCCGGCTGGTCCGGGAGGTGGAGCGTTCGGGGCGCCGGCTGGGCGCCGTCCTGGTGTCGCACCACGCGCCGGAGTGGTGGCTGGCGGCGGAGGTGCTGCGGGACGCGTTCCCCGAGGCCCGACTGCTGGCTCCGGCCCCGGTGCGAGCCCGGATCGAGCGCGACTACCCGGCCGTCCGCGCCGCGTGGGCGGGTCTCGGGGAGGAACTCCCGTCCCGCCTGGTCGCGTTGGAGCCGCTGGAGGGCGACGCCGTCGAGTTGGAGGACCACCGGCTGGAGCTGCGCGGGGCGTCCCTGGGGCTGCCGGACCACCACTACCTGTGGGAGCACCGGAGCCGGACCCTGCTGGGCGGGCCGCTGCTGTGGCAGGACGTGCACCCGTGGCTGGCCGAGGTCCCGCAGGCCGCCCAGCGCGAGGCGTGGATCGGGCTGCTCGACGAGATGGCCGGGCTGGAGCCCCTGCACACGGTCGCCGGCCACCGCCGCCTGACCACACCGGCCACCGTCCCGCCGCCCGACCCGGTCGCCTGGACCGGCGACTACCTGCGCGCGTTCGCCACCGAGCTGGGCAAGCCGGTCGGCGCGGACGGGGTCGCGGCCGCCCTGCTGCACCGCTACCCGTCGGCGGCGCTGCCGTCCGCCGTCGCCCCGGCCGTCCGGACCGCCCGGGAGGAACCGGCCGCCGCCTGAAGCACCCTGACGTCCCGTCACCGCACGACGCTCCCACCCTTCCCCGCTGTACCTACTGGTATGTACAGTGCTGCCCGTGAACGACACCGCACCCCCGCCCGCCCCCGCCGCGGACCGCCTGGTCGAGGCCACCCGCGAACTCCTCTGGGAACGCGGCTACACCGGCACCAGCCCCAAGGCCATCCAGCAGCGCGCGGGCGCCGGGCAGGGCAGCATGTACCACCACTTCACCGGCAAGCCGGACCTCGCGCTGGCCGCGATCACCCGCACCGCCGAGGAGCTGCGCGCCCTCGCCGACGCGCTGCTGTCCGGCCCGGGCACCGCCGTCGAACGGGTCACCGCCTACCTGCGCCGCGAGCGCGACGTACTGCGCGGCTGCCCGGTCGGGCGGCTCACCCAGGACCCGGAGGTGATGGCCGACCCGGTCCTGCGCGCCCCGGTCGAGCAGACCCTCGGCTGGCTGCGCGGCCGCCTCGCGGAGGTCCTCGCCGAGGGCCGGGCGAACGGGGAGCTCCCGCCGTCCGTCGACCCGTCCGGCACCGCCGCGACCGTGGTCGCCGTCCTCCAGGGCGGCTACGTCCTGGCCCGCGCGGCCGGCGACACCGCCCCCTTCGACCAGGCGGTCACCGGCCTGATCACCCTCCTCGCCCCACCCGCCTGAAGCCCCCGCCCAAAACCCCCGCCCGCCCGAAGCCCGCCCGAAGACGCACCGACGACAGGAACCCGCCGTGCTCGCCAAGCAGTACGAGATCACCCTGCCCGCCGACTACGACCTCGACGTCATCCGCCGCCGGATCAAGGCCGGCGCCCCGATCCTGGACGACCGCCCGGGCCTCGGCTTCAAGGCGTGGCTGCTGCGCGAGCGCGGGGCGGACGGCTCGCCGGTCAACCAGTACGCACCGTTCTACGTGTGGCGCTCGGACGGGGCCGCGGCCGAGTTCCTGGTCGGCGGCGGCGGTTTCGCCAACATCGTCCGGGACTTCGGGCGCCCGGCCGTCCAGCACTGGCCCGTCCTCGCGCACTTCTCCGGCCCGGCCCGCCGCACCGATCCCGTCCCGGGCACCGCCGTCCGCCGGCTGACCGCCGTCCCGACCGACCCGGACCCGCTGGCCCTCGCCGCGCACGTCGACCGCGAGGTGGAGCAGCTCCGCGAACTGGCCCGCCGCCCCGGCGTGCACACCGCCGTGCTGGCCCTCGAACCGACCCGCTGGGAACTGCTCCGCTTCACCCTCTGGAGCGCGGCCCCGGAGGAACAGCCGCGGCAGCCGCAGCAAGCGGCGGACGGCTCGACGGCGGTCTTCCGCGTCCCGCACCTCTCCGCCCCGGAGCTGTCCGCCCTCCCCGAGGGCCGCGCCTGGTAGCCGCCCGCCGGGGCCCGCTCACTCCAGCATCCCGATCTGCCGCGCGCACCAGCCCCAGGCGTTCCAGCCCTGGCGGCGCAGGATCTCCTCCCCGACCGCGATCTGCTGCGCCCGGCTCGCCCGGTCGGGGCGGTCGGCGTAGCGCAGGCCGCCGGCCTCGCGCCAGGTGGGCGGCCAGATCTGGAGGCCGCCGTAGTAGCCGTTGCCGGTGTCGGCCT
Source organism: Kitasatospora cineracea (assembly GCF_003751605.1). Lineage (NCBI taxonomy): Bacteria > Bacillati > Actinomycetota > Actinomycetes > Kitasatosporales > Streptomycetaceae > Kitasatospora > Kitasatospora cineracea. The sequence goes on from NZ_RJVJ01000002.1 coordinate 1,254,380, forward strand.
GCCAGTCGCCGCTGCTCTCGCAGTCGGCGAGCCGGTCCCAGACCAGGTCGGAGACGCTCTGCCGGGCGGCGGCGGGCGGGCCGGCCACGCCGGCGACGACGGTGGGGAGCAGCAGGCCGAGCACGATCAGCGCCCGCCGGTACGACCGAGGTATCCGCATCCCCCGACGCTACGCACCGCGCCCGCCGCGCCACCCTCCGGACACCGCCGAGCGGGTACCGCCCCGAAGCCACAGCACCCCGGCCCCCAGCCCCCGACACCCCGGTACCCCGGAAACGGCGGAAGCCGCCGCCCCGCACGCGGGGTGGCGGCTTCACGCCGACAGGGTGGGACCGACGGGCGGCCCCGGGGGAAGCGGTGCTTCCGAGGGGGTGGGTCAGACCGACAGGACCTGGCCCGGGTAGATCAGGTCCGGGTTGCCGCCGACGACACCGGAGTTGTTGTTGTACAGGGCGTGCCAGTCGACGCCCAGGCTGTCCGCGATCTTGGACAGGGTGTCGCCGGACTTCACGGTGTAGCTGTTGCCGGAGGCGGCGGTGTTGGTGCCGGTGGTGGCCGCGGCGGACTTGTTCTTCCAGGTCTGCTTCGGGGTCTCCTGCGCGGCGGCCTTGGGGGCCTGGGCGCGGGACTCGGAGCGGGAGGCCTTGGCGGAGTTGTCCGAGGCGGTGCTGTCCGACTTCGACGAGGTCGACTTCGACGAGGTCGAGTTCGAGGTCGACTTCGAGGAGGAGGTCGACTTCGAGGAGCTGCTCGAGGAGGAGGAGCTGCTGGAGGAGGAGGTGTCGACCTGGGCCGGCGCGCCGCCCTTGGTCAGACCGGCCTGCACGGAGCAGACGGGCCAGGCGCCCGGGCCCTGCGAGGCCAGCACCTTCTCGGCGACGGCGATCTGCTGCGCCTTGGTGGCCTGGTTGGCCTGCGGGGCGTAGGCGGTGCCGCCGAAGGCGGCCCAGGTGGAGGAGGTGAACTGCAGGCCGCCGTAGAAGCCGTTGCCGGTGTTGATCGACCAGTTGCCGGTCGACTCGCACTGGGCGACCTTGTCCCAGGTGGACACGTCCGCGGCGGAGGCCGTGTTGGCCGTGACGAGGCCGGCCACCGGGGCGGCGAGCAGGGCGCCGCCGATCACAGCCGCGCGGACGCGGTTGCGCTTGGGGGTGGTGGTGGCAGCGGCGGTCTCGTTACGGAAGGTCATGAGATTCCTCTCGACATCCCCGGGATGGGCAGGCGGAACCAGGCCCCAGCTGGGCCGTGTTCGCTCGCCAAGTCCGGTGGGCGGGCCGTGCACGTGTCGGACGTGCCGCTTGCCGCCCCGGCCACCTGTCCGCATCCCCGGCGGCGGCTGGCTGCCGTCGCGCCGGTGGGCGCAGGGTCCGCGTTCCGGGGTGAGCCGGTCCGGGGTGAGCCGGTCCGGGGTGAGCCGGAGGGCGGGCCGTGCGTCGGGGGTGAACCCGGGAGGTGCTCGTTGCACCGGGCAAAAACCTACGATTCGGGCTGCCGGGCTCCAAACACTTTCGGGTCGTCCCAGGTCAAAGCAGCGTTACCGACGGTATTGATCAAGCCGATCGAAGCCGAATGTCCGTTTCGTCCGCTTTTTCGAAGATCAAACCATATGCGAATATGGCCCCGGTCACAGTTTGTCCGGTGTGAGGTCAGGCACAGTGTCGACAGAATGTGACATTCCGCGCACACGCAGCTATCAGAAGCCGGGCAAATCCCGTCGCCCGGCCGCGCACCCGTGACCCCAGCCACAACCTCCCGTTGGTAATGGCGGTCGGCGCTCCCCGCGCCGCGCGCCCGGGACGTCCCGCCCGGGGGTACCCGAACGAGCACCCGGAACGTCAGGGCGAACGAGGAGTCTTCAGTGCCGCGCATGCTTGAGGTGAGCGAGGACGTACGCGCCGAGATCGGCGACGACGAGGCCGAGAGCCTGCTCGCGGGCGTCCACGCCCCCGACGCCTACGACTGCACCTCCTGCCGACAACCGGGCGACTCGCTGCGCGAGCCCACCAGCACCGTGCTGTTCGTCGGCGAGGAGACCGCGGTGCTGGCCTTCGCGCACGCCCGCTGCGTGCCGTCCCAGGTGGTGCCGGTGGACGAGCAGCAACTGCGCGGCGCCGTCGAGTCGATCGGCCAGGGCGCGGACGCCGCCGTGCAGCCCGCGGCCGCGCCCCCCGAGCCGGAGCCGGCCGTCCGGGTGAGCATCCCGGAGCCGATCACCGCCCCGCCGACCGCGCCGCCCGGCCGGCCGCAGCCCGCGGTGCTCGGCGTGACCTGCGGCATCGTGCTGTGCGGCGACACCCAGCACGCCGCGCTGGTGGTCGAGCCGACCGGGCCGATCGGGCGCCCGGGCAGCGCCCAGGGCGAGGACGAGTTCCTCTCGCTGCTGACCGAGCACGGCTTCCAGATCGTCCAGGACGTCAACCAGGCGCCGGTGCGGCCGCGGGCCGGCTGGTCGGTGCTGATGGCGATGGGCCAGCTGCACGCGATCCTGCAGCCCTCGGCGACCGGCGGCTCGGCCGCCTGGTGGCAGGCGCACCAGCCGCTCCAGGTCACCCCGGGGTGGCGGGCCGCGGCGGCCCGCAAGTCCGAGGTGATCATGTACGCGGTGCCGGCCGGCACCATCGGCCGCCAGCCCCGCGAGGACCTGCTGCGGATCGCCATGGACCGGGCCGCCGCCCGCGGCCTGCTCGCCGCCGGCATGCTCCCGCTGGCCGGCACCTGAGAGCGGGGGCACGCCGATGACCGACCCCGTGAACGACCCGGCCGTCACCGGGAGCGGCCCCGACGGGCCGTCAACCCCGGCCGCCCGGAACGCCGTTGACCAGGACATGAGCGCCCCGGCCGGGATAGCACCGGGGGCGGCGCCCCCGCATCCCAAGCCGGTCTCGCTCGTTGGCTCCTACGTGTACAGCTACGACCTCGCGTCCCCCGGCCGTCCCCCCGCCCAGTCCGGCCCCGGCGGCGCCGGCCGGTCGATCCCGAACATGCGCCCGTCGTACGACGCCGAGCACCCGGTGTCGGCCACCCCGATCTACGACACGCTGTACTCCGAGTACCGGCGGATGTTCCGGGCGCTGCCCGGCGACCGCTCCGGCGAGGAGGGGATGAAGTTCACCGGCTTCGCGGTCCGCGAAGCGCAGTCGGCCGCCCCGGCGGCGGCGCACGCCCGGGAGGCCGCCGACCGCCCGGGCGGGTCGGCCCACCCGCAGCAGCACCAGTCGTTCGAGACGTACGCCGGGCAGGTCGCGGGCGCCCCGCAGTTCATGCCCGCGCAGGGCTCCGCCGCCAACGGCCAGGGCTGGGTGGCCACCGGCTACCTCGGCACCCCGGGCAGCAGCGCCCCGGGCGGCAGCACCCCGGGGGGACGGCACCGCTCGGTGCTCTCCCTGCCCCCGGGCCGGGACGCCTGAACGGCCGGCCGCCGCCGCACACGGGAAGAGGGCCCGCGGACGAGTCGTCCGCGGGCCCTCTCCTGCTGTCCTGCCGCTACTTCTTCCGGTTGCGCTTCTCGCGGACCCGGACCGAGATCGAGATCGGGGTGCCCTCGAAGCCGAACTCCTCGCGCAGCCGGCGCTCGACGAACCGGCGGTAGCCCGCCTCCAGGAAGCCGGACGCGAACAGCACGAACCGCGGCGGGCGGGTGCCCGCCTGGGTGCCGAACAGGATGCGCGGCTGCTTGCCGCCGCGGATCGGGTGCGGGTGCGCGGCGACCAGCTCGCCGAGGAAGGCGTTCAGCCGGGCGGTCGGGATGCGGGTCTCCCAGCCGGCCAGCGCGGTCTCGATCGCCGGGACGAGCTTCTCCATGTGGCGGCCGGTCTTCGCCGAGACGTTCACCCGGGGCGCCCACTGCACCTGCACCAAGTCGCGCTCGATCTCGCGCTCCAGGTAGAAGCGGCGCTCCTCGTCCAGCTGGTCCCACTTGTTGTAGGCGATGACCACGGCGCGCCCGGCCTCGACGGCCATCGAGATGATCCGGGTGTCCTGCTCGGCGAGGGTCTCGCTGGCGTCGACCAGGACGACCGCGACCTCGGCCTTGTCCAGCGCGGCGGAGGTGCGCAGCGAGGCGTAGAAGTCCGCGCCGGAGGTCAGGTGGACCCGGCGGCGGATGCCCGCGGTGTCGATGAACTTCCAGGTCTTGCCGCCGAGTTCGATCAGCTCGTCGACCGGGTCGCGGGTGGTGCCGGCCAGCTCGTTGACCACCACCCGGTCCTCGCCCGCGACCTTGTTCAGCAGGCTGGACTTGCCGACGTTGGGCCGGCCGATCAGCGCGACCCGGCGCGGGCCGCCGGGGGCCAGGCCGTCGCCGAACAGCTGCGGCGGGGCCTCCGGCAGCACCTTCAGCACGGCGTCCAGCAGGTCGCCGGAGCCGCGGCCGTGCAGCGCGGAGACGGGGTACGGCTCGCCCAGGCCGAGCGACCACAGGTAGGCGGCCTCGGCCTCGGCGGACGGCCCGTCCACCTTGTTGGCGCACAGCACCACGGGCTTGCCGGAACGGCGGATCAGCCGGACCAGGGCGTCCTCGGTGTCGGTGGCGCCGACGGTGGCGTCCACCACGAACAGCACCGCGTCGGCCTGCTCGATGCCCAGCTCGGCCTGGGCGGCGACCATCGCGTCCAGGCCCAGGACGTCGATCTCCCAGCCGCCGGTGTCCAGCACCTTGAACCGGCGCCCGGCCCACATCGCCTCGTAGCTGACCCGGTCGCGGGTCACGCCGGGGCGATCCTCGACGACCGCCTCGCGGCGGCCGATGATCCGGTTGACCAGGGTCGACTTGCCGACGTTCGGGCGGCCGACGATCGCCAGCACCGGCAGCGGGCCGTGGCCGTCCAGGTCGGCGTCGACCTCGTCGCTGTCGAAGCCCTCCTCGGCGGCGAGCGCCATGAACTCGGCGTACTCGGCGTCGCCCAGCTCGCCGTGGTGGGCGGTGGTGTCGTTGCTCATGTTCCGTTTTCCGTTTCCCGGCCCGGCCCTTCCCAGGGGCGTGCCGTGCGTACCTGCCAGGCGGCAGCGCGAACCGCGCGGATCTCGCGCGGTCGGATGGTCGTTGCTGTCTTCGGTCCTACTGGGCGGCGGTCAGCCCGGCCTTCCGCTCGACCAGCGCGGTGATCGTGTCGATCACCTGGTCGAGGGTGAGTTCGCTGGTGTCCACCAGGACCGCGTCGGCGGCCTGGGTCAGCGGGGCGGTCTCCCGCGAGGAGTCCGCGGCGTCCCGGCGGGCCAGGTCGGCGGCCATCGCGGTGATGGTCGCCTCGTCCACGCCCTTCGCCCGGAGCTCCGCGGCCCGGCGCTCGGACCGGGCCCGCTCGGACGCGGTCAGGAACACCTTCACGGTGGCGTCCGGGAACACCACGGAGCCCATGTCGCGGCCCTCGGCGACGATCCCGCGCTCGGTGTGCGCGGCGCAGCCGCGCTGCAGCTCCACCAGCCGGGCCCGCACCGCCGGAACGGCCGACACGGCGCTCACCTTGGCGGTCACCTCGGGCCCGCGGATCGGCCCGGACACGTCCTGCCCGTCCACCGTTATGGTCGGCCCCGCGGCGTCCGTCCCGGACACGATCACCGGCTTCCCGCAGGCGATCGCCACCGCCTCCGCGTCCTCGACGTCCACCTCGTTGGCCAGCATCCACCAGGTCATCGCCCGGTACATCGCGCCGGTGTCCAGGAAGCTCAGCCCCAGCCGCGCGGCCACCGCCCGCGACACGGTCGACTTCCCCGACCCCGAGGGCCCGTCAATGGCGACGACGACCGGGCCGCTCGACGCTCGGTCGACACTGTCCACGGGGCGAACCTCTCTCTCACGACACCAGCACTCACCCCCAAGGTTAATGGACACCCACCCACCCCCCGCCCCGCCCACCCTCCGCCACCACCCCACACCGACAGCGACCCCCGGACCCCGCCCAGCGCCAGCCCTCCCGCCCCGCGCGCCTCGCACAACGGGCAACGGCCCCACCCGGACCCCGCGCCCTCGCCCTTCCCCCTCTCCTCCCCACCCCCGGAAGCCCCGCGCAGCGGCCCCGCCCCCTCTCCTCCCCCTACTGCTCCCGCACGCCCCAGCCCCGCTCGCGCAGCCCCGCCGCCAGCGCCCGCACCGACGTCGGCGCGACCGCCAGTTGCACGTGGCCGACCTGCTGGCCCGTCGAGTGCTCGATCGTCACGTCCTCGATGTTCACGCCGAGCGCGCCGACCTCGCCGAAGAGGCGGCCGAGTTCGCCGGGCTGGTCGCCGAGGACGACGGTGACGGTCTCGTAGCGGGTGGGCGGCGCGCCGTGCTTGCCGGGGATGCGGGCCTGGCCGGTGTTGCCGCGGCGCATGACGGCCTCGATGCCGGCCGCGCCGGCCCGCCGCTGGCCCTCGTCGGCGGCCTGCAGGGCCCGCAGCGCGGTGACGGTGTCGGCGAGGTCGGCGGCGAGGTCGTCGAGGACGTCGGCGACGACGCCCGCGTTGGCGGAGAGGATGTCGATCCACATCGCGGGGTTGGAGGCGGCGATCCGGGTGACGTCGCGCACGCCCTGCCCGGAGAGCCGGACGGCGGTCTCCTCGGCGTGCTCGAGCCGGGCGGCGACCAGCGAGGAGAGCAGTTGCGGGGCGTGCGAGACGAGGGCGACGGCCCGGTCGTGGTCGGCGGCGTCCATCACGATCGGCATGGCCCCGCAGAGGGCGACGAGTTCGAGTGCGGCGTTGAGCGTCTCGGTGTCGGTGTCGGCGGTGGGCGTGAGCACCCACGGGCGGCCCTCGAACAGGTCGGCGGTGGCGGCGAGCGGCCCGGAGCGTTCGCGGCCGGCCATCGGGTGCGAGCCGATGTAGCGGGCGGTGTCGAGCCCGAGCGCGGTGATCTCGCCCCGCGGTCCGGCCTTGACGCTGGCGACGTCGGTGTAGCAGCGGGCCAGGCCGCGCCGCTGGCAGTCCGCGAGGACCTTGCCGACCAGCGCCGGCGGGACGGCGATGACCGCCAGGTCGACGGGGCCGTCGGCGGGCTCGGTGGTGCCCGCGCCGAGCGAGGCGGCCGTGCGGGCGGCGTCCTGGTCGGCGTCCTCGAGGTGGACGCTTATCCCCCGGCGGGTGAGGGCGAGCGCGGCGGAGGTGCCGATCAGTCCGGTGCCGATGACGGCGGCTGTGCGCATGGCGGCTTCTCGTCTCCCGGGTGCGATGTGCGGCTGCATGGGGCGGTCGCCCCCATCCTCCCGCACCCGCGGACGACCCCGCATACCGCCCCGGCCGGGCCGTCCGGCCGACGCGCAGCGGAAATCCGGGTGCGGCGACGGGGGTTGGGTGCAGACTGGGCGCCCGGGTCCGGGGTGCGGGCCGGCAGCGAAGGGGGCCAGGTGGCGGGGCAACGGGCGGTGTGGGAGTCCGGGTTGGAGTCGGTGGTGGTGCACGCGGTGGGCGCGGTGTGCCGGCGCCGGGCCGCGGGCGTACTGCCGGCGGACGGCCGGGTGCGGGTGTCGGGGCTGCCGCTGCTGGCGGCGGCGGGGTCGCTGCGGGTGCGGGTGCTGTCCGGCGAGGGGCGGGTCGCCGAGGCCCGGCTGGGCTATCCGGCCCGGGTCCGCGAGGAAGACGAACTCCCTTCCTGGGAGCAGGAGTTGAAGAACCTCCGGGCCCGGTCCGAGCTGCTGGAGGAGCGCTGCCGCCGGCTGGACGAGCGGATCGCGGAGGTCGCGGCGCTGCGCCCGGTGCCGCCGCAGCGCCGCCGGGACGAGGGGCACCGGCGGGCCCCGGCGGACGCGGTGCTGGCGCTGGCCGAGTTCGTGGACGCCCGGCTGGAGGTGCTGCAGGAGCGGGCGGTGGAGCTGGCCCAGCAGGCCCGGCTGGCCGAGCACGCCTACCAGGTGGCGGCCGCCCGGGCGGACGCCCGTTCCTCGGCCGAACGGGCGGGCGGGGTCGAGGCGGGGGCGTGCGCGGAGCTGACGGTGCGCGGCGCGGGCCCGGTGGAGCTGGAGGTGGAGTACACCGTGCCGGGCGCGGTGTGGGTGCCGACGTACCAGCTGGCGCACCGCCGGGGCGAGCGGACGGCGCGGCTGGTGCTGCGGGCGTCGGTGGCGCAGCGGACGGGCGAGGACTGGTCGGGGGTGCGGCTGGCGCTGTCGACGGCGGGCCTGCTGCGGGCGGGGGCGCTGCCGGAGCTGGCGTCGCTGCGGATCGGCCGCCGGCAGGCGGCGCCCGCCCCGTCGGGGTGGCGCGCGCAACCGGAGGGCCTGGACGGGCTGTTCGACGGCTGGCAGGACGCGCAGCGGTCGAAACCGGAGCCGCCGCAGCCGTCGCCGCGGCGGTCCGGACGGCCGGGCGGCGGGCCCGGTGCGCCGGGTTTCGCCCCGGGCGCGCCGGCCGCGCCGGGGTTCGCGCCGGCCGGGCCGCCGGTGCGGCTGGCCCCGATGGCGATGCCGGTGGCCGCGGCCGCTCCCCCGCCGCCCCCGGCCGGTGAGCTGTCCCGGAGCCTGGCGTACGGCGGGGCGGCGCCCGCCCCGCAGGCCGACTCCGCGCCCGCGGCCCCGGCCGAGCCGCGGCCGTCCGCCGACCAGCTGGACTACCCGGCGATGGTGCTGGCGGGCCCGGCGGAGGAGTCGTACCGGCGCGGCCGGCTGTTCCCGGAGCCGCCGCGGCTGCGCGGCGGCGGGAGTGCGCTGCGCGCGGCGGAGGCGGTGGGCCGGCTGCCGCTGCCCCGGTTCGGGGCGCCGCCGCGCGAGTCGGCGGGCTCGTTCGACCACCGCTTCGACGCGCAGGCCCCGGCGGACGTCCCCTCGGACGGGGTGTGGCACACGGTGGCGGTGGCGGAGCTGCCGGTGGGGGTGCGGACCGCCTACGTGACGGTGCCGTCGGTGGAGGAGGCGGTGTACGCGGTGCTGGAGCTGTCGAACGCGACGGCGCACGCGCTGCTGGCCGGCCCGGTGGAGGTGTCGGTGGACGGCGACTTCCTGCTGACGGCGGCGCTGCCGACGCTGGCGCCGGGCGGGGTGCGGGAGTTGGGCCTGGGCCGGGCCGAGGAGCTGCGGGTGGCCCGGCACGCCGAGGTGCAGGAGTCGACGTCCGGGGTGCTGAACTCGACGACGGTGCTGGAGCACGGCGTGCGGATCGAGCTGGTGAACCGGCTGCCGCACGAGGCGTCGGTGGAGGTCCGCGAGCGGGTGCCGGTGCCGGGCGATCCGGAGGTGCGGGTCGAGGAGCGGCCGGGCTGGTCGCCGCCGGAGCAGCCGTCCGACGGGGTGCCCTCCTCGGCCCGGATCCGCCGGGTGGTGGTGCCGGCGGGCGGTTCGGTGGAGCTGACGGGCGGTTATGCGATCCGCATTCCGGCCGGCAAGGCCGTGGTCGGCGGGAACCGGAGGAGTTGAACGTGCCGGAGGAGTTGAACGTGGACGAGGAGACGATCGCCCTTCCGGTGACCGCCGCGACCTGTCTGGAGGACCGGGCGCAGCTGGAGCGGACGGCGGAGCTGGAGCTGGCACCGGGCGTGCACCGGCTGCGGCTGGGCCCGGTGACGGCGCTGGCGGCGGACCGCTCGCTGCACGCCCGGCTGCTGGACCGGGACGGCGCGCCGACCGGCGCGGCCAAGGTGCTGGACGTGCGGCTGGTGCGGTCCTGGCAGCCGCCGGTGCCGCTGCCGCCGGGGCCGGACGACTCGGCGCTGCGCCGCCGGGTGCACGACCTGGAGCGCGAGCACCTGGCCGAGTCGCGCCGCCAGGAGCGGCTGCAGGCCCGGCTGGCGCTGCTCGGGCAGCTGGCCGCGGACCTGCTGCGGGAGATCGGCGAGGGCGCGGGCCACGGCGAGCTGGAGCAGGCCCGCTGGTCGCGCGAGCTGGACCGGGTGGACGCCGAGCGGGAGTCGTACGGCGAGCGGCTGCGCGGCTCGCGGCTGCGCTCGGTGGAGCTGGCCGCGGAGCTGGCCCGGGCCGAGGAGGCGCTGGACCTGGCGGAGCGGGAGCCGGCCGAGCTGCTGGCGTTCGTGGAGCTGTCGGTGGAGTGCACCGAGCCGGGCCGGTTCCTGGCCCGGGTGGGGCACCTGACGGCGTGTGCGCTGTGGCGTCCGGCGTACCGGGCCGAGCTGGTGGGCGGCACGCTGCGGCTGGAGAGCGACGCGGTGGTGTGGCAGCGCACCGGCGAGGACTGGTCCGACGTGCGGCTGACGCTGTCGACGGCGCGTTCAGCGTCGGCGGGCGAGCCGCCGGCGCTGGTCGAGGACCGGCTGGTGCTGCGGGAGCGCTCGGCGCAGGAGAAGAAGACCGTCGAGGTGGAGCTGCGCGAGCAGGCGGTCTCCGACGCGGGCCCGCTGGAGCCGGGCCTGCCGGGCCTGGACGACGGCGGCGAGGTGCGGGTGCTGCGGGTGGACGGCCCGGTGTCGGTGCCCTCGGACGGGCGGGCGCACCGGGTGCCGGTGAGCGTGTTCGAGGCGGCGGCGCGCAGCGAGTTCGCGGCGGCGCCGGAGCTGTCGGAGGCGGTCACCGAGGTGGTGTCGTTCCGCAACGCGGCGGGGCACCCGCTGCTGGCCGGCCCGGTGGACCTGGTGCGCGGCTCGGGCTACACCGGCCGGGGCGCCCTGGAGTTCACCGCGCCGGGCGCGCCGGTGCGCCTGGCGTTCGGCTCCTCGGACGGGCTGCGGGTGGTCCGGGAGGCCGACGAGCGCCGGGAGGGCGCCGGCCTGGGCGGCCAGCGCACCCTGGTGACCCGCACCGTGCGCCTGCACCTGTCGCGCTTCTCCGGCCCGGACGAGCACACCGAGCGGGTGGTGGTGCTGCGCGAGCGGATCCCGGTCTCCGAGGTGTCCGCGGTGCAGGTGCGGCTGCGCAAGGAGCACTGCTCGCCGCCGCCGGACGAGCTGGACGCCGAGGGCATCGCCCGCTGGGAGGTCCCGCTGCCGCCGGGCGGGCGGCGCACGGTGACGCTGGTGTACGAGATCGCGGCGACGGCGAAGGTGGCGGGCCTGTGAGCCGCGCCCTTGGCCCGGCGGCCCGGCCCGGAAGGGGTAGAAAAGACCCATGATCTACCACCTCGCCCCGCTGGACGACTGGCTGCGCGACCCGGGCCGGCCGTACACCGCCGCGTCGCTGCTGACCGAGGGCTTCCTGCACTGCTCGCCGGACGAGCCCACCGCGCTGGCGGTGGCCAACGCGTTCTTCCGGGACGCCCCGGAGCCGCTGATGGCGCTGCTGATCGAGGAGAAGCTGGTCGAGCCGATGGTGAAGTGGGAGGCGGCGGCCGGCGGGCCGCCGCCGGGCGCCGCCGAGGGGGTGCTGTTCCCGCACATCTACGGCCGGCTGAACCGGACGGCCGTGCTCGGCCTGGAGAAGCTGGAGCGCGGCCAGGACGGCCGCTGGGCGGCCCTGCGGCCCTGGAGCTGACCCGCCCCGGCCCCGGGGGCCCGGCCGGGCGGACGACGGCCCGTCAGGGCCGGTCCGTCAGAGCCAGCCGCGCTCCCGGGCCGCCATGCCCGCCTGGAAGCGGGTGGTGGCGCCGAGTTCCCGCATCAGGCCCTGCAGGCGGCGCTGCGTGGTGCGGGCGCTCCAGCCCAGCGAGCGGGCGATCGACTCGTCGGTGAGGCCGGCCGCCAGCAGGCCCAGCAGCTTGAGGTGGTCGGCCTCCGGCCCGGGCCCCTCGCCGTCGCCGAGCACGGTCTGCAGCGGCACGGCCCGCTCCCACTCGGCCTCGAACAGCGCGTCCAGGGCCTGCAGCAGGGCGGACGGGTGGATGACGTACGCGGCGTCCAGCACGCTGTCGCCGACGCTGATCGGGATGATCGCCATCTTGTCGTCGGCCATCATCATCTTCATCGGCAGCACCGGCCGGACCCGGGCCTCCTCGCCGTCCTCGACGCCGGTGAGGATCTCCTGCTCCAGCCGCCCGGGCCAGGCGATCGCCTCCTTGTCGAAGACGGTGCGGATCCGCACCCCGGACTTGAGCTTGGCCCGCTGCCGGGGCTGCTCGACCGTCGGGTCCTGCACGTACGGCGGGCAGTCGAAGCCGCGGATCTGGTACTGGCTGGACTCGATCAGGTGCTCCAGGCGCTGGGCGATCGCCTCGCCGCCGGTGAGCACCTCCACCGAGTGCGCCGGGTCGGTGTACCGGGAGGCTTCGCGGAAGGCGTCCATCAGCCGGTGCATCTCGGCGCGGGCGGAGCGCAGTTCGGCCTCGCGGTGGCCGATCAGGGTGCCGATGGCGACGTCGGGGGCGACCGACAGGTAGCGCTCCCGGTCGACCGGGGCGCGGGTGGCCATGCCCTGCTCGGCGAGCCGGTCCAGGGCGGCCCGGCACTGCTCCAGGGTCAGGCCGCAGTGCTCCGCCAACTCCTCGGCGGTGGACTGCGGCGCGACGACCAGCGCGGCGTACACCTGGCCGTCGGGCCGGCCGAGGCCCAGCACGGTGAATGCGTCCAGCATGGTGGTGGTTCCTTCCCCCGCCGCCCAGTGGCCTGACGCGGTGGCGCACTTCCGCCACGCGCCGGGGCGAACTTCGGTGGCAATCTTCTGCCACCGGGCGGAACGATAGCAAGGCCGTGCGGTGCGCCTCACATGTCAAGGCGCGTCAAGGCCCGGTAAAGCCCGCCCTCCGCCCGGCCGTCCGGGCACGCGTCGGAGCCCGTCCCCGGCGGTGCGGCGGACGGGCTCCGGTGGGCGGCTGCTACAGGCCGACCTCGTGCATCAGGGTGCCGACCTCGGGGTTGGTCAGGCGGCGCAGCCAGCCGGACTTCTGGTCGCCCAGCGAGATCGGGCCGAACGCGGTGCGCACCAGCCTCTCCACCGGGAAGCCGACCTCGGCCAGCAGGCGGCGCACGATGTGCTTGCGGCCCTCGTGCAGGGTCACCTCGACCAGGTAGTTCTTGCCGAGGTTGGAGATCACCTTGAAGCTGTCGGCGCGGGCCCAGCCGTCCTCCAGCTCGACGCCCTTGGCGAGGGTCTTGCCGAGGTCGCGCGGCAGCGGGCCCTGGATCGCGGCCAGGTAGGTCTTGGTGACGCCGTACTTGGGGTGGGTGAGGCGGTGGGCCAGCTCGCCGTGGTTGGTGAGCAGGATCAGGCCCTCGGTCTCGGTGTCCAGGCGGCCGACGTGGAACAGCCGGGTCTCCCGGTTGGTCACGTAGTCGCCCAGGCACTGCCGGCCCTCGGGGTCCTCCATCGTGGAGACCACGCCGGCCGGCTTGTTGAGCGCGAAGAACAGGTAGGACTGGGTGGCGACGGTCAGGCCGTCCACCTTGATCTCGTCCTTCATCGGGTCGACCCGACGGCCCTGCTCCAGCACGGTCTCGCCGTTGACGTCGACCCGGCCCTGCGCGATCAGCTCCTCGCAGGCCCGGCGGCTGCCCATGCCGGCCCGCGCCAGCACCTTCTGCAGGCGCTCGCCGTCCTCGCCGACCTCCTTGCCGGGGCCCTCGTGCCGGGCCAGCACCCGGTCCTCGATCCGGCCCTGCAGCTCCCGGGAGCGCTGCGGCTGACGCCGCGGGTCGCCGGGCGCGCCCTGCCCCTCCCGCCGCGGCCGGGGCGCCGCCCCGGGCTTGCGGGAGTCGTACGCGCCGCGCCCGGGCGTCGCGTTCGGCCCGCCGCCGTACTCGGGCCGGTCGTACCTGCGCTCCTCCGGACGCGGCTGCCGCCGCTCCTCGCGCCGCTCGCCACCGCGCCCGTACGAGCCCGCGCCCGAGCCGGAGCCCGACCCGCCGCGGCCCTGGCCGCCGCCGTACGAGCCGCTGCCGCCGCCGTACGAGCCCGAGCCGCCGCGCGAGGACTGCCCGCCGCGGCCACCGCCGCTGCCGCCGCCGTAGGACGACGATCCGCCCCGGCCCCCGCCCTGCTGGCCGCCTCGGCCGCCGCCCTGCCCGCCCCGGCCCTGGCCGCCGCTGTTCCTGCCGTTGCCACCGTTGCCACTGCTACGCATCAAAATGTCCGTACGTCGATATCCGTCTGGTCGGCCTGGTTCGGCCTCGGCCCTTCCTGTGCGGCGGCGACCGCCTGCGCGATCATCGTGCCCTCCAGGGACTCCGCTTCCACGTCGTCGACCTCGGGCAGGAAGGGCGCGAGCTCCGGCAGCTCGTCCAGGCCGCGCAGCCCCATCCGTTCCAGGAAGTAGTTCGTCGTCCGATACAGGATCGCTCCGGTCTCGGGCTCGGTGCCGGCTTCTTCGACCAGTCCTCGCTGTACCAGGGTACGCATCACGCCGTCGCAGTTCACACCACGGACCGCGGAAACCCTCCCGCGCGACACCGGCTGCCGGTACGCGACCACCGCCAGCGTCTCCAGCGCGGCCTGGGTGAGCCGGGCCTGCTGCCCGTCCAGCACGAACCGCTCGACCGCCCCGGCGCACTCCGCGCGGCTGTAGAACCGCCACCCGCCGGCCACCTGCCGGAGCTCGAAACCGCGCCCCTGCGCCGTGTACTCGGCCGCCAACTCCCGCAGCACCGCGGCCACTTGATCCCGCGGCGCGTCCAGCACCCCGGCCAGCCTGCCCTCCGCGACCGGCTCGTCGGCGACCATCAGCACCGCCTCCAGCCCCGCCCGCAGCGGCACCCCGCCGGACTCCGGCTCCGGCACGTCCGGCAGCGCCAGGACGCGCTCCACCGGCTCGACGCGCACCCCGTCCGGGTACGCCGACTCCTGCCACTCCCCGGGCCGGGGCGCACCCGGCAGCCCCAGGGACCGGCGCGCGGGCCGCTCCGTCATGCCGTACCGCCTTCCTCGCCGCCGCCCGCCGGGCGGTCGAACTCGTCGGTCACCTCGACCCGCTGCCCGGAGGCGGCCACCCAGCGCACCACCAGCTCCTCCAGGGCCCGCGGCTGCTCGAAGTCCACCGCCCGCTCCCGGTACAGCTCCAGCAGCGCCAGGAACCGGGCCACCACCACCAGCGTGCTCTCCGCGTCCGCCGCCAACCGCCCGAAGGTCGCCTCGCCGAGCTCGCCCAGCCGCCGCGCCACCAGCGCGGCCTGCTCGCGCACGCTCACCGGCGGCACGTGGATGTGGTCCACGTACACGGCCGGCCGCGGCTTGGGCGCGAACGCCTTCGCGGCCAGCTGCGCGAACCGCTCCGGGCCGACCGCCAGCACCACCTCGGGCAGCAGCTGCGCGTACCGGGGCTCCAGCGCGACCGTCCGCGCCCGGCGCAGCGCCTCGCCGTCCCAGCGCTCGGCGAACAGCGCCGCGACCCTCTTGTACGCCCGGTACTGCAGCAGCCGCGCGAACAGCAGGTCGCGCGCCTCCAGCAGCGCCAGGTCCTCCTCGTCCTCGACCTCGGCGACCGGCAGCAGCCGGGCCGCCTTCAGGTCCAGCAGGGTCGCCGCGACCACCAGGAACTCGGTCGCCGCGTCCAGGTCCCACTCCGGCCCCATCGCCCTGATGTGCGCGACGAACTCGTCGGTGACCTTCGACAGCGCCACCTCGGTGACGTCCAGCTTGTGCTTGGCGATCAGTCCGAGCAGCAGGTCGAACGGCCCCTCGAAGTTCTCCAACCGGACCTGGAACGCCATAACGCCACATTCTGGCAGAAGGACCGGCGCGCCCGGGGGTGCGAGGAACTGCGCGCCGACGGCCCGGCAGCCGTGTCCGGGTCGCGCCGCGACCCCCGGCCCCGCCGCGCCCGGCGCCTGCGCCTCGCGGCAGCCCTCAGCGCCCGCGCAGCCGCCGCACCAGGATCGACGCCTCGCCGCGCTGCTCCAGGTCCGCCAGGACCACCGCGACGGCCTCCCGGACGACCCGTCCGCGGTCCACCGCCAGGCCGTGCTCGCCGCGCAGCACCAGCCGGGCGTGCTCCAGGTCCATCAGTTCCTCGGCGGACACGTACACGGTGATCTTCTCGTCGTGCCGTTCCCGCCCGGAGGGCCGCCGGGCCCGTCCGCGTCCGCGCACCGTGGCCGGGGTCGTCCGCCGGGCCTCTGCGGGGTCCTCCGCGCGCCCCGCAGGGGCCGCCGGGGCGGCTTCCGGTCTGGCGGCCGGCACCTCGGGGGTGCGCGGCGCGGGAGCGGCGCCCTCGCCGCTCCCGGGGGGTTCCTGCCCCACCGGGGCGGTGCCGTTCGCGGGGGCGGTGCCGGAGCCGGAGCCGTTGCGCGCGAGCGAGGGCGACAGGGCCATTCCGCCGGTTGCCCGGAACAGTTCGTCGGCCCCCGGGAGGCTCACTCGGCGGGGCGGCACCGGTCGAGCACCTCCCTGGCGAGCTGGCGGTAGGCGGCCGCGCCGACCGAGTTGGTGGCGTAGGTGGTGATCGGCTCGCCCGCCACGGTGGTCTCCGGGAACCTGACGGTCCGTCCGATGACGGTGTGGAAGACGTGCTCGCCGAACGCCTCGACGACCCGGGCCAGCACCTCGCGCGAGTGCACGGTGCGCGAGTCGTACATGGTGGCCAGGATGCCGTCCAGCCGCAGGTCGGGGTTGAGCCGCTCGCAGACCTTCTCGATGGTCTCGGTGAGCAGCGCGACGCCGCGCAGCGCGAAGAACTCGCACTCCAGCGGGACGATCACGCTGTGCGCGGCGGTCAGCGCGTTGACCGTCAGCAGGCCCAGCGAGGGCTGGCAGTCGATGATCACGTAGTCGTAGTCGGGCAGCAGCGGCTTGAGCGCGCGGGCCAGCGCCGACTCCCGGGCGACCTCGCTGACCAGCTGCACCTCGGCGGCCGACAGGTCGATGTTGGACGGCAGCAGGTCCATGCCGGGGATGGCGGTCTTCAGCAGCACCTCGTCGGCCGTCAGGCCCCGCTCCATGAGCAGGTTGTAGACGGTGACGTCGAGCTCCATCGGGTTGACGCCGAGGCCGACCGAGAGCGCGCCCTGCGGGTCGAAGTCCACCAGCAGCACCCGGCGGCCGTACTCGGCGAGCGCCGCGCCCAGGTTGATGGTGGAGGTGGTCTTGCCGACGCCGCCCTTCTGGTTGCACATCGCGATGATCTGCGCGGGGCCGTGCTCGGCGAGCGGCGCGGGGATCGGGAAGTACGGCAGCGGGCGGCCGGTCGGGCCGACCCGCTCGCGGCGCTGGCGGGCCGCGTCGGGGGCCAGGGTGGCGGCGTACTCGGGGTCGGGCTCGTACTCGGCGTCCGGGTCGTCGTAGGGCCCGTAGCCGAGCTCGCTGTAGGCCAGGCCGTACGCCGCGAAGTCGGCGTCGTAGTCGGTGGCGGCCGTCGCCGCGCTCTGGCGGGCCTCGAAGGTGCGGACCGCGACCGAGCCGACCTCCTGCGCACCCACCGTGGCCTGCCGGGCTTCCTCGTTCGGCTGCCCGGCGGAGAGCTCCGCCAGTCCTGGCTGACCACCCCCGGGAGCAAATGTCGACTCATTCACAAGTCGTCTTACCTCCTTGGACGTCCAGGACTCTATGTCGATTCGTCAGCGTGGCAGCATGCCAACGGTTTGCGACTCTAGGCCGTTTCGGGCATTCGCAGCAACACAATCCACGGTAGTGGGCCGTGTGTGTCGGCCGTTCACCCACCCCGTGTCAAGACACGACCCTAACGTTTCCGCGCAGGTACCGGGCCGTGAGGGCCCGTCAGGTGTCCTTGTCGACAGAGCGGGTGACAAACCGCACCGCAATTGACCGCCGGTGGTCACCGCCGGTCCGTCCGCCGGCCCGCGCGGGCATGCCGAAGCCCCCGGCGCGAAGGGGTAGGACGGCCGGGGGCGACAGCGGGTGAGGGGGCGTCAGGCGAGCACGCTCTCCAGGGAGACCGACTCCAGGCCGAAGGCCTCGGCGACGGCCGGGAAGGTGATCTGGCCCTCGTGCACGTTCAGGCCCTTGGCGAGCGCGGCGTCCCGGCGCAGCGCCTCCTTCCAGCCGCGGTTGGCCAGCTCGACCACGTACGGCAGGGTCGCGTTGGTGAGCGCGTAGGTGGAGGTGTTGGGGACGGCGCCCGGCATGTTGGCCACGCAGTAGAAGACCGAGTTGTGGACCTGGAAGGTCGGCTCGGCGTGCGTGGTGGGGTGCGAGTCCTCGAAGCAGCCGCCCTGGTCGATGGCGATGTCCACGAGCACCGAGCCCGGCTTCATCTTGGCGACCAGCTCGTTGGTGACCAGCTTGGGGGCCTTGGCGCCCGGGATCAGCACCGCGCCGATCACCAGGTCGGCCTCGACGACGGCCTTCTCCAGCTCGAAGGAGTTGGAGACGATCGCCTTGACCTTGGTGCCGAAGACCTTGTCGGCCTCGCGCAGCTTGTTGATGTCGCGGTCCAGCAGGGTCACGTCGTAGCCCATGCCGATGGCGATGGTGGCCGCGTGCCAGCCGGAGACGCCGCCGCCGATGACGACCGCCTTGGCCGGGTGGGTGCCGGGCACGCCGCCGGGCAGCACGCCGCGGCCGCCGGCCGGGCGCATCAGGTGGTAGGAGCCGACCTGCGGGGCCAGCCGGCCCGCGACCTCGGACATCGGGGCGAGCAGCGGCAGCGCACCGTTGGGCAGCTGCACCGTCTCGTAGGCGATCGCGGTGGTGCCGGAGGCGACCAGCGCGTCGGTGCCGGCCCGGTCGGCCGCCAGGTGCAGGTAGGTGAAGAGGGTCTGGCCCTTGCGCAGCCGGTGGTACTCGGAGGCGATGGGCTCCTTCACCTTGAGGATCATGTCGGCCGCGGCCCACACCTCGTCGGCGGTGGGGAGGATGGTCGCACCGGCGGCCACGTACTCCTCGTTCGGGATCGAGGAGCCGACACCGGCGTTGTCCTCGATGACGACCTCGTGTCCGTTGCGGACCAGCTCATGCACACCGGCAGGCGTGATGGCCACGCGGTACTCGTGGTTCTTGACCTCGCGGGGGATGCCGACCTTCACGGCTAACACGTCCTCTTGCCATGGGGGATACCGGCCGGGGAAGACCGGCAGGCGACGCACAAGAAGGCACAACGGACAGGCCGGTGCATAGATCTATGCGCGACTGAGTTCGAGTGTAATGAAGCCCAGTCGGCGTGTCAGCCTTCCAAAGTGACTAAATCAGCCAGACACATTGGCAGGTTCGTAGGCTTGCACGTGCTCCAAGGCCACATTTCCGGGCGAACTCGGCACCTACGACATTACTCCGGAAGCGGACGCAGGCCCTCCCGGCCGAGGTGCCGCTGCAGCCGGGCGGCCAGCGCCGCGACCTCCTGCTCGCCCCGCCCGTCGCCGATCCGGCGCAGCACCGCGGCCGCCGACCGGTACTCGCGCAGCGCCTCCTCGAACCGCCGCAGCCCGGCGTGCGCCTCCGCCAGCCGCACCAGCAGCCGGGCCTCGGCCGGCCGGTCGCCCAGCGCCTGCCGCAGCACCAGCGCCCGCCCGTACGCGTCGGCGGCGCGCAGCGGGTCGCCGAGCGCCCGGTGGCCGTGGCCCACGCCCTCCAGCGCGCGGGCGCAGCCCGCCTCGTCGCCCGCCCCCCGGGCCAGCTCGACGGCCCGGCGGTAGCGCTCGCCCGCCTGCTCCCAGCGCCCGGCGGCGGCCTGCAGGTCGCCCAGGTTCAGCAGCGCGGCGGCGGCCCGGCGCGGCGCGCCCTGCCGCTCGGCCACCCTCAGCACCGACTCGTGCAGGGCGTGCAGGTCCGCGGGGGCCGCCTCGCCGGTCAGCGGCAGGGCGCGCAGCAGCGCGGTCACCAGGCGGCCCGCCGAACCGTCCAGGTCGCCCTGGCCCACCGCGTCGGCGACCGCGGCCAGCAGCAGCTCGCGCTCCCCCAGCAGCCAGCCCTCGGCGTGCGCGGCGGTGCGCAGCCGCAGCGGCCCCGGCAGCGGGTCCGGATTGGGGCCCGCCGCCGGGTCCAGCAGCAGCCGCGCCGAGTCCACCAGCCGCACCAGCCGCTCCAGCAGCCGGGCCCGGGCCAGCTCCACCTCGGACGGGCGGTCCACCTCCCCGCGCAGCTCCACCAGCCGCCCGTGCAGCCGGCCCGGCACCCGGTAGCGCTCGGTGCCGTCCGCCGCGTCCGGCTCCCGCTCCAGCAGCTCCAGCTCGGCCAGCGCCGCCAGCCCCGCCCCCGCCTCCGGCGCCGGACACCCCGCCAGCGCGGACGCCGTGCGCAGGTCGACCAGCTGGCCGGGCGCCAGCGTGCACAGCCGCAGCAGCCGGGACCGGGCCGCGGGCAGCCGCCGGTACGCCAGCTCGAACGCCCCGCGCAGCGGGTCGCCCTCCACCACCGGCACCGTCTCCCGCTCCGGATCGGCCGGCCGCACCGGCCCCTCCACCACCACCGGCACGGGCGCCGGCACGGGCCGCAGCCGGGCCGCGGCGTCGGTGACCGCCAGCCGGGGCTCGGTGCGCAGCCACCCCGCCGCCAGGCGCAGCGCGGCCGGCCGGTTCGCGCACGCCTCGGCCAGGTCCGCGGCGCCCACCGGGTCGCAGGAGACCCTGGTCCCGCCGACCAGTTCGCCCAGCAGGTCCACCGCGGCCCGGTGGTCCAGCCCGCCGAGGATCACCGGATCGATCCCCTCGATGCCCATCAGCGGCCCCGAGGTGGTCGCCAGCAGCAGCGAGTCGGTCTTCTCCGCCAGCAGCGGCCACACCTGCCCGGCGTCCCGCACGTCGTCCAGCAGCACCAGCGCCTTGCGCTGCCCCAGCGCCTCCCGCAGCGCCTCGCAGGCCGGGTCCTCCTCCGCCGCCCCCGGCAGCAGCGCCGCCCCCGGCCGCTCCCCCAGCTGGTCCAGCAGCACCCGGGCCGCCCGCCCGGCCCCCACCCGCCCCCCGTCCGGCGCGGACAGCCGCGCGTACAGCAGCCCGTCCGGGTAGTCCCCCGCCACCGACCTGGCCCACCGCACCGCGAGCGCGCTGCGCCCCGAACCCGGCCGCCCCGCCAGCACCAGCAGCCGCCCCCGCCCCTCGGCGGGCCGCCCCGCCGCGACCGTCAACGCCGCCAGCTCCGCCCCCGCCCGGCGAACGGCCGGGCACCCGCGGGCAACACGTCGAAGATCCCGGCCGCCTCGGCCACCGCCGCCGTCTTCCTCGCCACCCGCGCCACTCCCGACCCGTCGCCCAGCGCCCCGAGCCCGCCCACCGAGCCCTGTCCGCGAAGCGTAGTTCGCCCACCCCGCCCCGCCGAGACACCTTGGTATGACCAACGGCCGAATCACCTTGCTGGCGCAAGGGGAACGCACCGACAGGGGCGCACTAATGCAGGCCCGCCGATGCGAAAGCAGGGGCGCGGGGAACTGCGCGGCCGACCGAGCACGCACAGCCGGATCGCCCCGCAGGACAGTGTGTTGCACTGTCCCGCGACCGCACCGACGTGCGACTCCGCCGCGCGCAGTTCCCCGCGCCCCTGCTTTCGCTCCGCTGTCGCCCCCGCCCGCCCCCGCGTCAGTACGGCCGGGCCGGCCACTCCGCGTCCGCGGGCCTGAGCGCGTCGAGGTCGCCGCCGGTCGCGGTGAGGGCCAGGACGCCGGTGACCAGGGTCGGGTTGTGGAGTTCGCCGGCCAGGACCAGCCGGACCAGGTCCTCGCGCGGGACCCGGGCCGTCTCGATCTCCAGTTCCTCGCCGTGCGCCGCGTAGCGCTCGCCGTCCGCCTCCGACAGGTCCGTCGCCAGGAAGATCCGCACGGCCTCGTCGCTGCCGCCGGGCGAGGTGAAGAAGTCGACCAGGACGCGCCACTGCCCGGCCTTGCAGTGGGCCTCCTCGAAGAGCTCCCGCTGCGCCGCGTGCAGCGGGTTCTCGCCGGGCACGTCGAGCAGCCCCGCCGGGAGTTCCCAGAGCCGGTGCCGGACGGGGTGCCGGTACTGGCGCAGGGTCAGCACCCGGCCCTGTTCGTCGAGGGCGAGCACCGCGACCGATCCGGGGTGCAGTTGGTAGTCGCGCTGCGCCCAGACGCCGTCGGGCATCCGCACCTGTTCGCTGCGCACGCCCGTCACCTTGCCGCGGAAGGGCGTGCGCCCGTCCCGGACGTCCCACTCCTCGGCCACGTCGTGAATCCCGGCCACCGGGCACCACCCCTTCTCGTCAGATAGACACAATCTACCGGACGCCGCCCCCGCGACACGCCGAAGCGCCCGCCGGGAGGATCCCGACGGGCGTTCGGCACTACTGGTGGGGCCTTCAGCCGACCTTGCGGTCGATCGCCGCCGCGACCAGGCCCGCGAACAGCGGGTGCGGGCGGGTCGGGCGGGACTTCAGCTCGGGGTGGGCCTGGGTGGCGACCAGGTAGGGGTGCACCTCGCGCGGGTACTCGACGTACTCGACCAGGTCGCCCTTCGGGGAGAGGCCGGAGAACTGCAGGCCGGTCTTCTCCAGGTCGGCGCGGTAGGCGTTGTTGACCTCGTAGCGGTGGCGGTGGCGCTCCTCGACGTACTGCTCGCCGCCGTACACCTCGCGCACGATCGAGCCCTCGGCGAGCTTCGCCGGGTACAGGCCCAGGCGCATGGTGCCGCCCAGGTCGCCCTTGCCGTCGACGATGGCCAGCTGCTCGGCCATGGTCGAGACGACCGGGTACTTCGCCGCGGCGTCGAACTCGGTGGAGTTGGCCTCGGGCAGGCCGGCCAGGTTCCGGGCGGCCTCGATGACCACGCACTGCAGGCCCAGGCACAGGCCCAGCAGCGGGATCCGGTTCTCCCGGCCGTAGGTGATCGCGGCGACCTTGCCGTCCACGCCGCGGTCGCCGAAGCCGCCGGGGATGCAGATCGCGTCCACGTCGCCGAGCTGCTCCTGGGCGCCCTCGGGGGTCTCGCAGTCGTCCGAGGCGACCCACTTGATCTGCACCCGGGCGTTGTTGGCGAAGCCGCCGGCCCGCAGCGCCTCGGTCACCGACAGGTAGGCGTCCGGCAGGTCGATGTACTTGCCGACCAGCGCGACCTTGACCTCGTGCTGCGGCTCGTGGACGCGGCGCAGCAGGTCGTCCCAGACCGTCCAGTCCACGTCGCGGAACGCCAGGTCCAGGCGGCGCACCACGTACGCGTCCAGGCCCTCGCCGTGCAGCACCTTGGGGATGTCGTAGATCGACTTGGCATCGATCGCGGCGACCACGGCCTCCTCGTCGACGTCGCACATCAGCGAGATCTTGCGCTTGATGGCCTGCGGCACCTCGCGGTCGGCGCGCAGCACGATCGCGTCGGGCTGGATGCCGATGTTGCGCAGCGCGGCCACCGAGTGCTGGGTGGGCTTGGTCTTCAGCTCGCCGGACGGGCCGATGTAGGGCAGCAGCGAGACGTGCACGAAGAAGACGTTGTCCCGGCCGACCTCGTGGCGGACCTGGCGGACGGCCTCCAGGAACGGCAGCGACTCGATGTCGCCGACGGTGCCGCCGACCTCGGTGATGACCACGTCGACGTCCTCGGTCGCCATCCGGCGGATCCGGGACTTGATCTCGTTGGTGATGTGCGGGATGACCTGGACGGTGTCGCCGAGGTACTCGCCGCGCCGCTCCTTGGCGATCACGGTGGAGTAGACCTGGCCGGTGGTGACGTTCGCCGAACCGTGCAGGTTGGTGTCGAGGAAGCGCTCGTAGTGGCCGATGTCGAGGTCGGTCTCGGCGCCGTCGTCCGTGACGAAGACCTCACCGTGCTGGAACGGGTTCATGGTGCCCGGGTCCACGTTGAGGTACGGGTCGAGCTTCTGCATCGTCACCCGCAGGCCGCGGGCCTTGAGCAGGGCGCCGAGGCTGGAGGCGGTGAGCCCCTTGCCGAGCGAAGAGGCGACACCCCCGGTGACGAAGAGGTGCTTGGTCGTCACGGCACGGCCGTTGGCCGACTTGCCGGAATGGGGCTGTGCCAAGAGGGGGCTCCCGTGGGTCGCGTGTCGGAGGGTGACGCCGGTGGAGGGGCTCCCGGCCCTCGTTCCCACCAGTTCCACGGGATACCAGCGTATCAGTGCCCCGGCGAGTGCTCGCCCGCGTCCGGGTACCGGGGCCCCGGGCGGATCGGCCGGACGGCGCATCCGGGCTGCTCGGAGCGGGGTCGCCCGGCATGGTCCCGGCACGCGCGGGCAGGCGGCGGGGGCGCGTGAAACCCCCCTAACCGCCCCGATCCACGTATTCTGCTCAAACGTCGACATCCTCGCCCGACCCGTGCGCGCCGTCCGCCGCGGGGCCCGCACGGAACGGAGAACCATGGCCGGTCGCATCGAGGACTACGCGCTGATCGGGGACATGCAGACCGCCGCGCTGGTCAGCCGGGACGGCGCGGTCGACTGGCTGTGCCTGCCCCGGTTCGACTCCCCCGCGGTGTTCGCCGGGCTGCTGGGCACCGACGAGCACGGCTTCTGGCGGATCGGCCCGGCCACACCGGTCGAGGCACCGTCCCCCGCCCCCGAACCCCGCTCCGCGCTGCTCGACAGCGGCGAGCCGCGCGTCCCTCCGGTCACCGCCGCCGCGCCCGCGGTCCCCTGCGACCGGCGCCGCTACCGCGGCGACTCGCTGGTCCTGGAGCAGGAGTGGGACACCCAGGGCGGCACCGTCCGGGTGATCGACTTCATGCCGCCGCGCCACCTGCTCGGCACGCCCGACGTCCCGCAGATGATCCGCATCGTCGAGGGCCTGGCCGGCACCGTCCGGATGCGCTCGGCGGTGCGGATGCGCTTCAGCTACGGCCGGATCGTGCCCTGGGTGCACCGGGTCGAGCACCCGGACGTCGGGCACCGCACCGTCGCCGTCGCCGGGCCCGACTCGGTGTGGCTGGACGGCATGGCCGAGACCTACGGGCGCGACCTGACCACCTACGCCGACTTCACCGTCTCCGCCGGCCAGCGGATCGCCTTCGGCCTGACCTGGAAGGCCTCGCACGAGTCGGCCCCCGTCCCGCCGGACGCCGAGGGCGCGCTCGCCTCCACCGAGCGGTTCTGGCGCGAGTGGGTCGCCCAGTGCACCTACCAGGGCCCCTACCGGGAGGCCGTGGTCCGCTCGCTGATCACCCTCAAGGCGCTCACCTACGCCCCCACCGGCGGCATCGTCGCCGCCCCCACCACCTCGCTGCCCGAGGACCTCGGCGGCGAGCGCAACTGGGACTACCGCTACACCTGGCTGCGCGACGCCGCGATCACCCTGTCCTCGCTGCTGCGCACCGGCTACCGCGAGGAGGCCCGGGCCTGGCGCGAGTGGCTGCTGCGCGCGGTGGCCGGCGACCCGGAGAACCTGCAGATCATGTACGGCATCGCCGGGGAGCGCGAACTCACCGAGTCCGAGCTCGACTGGCTGCCCGGCTACGAGGGCTCCCGCCCGGTCCGGGTCGGCAACGGCGCCGCCGGGCAGCTCCAGCTCGACGTGTACGGCGAGGTCGTCGAGGCGCTGCACCTGGCCACCATGTCCGGCCTGTCCCGGCACGACCACGCCCACCAGCTGCAGCTGCGCCTGATCGAGTACCTCGAGGAGCACTGGCGCAACCCGGACGAGGGCATCTGGGAGGTCCGCGGGCCGCGCCGGCACTTCGTGCACTCCAAGGTGATGGCCTGGGTCGCCGTCGACCGCACCCTCAAGCTGCTGGCCCAGGCCGAGGACCCGCCGCCCGGCCTGGTCGAGCGCTGGACGGCGCTGCGCGCCGAGATCCACGCCGACGTGTGCGCCCGCGGCTACGACGAGCAGCGCAACACCTTCACCCAGTACTACGGCGGCCGGGAGCTGGACGCCTCGCTGCTGCTGATCCCGCAGGTCGGCTTCCTGCCGCCGGACGACAAGCGCGTCATCGGCACCATCGAGGCGATCCAGCGCGAACTGTCCACCGAGGACGGCTTCGTGCTGCGCTACCCCACGCACGACGACGACGGCAACAACGTCGACGGGCTGTCCGGGCACGAGGGCGCGTTCCTGGCCTGCTCGTTCTGGCTGGCCGACGACCTGGCGATGATCGGCCGGGTCGGCGAGGCCCGCGAGCTGTTCGAACGGCTGCTGGCGCTGCGCAACGACGTCGGGCTGCTCGCCGAGGAGTGGGACCCGCGGGCCCGCCGCCAGGTCGGCAACTTCCCGCAGGCGTTCAGCCACGTCCCGCTGATCGACACCGCGCTGCGGCTGACCGCCGCCGGCGGCCTCAACCTGTCGGGCTGACGGCCGCTCACTCCTCCTCCGGGCGGCCGAACATCACCTCGGCCGCCCGGCCGGCCCGCCAGGCCAGCAGCGGGGCGAGCAGCAGCAGCGCCACCCACAGCGCGTACAGCACCGCCATGCCCGGGGTGTAGCCCGAGGAGTGGGTCAGGCCCAGGACCAGCACGAACGTCCCGGCCAGGCCGATCAGCGCGGCGGCGCCCACGCACAGCAGCAGCGCCGTCCCGCCGACCAGCAGGGCCGCGCCGCGCAGCAGCAGGCCCGCCAGCGGGGCGCCGACGCCCTCCAGCAGGACGCCC
This sequence comes from Kitasatospora cineracea, assembly GCF_003751605.1. Taxonomy (NCBI): domain Bacteria; kingdom Bacillati; phylum Actinomycetota; class Actinomycetes; order Kitasatosporales; family Streptomycetaceae; genus Kitasatospora; species Kitasatospora cineracea. Next base: position 1,280,521 of record NZ_RJVJ01000002.1, read on the forward strand.
GCCGAGTACCCGGCGAGCAGCGCGGCGGCCGCCGTCACCGCGTACGACGAGGGCCGCGACCAGTCCTGGTAGCCGAGCAGGTGCCGGGCCGCGAACGACCAGTCGAAGCGGGCGCCGTCGGCGATCCGCGGGCGGCCCTCGAGCGGGGTGTAGGTGACCATCGCCAACTGGCCCAGCGCGTAGGCGGTGGCGACGAACCCGGCACCCGCCAGCACGAAGCCGAGCGCGGCCCGCTGCCGCTCGCCGGTGCGCTCCCGCAGCAGCGCGCCGCCCGCGGCGACCGCGGCGGAGGTCCGGCGGGCCAGCGCGACCCAGCTCGCCGCCGCGCCGGCGGCCGCCCACAGCGCCAGCAGCACCGCCGGGACGCCGATCGCGGCGGCCAGCCGGGTCAGCAGGTCCTCCGGGGTGGGGACGGGTGTCATGGCCGGAGGGTAGGACGGTCCGGCCGCCCCGTCCACGGGCCGGACGCCCGAAAGCGCGTCAGTTCTGACGCTGCGCCAGTTCGTCGTAGATGGACAGCACCTGGGCGACGGTGGCCGCCTCGTCCGGCCAGGTGGCGGCCTGCGCCCGGCCGGCGGCGGCGAGTTCGGCCCGGCGGTCCGGGTCGGCGAGCAGCTCGCGGACGGCGCCGCCCAGCGCCCGCGGGTCGGCGAAGGGCACCAGCACGGCGGCATCGCCCACCAGTTCGGGCACCCCGCCCACCGCGGTGGCGACCACCGGGACGCCGGCCCGCATCGCCTCCTGGGCGACCAGCGAGCGGGCCTCCCAGCGGGAGGAGAGCACCACCAGGTCGGCGGCGGCCAGCAGGTCGGGGATGTCGGTGCGGTAGCCGAGCAGCTCGACGGGCAGCTGCTCGGCGGCGACCCGCTCGCGCAGGCCCTGCCGCTCGGGGCCGTCCCCGGCCAGCAGGACGCGCGGGGCCGGGCCGCCGGGCGCGGCGAAGTGCCCGACGGCGTCGAGCAGCAGCGCGAAGCACTTCTGCGGGACGAGCCGGCCGATCGCCAGCACCACCGGGCGGCCGTCGTCGCCGCCGGGCAGCGCCTTGCGGGCGGTGTCCCGGTCGAGGGTCCCGGGCGGCATCGGCGGGGCGGCGACCGGGCCCAGCCGGGCGTCGGTGGCGCCGAGTTCGCGGGCCCGGGCGACCAGGTCGGAGGAGGCGCCGAGGACCAGGTCGGCGGCCCGCACCACCCGGCGCTCCATCAGGCGCTGCAGGCGGCGGTCGAGCCCGGTGGTGAGCAGCGCGTGGTGCGAGGTGACCACCAGCGGGGTCTCCGGGCGGATGCCGGGGAAGCGCCCGGCGGTGCGCAGCGCCAGGTCGGACAGCAGGCCGGCCCGCAGGCCGTGGGCGTGCACGATGTCGGCGCCGGTGAAGGCGCGGCGCAGCTCGCCGATCGCGGTGGCGTCGCTGCGGGCGCCGGAGGTCGGGGTGATGTCGACGGTGTGCAGCCGGGCGCCGGCCGCCGAGAACCCGAACAGCCGGTCGGTGCCCTCGGGCGCGCAGACCGTGACGGTGACGCCGTGCGCGACCAGTCCCCGGGTGAGGGAGCGCACGTGGGCGCCGATGCCGCCGGTCGCGGCGGCGAGGACGAGCACCACGTGCAGCTGGGGGGCCGCGGCGGCCCGGGCGGCGGAATGGTCCACGTCTGTCTCGCTCCGACTCGTTGTCAGCTGGTGTCCGTCCGCCACGATGCCAGGTCGGTCCACCTCTTGGACAGTCGGCACCGCTGCGGGCGCGTCGCCCGCAGCGGTGCGGCCGCGGCCGGGGTCAGCGGGCGCGGGCGGTGCGGGCGGCCTCCAGCAGCTCCTCGGCGTGCGCCCGGCCCAGCTCGGAGTCCTCCAACCCGGCGAGCATCCGGGACAGTTCGCGCACCCGCTCCTCGTCGCTGAGGGTCTTCACGCCGCTGCGGGTGACGATGCCGTCGTTGGTCTTCTCCACCACCAGGTGCCGGTCGGCGAACGCGGCGACCTGCGGGAGGTGGGTGACCACCACGACCTGCGCGCTGCGTGCGAGTTTGGCCAGCCGGCGGCCGATCTCGACCGCCGCCTTGCCGCCGACGCCCGCGTCGACCTCGTCGAACAGGTAGGTCGGGACGGGGTCGGCGCCCGCGAACACCACCTCGACGGCCAGCATCACCCGCGACAGCTCGCCCCCGGAGGCGCCCTTGGCGATCGGGCGGGGCTGCGCACCGGGGTGCGGGGCCAGCAGCACCTCGACCTCGTCGACGCCGTGCGGGCCGTAGGCGACGCTGCGGCCCTCCAGCTCGATGCCGGCCAGGTCGTCGAGCTGGCTGATCGCGAACGTCACCCGGGCGTGCGGCATGGCGAGTTCGGCGAGCTCGTCGGAGACCGCGGCGGCGAACTTGTCGGCGGCGGCGTGCCGGGCCTGCGAGACCTCGGCCGCCAGGTCGGCCAGCCGGGCGCGCAACTCGGTCTCCCGCGCGCCGAGTTCGTCGATCCGCTCGTCGTCGCCGTCGAGCTCCAGCAGCCGCACCGAGCCGGTCTCGGCCCAGCCGAGCACCTCGGCGAGGGTGCCCTCGGTGCCCGCGTACTTGCGCACCAGGTGGGCCAGCACGGCCCGGCGGTCCTCGACGGCGGCCAGCCGGACCGGGTCGGCGTCCAGGTCGTCGGCGTACCCGGCGAGGTCGCCGGCCACGTCGGCCAGCAGGTAGCCGCACTCGCCGAGCCGGTCGGCGAGGGCCGCCAGGCGCTCGTCGTGGTGGCGCACCGCGTCGACGGCGCGGCGGGCCTGCGCGAGCAGGGTGCCCGCGTCCACGGCCTCCGGGTCGGCCGGGTCGCCCGCCAGGGCGGCGTGCGCCAGCGTCGCCGCGGAGGACAGCGCGTCGGCGTGGCCGAGCCGCTCGGCCTCCACGGCCAGCTCGGCGTCCTCCCCGGCGACCGGCTCGGCGGCGGCGACCTCCTCCAGGCCGAAGCGCAGCAGGTCGGCCTCCTGGGCGCGCTCGCGGGCCCGGGTGGTCAGCTCCTCCAGCGTCGCGGAGACCTCGCGCAGCTCCCGGTACACCTCCCGGTAGCGGGCCAGCGGCTCGGCGACGGCCTCGCCCGCGTACCGGTCCAGCGCGCCGCGCTGCCGGGACGGGCGCAGCAGCCGCTGCTGGTCGGTCTGGCCGTGCACGGCGATCAGGTCCTCGCCGAGCTCGGCGAGCAGCCCGACCGGCACCGAGCGGCCGCCGACGTGCGCCCGCGAGCGGCCCTCGGCGGAGACGGTGCGGCTGACCAGCAGCTCGCCGTCGTCCAGCTCGGCGCCCGCCTCCAGCGCGCGGGCCACCACCGGCGAGGCCGGGTCGAGGGTCAACCGCCCCTCCACCACGGCCCGTTCGGAGCCGTTGCGCACCAGCGCCGGGTCGGCCCGGCCGCCGAGCAGCAGACCGAGGCTGGTCACCACCATGGTCTTGCCCGCGCCGGTCTCGCCCGTGACGGCGGTGAAGCCGGGGGCGAGCTCGACCACCGCATCGTCGATGACACCCAGATCCCGTATCCGCATCTCGTCCAACACGGAGACGACCTTACGAGGTTCCACCGTCGCTTTGCGACGACCGCCCCCCGTTTCACACCTGAGTGGCGGCCCCGGCCCGGTCGCCCGCGCCGGATCGGCGGCCGGTCAGAACCTGCGGAGGAAGGAGCCGAGCGACTTCACCGCGGCGTCGGCCAGGTCGGCGACCGCCCGGCCGAGCTGGTCCAGCTCCTCGGAGAGGGGGCCCGGCTCCGGCCGGTCCCCGGCCGCTGCCCCGGCCTCGACCGGCTCGCCCCGGTAGCCGACCGGCCCCTCGTTGACGCGCTGGGACCACCCGAGGAAGGAGCTGCCGTCCCCGGTCAGCCCGATGGACGCCGAGCAGGCCCGCTGGTCGGTCCAGGCGATGCGGTCGAAGGGGGTCTCCTCGCCCACGGCGAGGTGGATCGTGAGCGGGCCGCCCCGGTGCCAGCGGCCGCCCCAGCCGCTCTCGGTGGAGAAGGTGCGGGTGGCGGCCGGGTCGCAGTCGCCGGGGAAGGCCCGGCGGTCGGTCAGGGTGCCGCGCAGCTCGTACCACCGGCCGTCGGCGTCGCGGGTGTGGCCGTAGAAGGTGGTCAGCTCCAGGGCGAACTCGACGGACGCCTCCGCGCCGGACCGCACCCGCCAGTCGATCCGGGCCGGCATCGCGCCCTCGCCGGAGTCGAGGTGCAGCCGCCAGGGCGCGGTGGGCTCCCACTCCTGCGCGCCCGGTGCCCGGCGGTCCGTCCGGTAGGTCAGCAGCGACCGGCCCGCGGAGTCGGCGAGCCAGGCGCGCTCGGCCCCGTCGCGGTCCCAGACGGGCTCGGCCAGCACCCGGTACAGCCACAGGTGCGAACGCGCGTCGGCAGAGGTGCGGAGCGTCAGGCTGTTGGTCTCCCCCGGGACGAGCAGCTCGGCGGGGACGGCGAGGACGACCTGCTGCGGGATGTCCCCGCCGCCGGGTATCCGGTAGTCCCCGACGATCGCCTTGGAGTTGACGGCCACGTCGAGCGGCGCGAAACCGGGCCGGGCCCCCAGCTTGGAGACGAGGGCGCGGACCTTCACCGTGAGCTCGTCCGTCACGCCCTCCGGCGAGACCTCGAACTCGACGGTGACCGTGGCCCCGGCGTCGAGCGCGAGGTGGTCGCGGGCGAAGCCGGCCCGTTCGGTGCCGACCACGGCGTTGCCGGTCCGGGGGACGGCGGTGGAGAAGTCGACGAACACGGGCTGCACTTGGGCTCCTTGGAACGACCACTGGGCACGGGTGACTCGGCTCCGGATGATGCCACGGCCCGGTGACGCCCGGCCCCCGGCAGCCGCGGGGGAACAGCCGGGGCCCGGGGGCTGGCGGGGCCGCGCTGCCGGCGGCCGGATCCCGTCGGAGGTCGGGGCTGCTGCGTGTCTTCGGCGGAACCACGAGCAGGTGCGCGCGACGGCGGTGAACCGCCGGCAGAACCGTGCTCGCCGTTCCCCGAACCCCTGGCGGGGCTCTCGCCGTTCAGGCCGGCACGGTCAGCCGCGGCAGGAGGAACTGCACCAGCGGGCCGATCGCCAGGGCGTACGCGACCGTGCCGGGGCCGAAGGTGCCGCCGAGGGCGATGCCGGCGGTCAGGACGGTCAGCTCGATGCAGGTGCGGATCAGCCGCACGGAGCGGCCGGTGCGCCGGTGCAGGCCGGTCATCAGGCCGTCGCGGGGGCCGGGGCCGAGGCGGGCGCCGATGTAGAGGCCGGTGGCGAGGGCGTTGAGGAGGATGCCGACGGCGAGCAGCGGGATCCGGACGGCGAGGGCGTGCGGGTGCGGGACGAGGGAGAGGGTGGCGTCCATCGCCACGCCGAGGACGGCCACGTTGCCGACCGTGCCGATGCCGGGCCGCTGGCGCAGCGGGATCCACAGCAGCAGCACCAGCGCGCCGACCAGCGTCACCCAGGTGCCGACGCTGAGGGGGGCGTGCCGGGCCAGCCCCTGGTGGAAGACGTCCCACGGGTTGCCGCCGAGCGAGGAGCGCAGCACCAGGCCCATCGAGACGCCGTACAGCACCAGGCCGACGGCCAGCTGGACGAGACGGCGGGGCAGGCGGCGGGACGGACCGGTGCGGGACGGGGACAGGGGCAGGGAGACGACCGCCATCGGGTGGACCTCTTCTCGGTGCGGTGCTTGCCGTTCTTCGGCACTGCACGCCACTATGGGGAGTCCAAAACCGGACCCGACAGGGCCAATCCGAACCGATTGGACTGATTGCAGATGGCCGAGTGGCACAGCACGCTCACCCCGTACGCCCTCGCCCGCCAGCTGCCCGCCCCGGACGGCCGCCGCCCCGCCTACCGCGCCCTGGCCGCCCAGGTCTCCCGGCTGGTCGCCGACGGCCGCCTCCCGGTCGGCACCCGGCTGCCCGCCGAACGCGAGCTCGCCGCCGAACTGCACCTCTCCCGCACCACCGTCGCCGCCGCCTACGAGGCCCTGCGCACCGACGGCTACCTGCGCTCGCGCCGCGGCGCCGGCTCCTGGACCGCCCTGCCCGAGGGCACCTCGCCGCCCGCCGACGCGCTGCACCCCGTCTCCCCCGAGCAGGGCGCCGTCCTCGACCTGGGCCTGGCCGCCCCCACCGCCCCGCCGCAGCTCGCCGAGGCCGCCGCGCACGCCGTCGCCCAACTGCCCGCCTACACCGGCGGGCACGGCAACTACCCGACCGGCCTGCCGGTGCTGCGCGAGGCCGTCGCCCGCCGCTACACCGAACGCGGCCTGCCCACCGGCCCCGAGCAGGTCCTGGTCACCACCGGCGCGATGAGCGCCCTGCACCTGGCCCACCAGGCGCTGCTGGCCCGCGGCGACCGGGTCGCCGTCGAAGCCCCCAGCTACGCCAACACGCTGCGCGCCCTGGACCGGGCCGGCGCCCGCCTGGTGCCCGTCCCGCTGAGCGCCGACGGGGCCGGGCGCACCGGCTGGGACCTCGCCCAGTGGCAGCGGGTGCTGCGCGGCGCCGCACCCCGGCTGGCCTCCGTCATCCCGGACTTCCAGAACCCCACCGGCGCCCTCGTCGACGAGGACCAGCGCCGCGCCCTGCTCGCCCACGCCCGGGCCGCCGGCACCGCCGTGATCGCCGACGAGACCTGCGCCGAACTCGGCTGGGACGTCGCCGACGCCGACCTGCCCCGCCCGCTGGCCGCGCTCGACCGGGACGCCCAGGTGATCACCGTCGGCTCGGCCGGCAAGATCCTCTGGCCCGGCCTGCGGATCGGCTGGCTGCGCGCCCAGCCCTCCCTGGTCCGCAAGCTCGCCTCCGACCGGGCCCTGTACGACCTCGGCACGCCCGTCCTCGACCAGCTGGTCGCGGCCCGGCTGCTGACCGACCACCTGCCCGCCGTCCGGGCCGAACGGCACGCCCAGCTGCGGGCCACCGCCGAGGCGTTCGCCCGCGAGCTGCCCCGGCACTTCCCCGCCTGGCGCTTCGCCCTGCCGCCCGGCGGCCTCGCCCTGTGGGCCGCCACCCCCGGTCTGCCCACCAGCGCGCTGGCCCGGGCGGGCGAGCGCACCGGCGTCCGGATCGCCTCCGGCGCCCGGTTCGGCGTCGACGGCGCGTTCGAGGAGCACCTGCGGCTGCCGCTCACCCTGCCCGCCGCACACGTCCCCGACGCGCTGCGGCGGATCGCCGAGGCCGCCGCCCTGGCCCGCACCGAACGCCTCGCGGGCACCGACCCGGCCCCCGCCGCGCTCTGACCCGGCCCGCCCGGCCGTGACGGGCCGTCACCGCGGCCGGGCCGTCACCGCGGCGCCGCGGCCGGGCCGTCACCGCGGCGCCGCGGCCGCGACGGCCCGCCCTGTCGCGATGACGGGCCGTCAACTGCCGCCGCGGGCCGCTCAGTGCGCCGAGCGGCCGCGCCAACCCGTCACCGGCAGCGCGAACTTGGCGACCAGCCGGTCCGTGAACGGCGCCCGGTGCAGCCGGGCCAGCCGCACCGGCGTCTTGCCCCGGCGCACCTCCACCCGCGCCCCGGCCGGGAGTTCGACCGAGCGGCGGCCGTCGCACCACAGCACCCCGTGCGGGGTCCTCGGCTGCACCTCCACCGCCAGCACCGAGTCCGGCGAGGTCACCAGCGGCCGTGCGAACAGCGCGTGCGCACTGATCGGCACCATCAGCAGCGCCTCCACCTCCGGCCACACCACCGGCCCGCCGCCGGAGAACGCGTACGCCGTGGAGCCCGTCGGCGTGGACAGCACCACCCCGTCGCAGCCGAAGTTCGACACCGGGCGGCCGTCCACCTCGGTGACCACCTCCAGCATCCGCTCCCGGGCCGCCTTCTCCACCGACGCCTCGTTCAGCGCCCAGTCCTCGTGCAGCACGTCACCGTTGGTGCGCACCAGCACGTCGATGGTCATCCGCTCCTCGACCTCGTAGTCGGCGGCCACCACCCGCTCCACCACCGTGGCCAGGTCGTCGCGCTCCGCCTCGGCGAGGAACCCCACCCGGCCCAGGTTGATCCCGAGCATCGGCAGCCCCGACTCGCGGGCCAGCTCCGCCCCGCGCAGCAGCGTGCCGTCCCCGCCCGCGACCAGGATCAGCTCGCAGCCGTCGGCCGCGCCGTGCCCGCCGGGCACCAGCTCCACCCCGTCCGGCAGGTCCAGGCCCACCGCCTCCGACTCCAACAGCCGGATCCGGATCCCCGCCCGCAGCAGGCCGTCCACCAGCCCTTCGACGCTGCGCAGCGCCGCCTCCCGGCCGGTGTGCGCGATCAGGAAGACCGTACGACGATCGCTCATTCCCCGCTGCCCTCTCCCTACGCCCGCCGGGCCGTTGCGGCCCGGCCACGACCTGCCAGTCTGCGCAACGCCCGGACGCCTGCCAAGTACCCTACTTGGGCCCCTCGGCCACGGCCCGGTCCGCCGCCGCCGGATCCAGCGGTTCCGCATCCCGGCGCAGCCACAGGAAGTACTCCACGTTCCCCGACGGCCCCGGCAGCGGCGACGCCGCCACCGCCCGCACCCCGAGGCCCGACTCCCAGGCCTGCCCGGCCACCTGCCGGATCGTCTCCGCCCGCAGCTCCGGCGACCGCACCACCCCGCCCGAGCCCAGCCGGTCCTTGCCGATCTCGAACTGCGGCTTCACCATCAGCACCAGGTCCGCGTCCGGCGCCGCGCAGCGGGCCAGCGCCGGCAGCACCAGGCCCAGCGAGATGAACGACAGGTCGCCCACCACCAGGTCCACCAGCTCCCCGCCGATCAGCTCCGGCGTCAGCTCCCGCACGTTGGTGCGGTCCATCACCGTCACCCGCTCGTCGCTCTGCAACGACCAGGCCAGCTGCCCGTAGCCGACGTCCACCGCCAGCACGTGCGCCGCGCCCGTGCGCAGCAGCACGTCGGTGAACCCGCCCGTGGACGCGCCCGCGTCCAGCGCCCGACGGCCCGCCACCACCAGGCCCTGCGGCCCGAACGCCGCGAACGCGCCCGCCAGCTTGTGCCCGCCGCGCGACACGTAGTCCGGGTCCGCGTCGTCCTTCGCCACCACCACCGCCGCCGCGGTCTCCACCTGCGTCGCGGACTTCGTCGCCACCGTCCCGCCCACCGTCACCCGGCCCGCCGCGATCAGCTCGCTCGCGTGCTCCCTCGAACGGGCCAGCTTGCGGCGCACCAGCTCCGCGTCCAGACGGCGTCGTGCCACTGCCACTGCTACGTCAGCTCCCACATCGGACGGTCCCTACCCGCGGTCCAGCGCCGCGAGGGTCGCGGCGAGCCGCGCATGGACATCTTCGTACACCTCGGCCCACTGCTCCGCCCCCGCCCCGTCCGGCTCCCCCAGCCGGGCCAGCGCCCCGTCCACCTCGGGCACCCCCGTCCACGGCCCCTCACTCACCGCCGTCCCCCTCCGCCCCGGCCTTCCCCCCGGACGCCGCCCGCTTGGCCGGAGCCTTCTTCGCCGCGGTCTTCTTCGCCGCGGCCTTCTTCGCCGCGGCCTTCTTCGCGGGCGACGGCGCGTCCGCGGCCGACGCCCGCGCCGGGGAGCCGTCGGCGGGCCGACCGGACGGGGCGGCCTTCTTCGCGCCCGGGCTCCGCTTCACCGGCGCCTTCTTCACGGGCAGCGGCGCACTCGGGGACTGCGCCTGCGCCGAGGAACCGTCGGCGGACCGGCCGGACGCCGGGGCCGCCTTCCGCGCCGCGGCCTTCTTCGCCGTACCGGGCCGCTTCGCCGCCGCCTCGGCGGGCGTCCCGACCGCACCGGCCGCACCCGCGGCCCGGCGCGGCACCGAGCGCTGCGCCGACGCCTGCTTCGCCGCCGCGCCCTTGCGCGCCGCCGCCTTCCGCGCCGGAGCCCGCCGCGGCCCCGCCTGCGCGCCGGCCGCCGCCCGACGGCGCGCCGCCGCCACGTCCTCGGCCACCGGTGCCACCGGCGCCTCCGGCTCCGCGTCCCAGCCCGCGTCGAACAGGCCCTGCGCCCGCGCCGCCGGACGCACCGGCGGTGCGTCCGGCTCCGCGGGCTCCGGCTCCGCCACCGGCTGCTCCGCCGCCGTCCCGGCCTCCGGCTCCTCGTCGACCTCCCGCAGCTTCGACTCCAGGAAGCTCAGCACCACGCCGACCTTCACCACCTGGTCGCCGACCTTCTCGAACACCCGCTCCACCTCGCCCCGGGCCACCCCGGCCACCAGGTCGACCCCGGCCCGCCCGGCCGTCACCGCCTCCCCGGCCAGCACCCTCAACTGCTCGGCCCCGGGCGGCAGTTCACCCCCCTGCTTGAGCAACTCCCCGGCCGTGTCCAGTACCCGGCGGCCCGCCTCCTCGGCCAACTCCGCCGCCACCACCAGCACGCCCCGCACGCCCCGCACCGCGTCCTGCAGCATCCGCCTGCCTCCTCGCCGCCACCACCGACTACCCGCACCGACGCTACCCGATCCCCCCACCACGCACCGGAGCCCGCGCGAACCCGTTCCACCGGCCGACGTACCCCCGCCCCGCACTCCCCCGGAACGGGCACCGCCGCCGGACGGCCCTGCGCTAGCGTGGGACGCCGAACGACCACCGACGGGAGCAAGCCGCACACATGGCCACCATCGAGGAGTGCCGCACCGCACTGGAGCAGCTCAGCCGCAACCTCGCCGCCGCCGGCGGCGACATCCGCAAGGCCACCGCCCTCGACCGCTCCCTCAGCTGCCACCTCACCGACCTCGGCCTGACCTTCACCGGCCGCCTCACCGACGGACGGCTCACCGGCATCACCGACGCCCCCGGCCCGCCCGCCACCAAGGCCGACATCAAGCTCACCACCACCGGCGACGACCTGGTCGCCCTGGTCGACGGCAAACTCCCCTTCCCCACCGCCTGGGCCACCGGCCGCCTCAAGCTCGACGCGAGCTTCCGCGACCTGCTGCGCCTGCGCACCCTGCTCTGAGCCGCCCGGCGGCCCCCCCGCCGACGGCCCGTCAGCAGCGCCGCGCCACCGCCCCCGGCACCACCGCGGGCACCAGCTCGTCCAACGGCTCGGCGCCGACCGTCCCGTCCCCGTCCCGGACCACCGCGGCCACCAGCGGGCCCACCACCGCGAACGGCTCCTCCAGCGCGTAGTAGCGGCGCGTACCGCCCGCCAACCGCTCGGAGCCCAGCTCGTACACGTGCACCGGCAGCGCCCCGCAGGACACCCCGGTCACCCGCTCCCGGTCCGTCCTGAACGTCAGCTCCCAGTGCCCCGAGAACATCGCCGCGGACCCGGTCCACAGCGACGGCCCCGCCGACAGCGGACCGGACCCGGCCCCCGCGCAGGTGGACCACGGCAGCTCGGGCGAGCCCAGGCAGCGGTTCCCGGACCGCGCCACCCAGCCGAAGAGCGGATGCCCGTCGAACGACCCCGCCGGCACCGCCGAATCCGGCACCCCCGCCCCGCCGCCCGAGGACGGACCCGACGACGGGACCGGAGCCGAGGACGGCGCCCCCGGCCGGGAGGCCGGCGCCGGCACCACCACCGGACCGCCCCGCGACGTGCACCCCGCCGACGCCAGCAGCAGCACGCACCCGGCCGCCGCCACCACACCCGACCGTCCGCGCACCATCCCACCCCCCAGGACGACCCGAACCCACCCGGGGATACCCGCCCCGACGGCCCGTCAACCCGCCGCGGGCAGCCCCGCCAAGGCCTTCGCCGACTCCGGCGCCGCCCCGTGCCCGTCCGCCCACGTCCACGCCGCCGCGCACAGCGCCCGCAGCGCGTCGATCCGCCCGCCCGCGCCGTCCAGCACCAGCACGCCGCCCTCCGCGCCCGCCGTCCAGCCCCCGCAGCCGAACCGGCCGCCGCCCAGCGCCGCCACCTCCGGCTGCGCCTCCAGCAGGCCCCGCAGGTCCTCCGCCAGGTACGTCGGACGGTGCCGCACCGGCGCGGCCAGCACCTGCTCCGGCGTGGCGATGCCGGTGAACACCAGCAGCGAGTCCACCCCGCCGTTGAACGCGCCCTCGATGTCGGTGTCCAGCCGGTCCCCGACCACCAGCGGGCGCTTCGCGCCCGTCCGCAGCACCGTCTCCCGGTGCATCGGCGGCAGCGGCTTGCCCGCCACCTCCGGCTCCACGCCGGTCGCCGCCCGCACCGCCGCCACCAGCGTCCCGTTGCCCGGCGCGATGCCCCGCGCCGTCGGGATCGACAGGTCCGTGTTCGACGCCACCCACGGCAGCCCCCGGCCCACCGCGTACGAGGCCTCCGCCAGGTCCGCCCAGCCCACCGACGGGTCGTAGCCCTGCACCACCGCCGCCGGACCGTCCTCCAGCGAACGCACCGGCACCAGCCCGCGCTCCTCCAACGCCTCCACCAGCCCCGCCCCGCCGACCACCAGCACCCGCGACCCGGCCGGCACCTTCTCCGCCACCAGCCGCGCCGCCGCCTGCGCCGAGTTGATCACGTCCGCCGGATCGGCCGGCACGCCCAGCTCCGTCAGGTGCTCCGCCACCACCCGCGGCGGCCGCGACGCGTTGTTGGTGACGTACGCCAACCGCATCCCGGCCGCCCGGGCCCGCTCCAGCGACTCCACCGCGTGCACGATCGCGTGCGGCCCGGCGTACACCACCCCGTCCAGGTCCAGCAGCGCCGTGTCGTACGCCTCCGTCAGCGCCTGGGCACTGGCCCCCGGCACGCTCCGCACCACCGCGGCGTTCTCCGTCATCGCTGCTCCACCCTCGTCACCTCGAACCGACCCGAACACCCGCCACCCTATGGCGCGGCCGGATCCTCCGGCGGCGCCAGGTACCCGGGCGCCCCCGGCAGCAGCGGCCCGTACGCCCCCGCCCGGGCCGCCAGCGTCGCCCTGGTCTGCCGCAGCGCCGACTGGTAGTGCCGGTTGCCCGGCTGCATCGCCACCGCCAGCGCCAGGTGCTCCGCCGACGTCTCGAAATCGCCCAGCCGGGCCGCCGACACCCCCCACCCGAACTGCGCGTAGTCGTCCGACGGATCGGCCTCCGCCACCGCCCGGAAACTCTCCAGCGCCCGCGCGTACTGCCCCGCGTCGAACTGCGCCCGCGCCAGCGCCTCCCGGATCGACCCCGACCCCGGCTCCGCCTCCGCCGCCCGCGCCAGCAACTGCACCGCCGCCGCCGGGTGCTTCTCCTCCAACAGCCGCACCCCGCGCCGGAACCAGTCGTACACCCCGCCGCCCGGCACCCCGGCCCCGCCGCCGCTCCCCTCCGGAACCGCCGCCCCGCCGTCGCCCTCGTGCTCCCGGTGAGTCATCCGCCGCTACCCCGCTTCCCGTTCGCCCCGCCCATGACCTGGACGTCCGCCCTCATCCCGATCTCCCAACAAGCACTACCCGACTAACATGCCCAGAATGAGCGCCCCTCGTGCCGAAACCGGCAACGAGCCCTCGGGCGGCCCCGGAGACCCCGGGCACGTCGCCACCGCAGGGCTGTCCCTGTCCCCGTTCCGCGGCCTGCGCTACGACCCGCACCGGGTCGGCGACCTGGCCGCGGTCACCTCCCCGCCGTACGACGTGGTCGACCCCGGACGGCGCCTGGACCTGGAGACCGCGGACCCGCACAACATCGTCCGCCTGATCCTCCCCCGCCCCGAACCCGACGACGCCGGCCACCGCCCCGACCGCGACACCCGCTACCGGCACGCCGCCCGCCTGCTCCGCGACTGGCGCCAACAGGGCGTCCTGGCCGCCGACCCGCGCCCCGCCCTGTACGTCTACGAGCAGCGCACCCCCGCCGGCACCCTCCAGCGCGGCCTGATCGGCGCCCTCGCCGTCAGCGGCCCCGAAGCCGGCATCGTCCTCCCGCACGAGGACGTCATGCCCAAACCCGTCGCCGACCGGGTCGGCCTGATGCGCACCACCCGCGCCAACCTCGAACCCCTGCTGCTCACCTACCGCGGCCACGGCCGCGCCGCCGACGTCATCGAACGCACCGCCACCACCGACCCGCTGCTCGCCACCACCACCAGCGACGGCACCCACCACCGCCTGTGGGCCGTCACCGACCCCGCCGACCTGGCCGCCGTCACCCGCGACCTGGCCGGCTGCCGCGCCCTGATCGCCGACGGCCACCACCGCTGGGAGATGTACCTGCGCCTGCAGCGCGAACACCGCCACCTGCCGCGCAGCCCCTGGGACCGCGGCCTGGTCCTGCTCGTCGACACCGACCGCTACCCGCTGCGGGTCCGCGCCATCCACCGCGTCCTGCAACGCCTCCCGCTGGACGCCGCGCTCGCCGCCCTCGACCCCGCCGCCTGGCAGACCACCGACCTCCCCGGCACCCTCCCCGACGCCCTGCACGCCCTCGCCGAGGCCCAGCACACCCCCGGCAACTCCTTCGTCCTCACCGACGGCACCGGCCGCTTCCACCTCCTCACCGGCCCCGACGAGGCCACCCTCGCCGACACCGTCCGCACCGACCGCCCCGAGGAGTGGCGCCGCCTGGACGCCACCGTCCTGCACGCCGTCCTGCTCGACCGCACCTGGCACGTCCCCGACAGCCCCGAGCACATCGGCTACCTGCACTCCGCCGAGGCCGCCGTCCGCGAGGCCGCCCGCACCGGCGGCACCGCCGTCCTGCTCCACCCCGTCGAGGAACGCGTGGTGCGCCACCTCGCCGAACAGGGCGTCACCATGCCCCGCAAGTCCACCTCCTTCGGCCCCAAACCGGCCACCGGACTGGTCCTGCGCTCCCTCGAACTCGGCTGACACCCCACCCCCCGCCACACGGAGAAGGCCCCCGTCCCTACCCGGAACGGGGGCCTTCCTCTCACCGCCTGCGGATCAGCCCTGCTTCTTCGGCTGCCCCGGCTGCTCCTCGAACGAGTCCTCGTCGTAGTCCTCGTCGATCTCGAGGTCGTCCTCGTCGTAGAACTCCTCGACGTCCTCCTCGTCCTCGAAGATCATCCGGTCGTCGCCGACGTCGTCCTTGTCGATCTGACGGCGCACCGGCTCCACGGCCTCCGCGCCCTCGTCCTCGACCTCGGCGTCCTCGTCCAGCGCGTCGGTGAACTCGATGCCGTCGATCTCCGCGAGCCGCTCGGCCGCGTTGGTCGACCCGTCCGTGTCCGCCTCCACGGCCTTCACGAACCACTCCCGGGCCTCGTCCGCCCGACCCGCCGCGATCAGCGCGTCCGCGTACGCGTAGCGCAGCCGCGCCGTCCACGGGTGGATCGCCGAGGACGCCAGCTCCGGGCTCTGCAGCGTCACCACGGCCGCGTCGAACTGCTCCAGGTCCGCCCGGGCACCCGCCGCGACCAGCCGCATCTCGACCTGACCCGCCTTGTCCAGCTGCTTCACCTCGGGCTCACCGGCCATCGCCAGCGCCCGCTCCGGCCGGCCCAGACCGCGCTCGCAGTCCGCCATCACCGGCCACAGGTCCACCCGACCGGTCATCCGCTTCGCCGCCCGGAACTCGGTCAGCGCCTCCGAGTACCGCTGCGTCATGTACGAGGCGAACCCCGCCGCCTCCCGCACGCTCGCCACCCGCGACGCCAGCCGCAGCGCGACCCGCGAGTAGTTGTAGGCCTCCTCCGGCTCGCTGTCGAGCAGCCGCGCCACCATCACCAGGTTGCGCGCCACGTCGTCCGCCAGCGTCTTCGGCAGGCTCTTCAGGTCCTGCTTGACGTCCGCGTCGATCTCGAACCCGGTCACGTCGTCCGGAATCGGCAGCCGCTTCACCGGCTCTTGACGCCGCTCGTCGTACCCACCCCGGTCGTCCCGCCCACCGCGGTACCCACCCCGGTCGTCACGCCCGCCCCGGTACCCACCCCGGTCGTCCCGACGCTCGTAACCACCGCTGCGCTGCGGCCGGTCGTCCCGACGCTCGAAGCCGCCACTGCGCTGCGGACGGTCGTCCCGGGAACGGAACCCGCCACCCTGCGGCCGGTCGTCCCGACGCTCATAGCCACCGCTGCGCTGCGGACGGTCGTCACGGTCCCGCCCGTACGACGGCCGGTCCTCACGCGGACGGAACCCACCACGGTCCCCGCCCTGCGGACGGTCGTACCCGCCACTGCGCTGCGGACGGTCATCCCGACGCTCGAAGCCGCCACTGCGCTGCGGACGGTCGTCGAACGAACGCTCCTCACGCGGACGGAACCCACTACGGTCCCCACCCTGCGGACGGTCGTACCCACCACTGCGCTGCGGACGCTCGTCCCGGCGCTCGAAGCCGCCACTGCGCTGCGGACGGTCGTCACGGTCCCGCCCGTACGACGGCCGGTCCTCACGCGGACGGAACCCACCACGGTCCCCACCCTGCGGACGGTCATCCCGCCCACGGAACCCACCACGGTCCCCACCCTGCGGACGGTCGTACCCACCACTGCGCTGCGGACGGTCATCCCGGGAACGGAACCCACCACCCTGCGGCCGGTCGTCCCGACGCTCGTAACCACCGCTGCGCTGCGGACGGTCGTCGAACGAACGCTCCTCACGCGGACGGTACCCACCGCCCTGCGGACGGTCGTAGCCGCCACTGCGCTGCGGACGGTCGTCCCGGCGCTCGAAGCCACCGCTGCGCTGCGGACGGTCGTAGCCACCGCTGCGCTGGGGACGGTCGTCGCGGTCCCGCCCGTACGACGGCCGGTCCTCACGCGGACGGAACCCACCACGGTCGCCACCCTGCGGACGGTCATCCCGCCCACGGAACCCACCACGGTCCCCGCCCTGCGGACGGTCGTCGCGGCCGCGGTAACCGCCACCGCCGCCGCCACCGTACGAGGGGCGGTCGTCACGCGAACGGTAGCCACCGCCACCGCCGCTGCCACCGCCCTGCGGACGGTCGTCGCGGCCGCGGTACCCACCGCCGCCACCACTGCCGCCGTACGACGGCCGGTCGTCACGGGAACGGAAACCCCCGCGGTCGCCGCCACGGTCACCGCGGTCGTCACGACCGCGGTAGCCGCCGCCTTCGCCACGGTCGTCACGACGCGGGCCGCGGTCGTTCGACCAGCCCCCGCGCGACCGGGGTTCGTAACCCCGGCCGCCGTCGTTACGGCGCTCCGGCCGGTCCTGGGGCGGGTTCGACATGCTGGTGACTCCTGTCTGCACACTGCGAGTTCGAGAGGCGCCACTGTCGATCCACCGACACCGGCGCGAGATCCGGACGTCTCCCGCACCCCACCAGGGCCCGGAACGTCCACCTTGTCCATTGTCCGGCATCCGGCAGAACACCGCGTCCGGGTGCCCGACCACCGTCCGCCGGCCGTCCACGTGTCCGGCCGATGCCCAACAAAAAAGGCCGAGGCCCCAGCGAATCGCTGGGGCCTCGGCCTATTGAATAATTGTTCGGCGGCGTCCTACTCTCCCACAGGGTCCCCCCTGCAGTACCATCGGCGCTGTGAGGCTTAGCTTCCGGGTTCGGAATGTAACCGGGCGTTTCCCTCACGCTATGACCACCGAAACCCTATCGGGTATTCAGCGAACACACTTTTCAGTTGAAAGTTGTGTTACTTAACCTGGCGGAGCCAAGAAAACTAGGCTCCGGACCGGCGATAGCTGTTCGCTACCCGGGAACCACACAGTGAACGCGAGCGTCTGAGGACAAGCCCTCGGCCTATTAGTACCGGTCAACTCCACCCCTCACAGGGCTTCCATATCCGGCCTATCAACCCAGTCGTCTACTGGGAGCCTTACCCTCTCAAGGAGGTGGGAGTGCTCATCTCGAAGCAGGCTTCCCGCTTAGATGCTTTCAGCGGTTATCCCTCCCGAACGTAGCCAACCAGCCATGCCCTTGGCAGGACAACTGGCACACCAGAGGTTCGTCCGTCCCGGTCCTCTCGTACTAGGGACAGCCCTTCTCAACACTCCTACGCGCACAGCGGATAGGGACCGAACTGTCTCACGACGTTCTAAACCCAGCTCGCGTACCGCTTTAATGGGCGAACAGCCCAACCCTTGGGACCTACTCCAGCCCCAGGATGCGACGAGCCGACATCGAGGTGCCAAACCATCCCGTCGATATGGACTCTTGGGGAAGATCAGCCTGTTATCCCCGGGGTACCTTTTATCCGTTGAGCGACGGCGCTTCCACAAGCCACCGCCGGATCACTAGTCCCTACTTTCGTACCTGCTCGACCCGTCAGTCTCACAGTCAAGCTCCCTTGTGCACTTACACTCAACACCTGATTGCCAACCAGGCTGAGGGAACCTTTGGGCGCCTCCGTTACCCTTTAGGAGGCAACCGCCCCAGTTAAACTACCCACCAGACACTGTCCCTGATCCGGATCACGGACCCAGGTTAGACATCCAGCACGACCAGAGTGGTATTTCAACGGCGACTCCACAACAACTGGCGTTGCTGCTTCACAGTCTCCCACCTATCCTACACAAGCCGAACCGAACACCAATATCAAGCTATAGTAAAGGTCCCGGGGTCTTTCCGTCCTGCTGCGCGAAACGAGCATCTTTACTCGTAATGCAATTTCACCGGGCCTGTGGTTGAGACAGTCGAGAAGTCGTTACGCCATTCGTGCAGGTCGGAACTTACCCGACAAGGAATTTCGCTACCTTAGGATGGTTATAGTTACCACCGCCGTTTACTGGCGCTTAAGTTCTCAGCTTCGCCCGACCGAAATCGGACTAACCGGTCCCCTTAACGTTCCAGCACCGGGCAGGCGTCAGTCCGTATACATCGCCTTACGGCTTCGCACGGACCTGTGTTTTTAGTAAACAGTCGCTTCTCGCTGGTCTCTGCGGCCACCACCAGCTCGGGGAGCAAGTCCCGTCACCAGCAATGGCCCCCCTTCTCCCGAAGTTACGGGGGCATTTTGCCGAGTTCCTTAACCACAGTTCACCCGAACGCCTCGGTATTCTCTACCTGACCACCTGAGTCGGTTTGGGGTACGGGCCGCCATGAAACTCGCTAGAGGCTTTTCTCGACAGCATAGGATCATCCACTTCACCACAATCGGCTCGGCATCAGGTCTCAGACACGTGTTGCGCGGATTTGCCTACGCAACGTCCTACACCCTTACCCCGGGACTACCACCGCCCGGGCTGGACTACCTTCCTGCGTCACCCCATCGCTCACCTACTACCCCGTTGGGTCACCGGCTCCACCACGTCCCTTTGTCCGAAGACTCCGGGCCGGCTTCACGGGCTTAGCATCAAGAGGTTCGACGTTGGCGCTTCAAAGCGGGTACGGGAATATCAACCCGTTGTCCATCGACTACGCCTGTCGGCCTCGCCTTAGGTCCCGACTTACCCTGGGCAGATCAGCTTGACCCAGGAACCCTTGGTCAATCGGCGCAAGAGTTTCCCACTCTTGTATCGCTACTCATGCCTGCATTCTCACTCGTGAACCGTCCACAACTCGATTCCTCGGCTGCTTCACCCGGCACACGACGCTCCCCTACCCATCACAGCCCCCGTTGGGGGTATTGCTGCAATGACACGACTTCGGTGGTGTGCTTGAGCCCCGCTACATTGTCGGCGCGGAATCACTTGACCAGTGAGCTATTACGCACTCTTTCAAGGGTGGCTGCTTCTAAGCCAACCTCCTGGTTGTCTCTGCGACTCCACATCCTTTCCCACTTAGCACACGCTTAGGGACCT